>NZ_JBFAQT010000011.1:0-192044 GCF_040678895.1 Kitasatospora sp. NPDC049258
AAGCGGAACTGCGGCCCGTCGGCGCCCACCCGGGCACCGCGCAGCCAGCCCAGCAGCAGGCCTTTCCCGGCATCCGGCCTGACCATCCATCAGGCGAGACGGGTGTTGTGAGAGAGGTCGTCAACACGCGATCCTGGCGGCATGCATCGCCACGCGTACCTGAGCCGTCGACTCGACGTCGACCTGGCGTACGCGTGCTCCGCGATCTGTCGCACCGCGCTCTGATCGCGGTGTCCCCGCCCGGCCGCGGCCGGGAGCACGTCCGGGTGTGTGCACCGCCGCGCGGTCCGCCCTCTCCTTACTCACCCCGACGGGACACCTTCATGCGCTTCGCGCTGCCCACCCGCGCCGCCGTACTCTCGGCCGCCGCCCTGCTGCTGCTCGCCACTCCCGCGCAGGCCGCCGGCCCGTACGCGCCGCTGCCGCCGCACAACCCGTACGCGGGCCCGGACGGCACCGCCACCATGCACGGCGACACCGGCTCCTCCGACGCCACCCCGCTGCCCGGCCCGCGGGCCGGGGCGCTCGACTCGCACCGCACCGCGCTCGCCTCCGCCTGCCCGACCGTCCTGGTCGGCGCCGACGGATTCCCGGTCGCGCTCTGCACCACGATCTTCGGCCTCACCCCGACCGTCCACCTGCTCGACCCGGCCGACGGCCGCTCGCTCGCCGAGCTCCCGCTGGCCAAGGGCTCGCTGCTCGGCGGGGTCTACGCCTACCTGGACGACCGGGACCGGCTGGTGGCCGTCGACGGCAACCGCGACCTGCTGCGGATCGGGCACCACCGCACCGCCGCCGGCGGCTGGGAGCTGTCGGTGGACAGCCGGCTCCCGCTGGCAGCCGTCGTCCCCGCCGACGACGCGGTCACCGGCGTCTCCCCGGACTGGCAGGGCCGGGTCTGGTTCGCCACCGGCCACGGTGTGGTCGGCACCGCCGACGACCGCACCGGGGCCGTCCGCGCGCTCTCCCTCCCGCCGGGCGAGCAGATCGCCAACTCCATCTCCACCGCGCCCGCCGGCACCGCGGTCGCCTCCACGCACGCCACCTACCTGCTCGCCGCCGGGGCCGACGGCACCCCGCGGATCGTCTGGCGGCAGCCGTACGACCGCGGGCCCGGCCGCAAGCCCGGGCAGCTCAGCTGGGGCACCGGCTCCACCCCGACCTTCTTCGGCCCGGCCACCGGCGGCGACTACCTGACGGTCGTCGACAACGCCGCCCCCACCGTCCACCTGTTGGTCTACCGGGCCGGGAGCGGCGAGCAGGTCTGCTCGGTGCCGGTGCTGCGGGCGGGTGGCAGCGGCAGCGAGAACTCGCCGATCGCGGTGGGCAACGCGGTCTTCGTGGCCAGCACCTACGGCTACCCGTACCCCAAGCTGCCCGAGGGCGCGGGCCCCGCGGTGCCGGCCTCCGGCGCCTTCCGGGGCGGACTGAGCCGGGTGGACGTCCGCGCCGACGGTTCGGGCTGCGACCTGAAGTGGGACAACACGGTGCGCTCGGCGGCGGTGCCGCGGCTGTCCACCGGCGACGGCCTGATCCACACCGTGCTGCGCGGCCCCGTCGTCCCCGGGACCGACGCCACCTCGGTGCTCGACCCCTACTCCTACGCCGAGATCGACCCGGAGACCGGGGCGGTGGTCCGCACCAAGTGGCTGGGCAGCGGCTTCCTGTTCGACACCCTGCAGATGGTCGGCTCCATCGCGCCGGGCCGGGTGGTGCTTCAGGGCACCACCACCGGCGTGCTGCGGATCACCGAGGGGTGACGGCGGGGCCGCGCCGAGTACCGCAACGCCGGTGTGACGTGCGACACTTTCGCCGTGCCGTCGCCCACTCAGCGGGCCCTGACCCGAGTGCCCCCGCGGTACCGCCCGTTCCTGGTGAAGCACCGCACGCTGGTGAAGTTCATGATGGTGGGCGGTACCTGCTTCGCCCTGACGGCGGTGGTGAACTTCGGGCTCAAGCTGACCGTGCTGCGGGACAAGCCGGTGCTGGCGCTGACCGTCGCGACCGTGCTGGCGACGGCCGTCTCGTACGTGCTGAACCGCCAGTGGTCCTTCCGGGCCGCCGGGCGGCAGCGTGAGGCCGCCCTCTACTTCGCGGTGAGCGCGGTGGCCGTGGTGGTCAACGACCTGCCGCTGGCGGTCTCCCGCTACGTGCTGGAGCTGCGGGAGCCCGCCGTCGGCCATCTCACCCAGGAGCTGGCCGACTTCCTCAGCGGCATGATCGTCGGCACGCTGCTGGCGATGGGCTTCCGGTTCTGGGCGATGAACCGCTTCGTCTTCACCCGGTTCTCGGCCCGGGTGCGGGCCGAGAACCGGGCCTCCGAGCGGGTCTGACCCGGCCCGGCCCGGCCCGACCGCCGGGCCGGGCCGGTGGGCCGGGCTACGCGGCGGCGGCGGTCGCGGACTCGGCCTTTGCCGGGCGCCCGCCGGGCCGCTTCGCGACCGCGAGCAGGGTGACGGCCACGCCCACCACCGCCCAGGCGGCCAGCACCAGCAGCCCCGTGGTGATGCCGGTGGCGCCGAAGTAGGCGATCGAGCGAGCCACGTCGGTGCCGGCGCCGTTCGGGATCCAGGCGCCGATCGCCCGCCAGAACGGCGGCATCAGCGGCGGCGGGAAGACCCCGCCCGCGCTGGGGTTGCCCAGCACCACGAAGACCAGCACGGCGAGGCCGATCCCGATCACGCCGAACAGGCACTCCATCGCCATGGTGATCGCACCGACCGCGAACACCACCAGCGAGCCCAGGCCCAGCAGCGCCCAGCCGGAGCCGGGCAACGCGTTCAGCACCGGGCCGATGATCACCGCGCCACCGAGGCCGGCCGCCACCGAGTAGACCGCGAGGGTGCCGAGCCGGATCAGCGCCCGGTGGGTGTTGGCCGGGCGGGAGCCGGCGCTGATGCCGAGGATCGAGGCCACCAGGTAGCCGCCGACGCACCAGCCGATCACCAGGTAGAAGGAGGACAGGCCCTCGGCGTCGCCGGCCGCCAGCGGCACCACGTCCTCGGTGGCCACGGTGCGGCCCTGGGTCTGGTCGACCTGGGTGACGATCTCGGTGGCGGCCCGTGCGGCGGCCGGCCCGCGGGCGTCGGCGACCAGCAGGGTGTCCTTGCTGCCGGCCGGGTCGAAGATCCAGGCGGCGTAGATCTCCTGGTTCCTGATCCGGGCCTCGGCGCTCGCCCGGTCCGGGGCGGTGGAGGCCTTCACGGCCTCGTCGGGCACCGACTCCAGGCCGGCCACCAGCTTCGGCGCGACCTGCGGCGGTGCCACCACGGCGATCGACAGCTGGTGCGGCTGCGGGTGGTGCAGCGCGCCGACGTACGAGGTGATGAAGCCGAGCTGGAGCAGGAGGACGCCGATCACCAGCAGGGCGGCCCGGGGTGTCACCGCGTCCTTGAGTTCGGCGAGAAAACCTGATGCGGGTTCAGTCATCGCGTGGCTCCTTGGAGATGAGGACAAAGCGGATGGATACTTCATATCATGAAGTAGTTGTGGGGCGTGCGGGCGGGGTTCGGATCCGGGGTAAAAGGTTGCCTTGCTCAACCATCTGCCCGTATGGTTGCTAAACGCAACAAATCTCTCGTCGAAGGATCCGCATGCCGACGACCCCCATGTCCCACCGGCAGGTGCTCGAAGCCCTGTCCGGCCTGCTGCTCGGCCTCTTCGTGGCCGTGCTCTCGTCCACCGTCGTCTCCAACGCGCTGCCGCGGATCCTCACCGACCTGCACGGCGGCGAATCCGCCTACACCTGGGTGATCACCGCGGCGCTGCTCTCGCTCACCGCCTCCACCCCGATCTGGGGCAAGCTCTCCGACCTGGTCAGCAAGAAGCTGCTGGTCCAGATCGCCCTGGTGATCTACATCGCCTCCTCGGCGCTGGCCGGCCTGTCCCAGAACACCGGCGAGCTGATCGCCTGCCGGGTGCTCCAGGGCGTCGGCGCCGGCGGGGTCACCGCGCTGGCCCAGATCTGCCTGGCCGCGATGGTCCCGCCGCGCGAGCGTGGCCGCTACAGCGGCTACTTCGGCGCCGTCTTCGCCCTCGCCACCATCGGCGGCCCGCTGATCGGCGGCGTCATCGTGGACACCGACTGGCTCGGCTGGCGCTGGTGCTTCTACGTGGGCATCCCGTTCTCGCTGATCGCCATCCTGGTGCTGCAGCGCACCCTGCACCTGCCCGAGGCGCCGCGCCGCAAGGTCCGGATCGACTACCTCGGCGCGACACTGATCACCGGCGCGGTCAGCCTGCTGATGATCTGGATCAGCCTGGCCGGCAAGAACTACGGCTGGCTGTCCTGGCAGAGTGCCGCGATGGTCGGCGGCGGGCTGGCGCTGGCGGCGCTCTTCGTCCGCGCCGAGCGCCGGGCCGCCGAGCCGATCATCCCGCTCGGCCTCTTCCGGTACCGCACGGTCGCGCTCGCCTCGGTGGCCAGCGTGCTGGTCGGCGTCGGGATGTACGGCGCGACCACCTTCCTCGGCCAGTACTTCCAGCTGGCCCGGAAGGAGTCGCCGACCATGGCCGGGCTGCTCACCCTGCCGATGATCCTCGGGCTCGCGCTCTCCTCCACCGTGGCCGGCCGGCTGATCACCAGGTACGGCCGCTGGAAGGCCTACCTGCTGGCCGGCACCCTGCTGCTGGCCGTCGGCTTCGGCCTGCTCGGCACCGTCCGGGACGACACCGGGTACGGCCCGCTGGCGCTGTACATGGCGCTGACCGGCCTCGGTCTCGGCCTCACCATGCAGAACCTGGTGCTGGCCGTGCAGAACACGGTGCCCCGGCACGAGCTGGGCGCCGCCAGCTCGGTGGTCACCTTCTTCCGCACCATGGGCGGTGCGATGGGCGTCTCGGCGCTCGGCGCGCTGCTGTCGAACCGGGTCTCGCACTACCTGGTCGAGAACCTCGCCGCCGCCCACGTGCGGCCCGGCGCCGGGGCCGCGCTCGGCGGCGAGATCCCGGACCTGCACCGGTTGCCCGCGCCGCTGGTGCCGCTGGTCACCGATGCCTTCGGGCACGGGGTGGGCCTGGTCTTCCTGGTGGCCGCGCCGTTCGCGCTGCTGGCCTTCCTGGTGGTGCTGTTCATCCGGGAGGAGCCGCTGCGCACCACCCAGGAGTCGCACCCGCACCCGCAGCCGGTGCCGGTGCCGGTCGCGGACTGACCGGGCCGGGGAACGCGGAAGGGCCCGCGGAGCACGAGCTCCGCGGGCCCTTCGCCGTGCCGGGGGCGGTCAGCCCGCGATCAGCGAGATCCCGTACAGCACCACGCCCGCGCAGACCGCGAAGCAGGCGCCGGCGCCGGCCAGTGCCAGGGTGCCGCTGCCTGCGCCGGGGGTGCCGGCCTGGCGGGCGGCCAGGGCGGCCTCGCGGCGGGAGAGGGCGAGGTTGCCGAGGGCGAAGACGGCGACCACCGCGAGGGTGATCAGCAGGCTGAAAGCCGCGGTCTGGCCGAGTGCGGCCCACTTGATGCTCATGATCGAGGTGTCCTTCCGGCGTCAGGCCGCGACGGCGGCGGTGGTGGTGGTCGGGGTGAGGGGCGCGGGGGCGCCCGGGAGCTCGACCGGGGTGGCGTCGTTGACGTTGTCCGCGCTCACCGGCTGGCGGCGGGAGAGCAGCCACATCGAGCCGGCGCCGAGCACCAGCACGGTGCCGACCACGGCGACGCCCCAGTCACCGCGGCCCGCGACGTACGCGGCGGCGCCGGAGACGATGGCGGCGGCGGGCAGGGTCAGGCCCCAGGTGTAGACCATGCGGCGGACCAGGGCCCAGTGCAGCTTGCCCTTGGGGCCGCCGAGGCCGGCGCCCATGATGCTGCCGGAGCAGACCTGGGTGGTGGACAGGCCGTACCCCATGTGGGTGGAGGTCAGGATCGCGGTGGCGGCGGCCGTCTCGGAGGCGAAGCCCTGCGGGGCCTTGATGTCGGCCAGGCCCTTGCCCATCGAGCGGATGATCCGCCAGCCGCCCATGTAGGTGCCGAGCGCGATCGCGCCACCGGCGCTCACGATCACCCAGGTGGGGGGCAGCGCGCCCTTGGGCAGCGCGCCCACCGAGACCAGGGTCAGCGTGATGATGCCCATGGTCTTCTGGGCGTCGTTGGTGCCGTGGGCGAGCGAGATCAGCGAGGAGGAGAAGATCTGGCCGCGCTTGAAGCCCTTGGTGGTGGAGTCGCCGCCGCGGGTGATCCGGTAGGCCAGCTTGGTGGCGCCCCAGGCGGCCGCACCGGCCACCAGGGGGGCGGCCACGGCCGGGATCAGGATCTTGCTGACCACGACGCTGAAGTTGACGCCGTTCATGCCGACCCCGACCACGGTGGCGCCGATCAGGCCGCCGTACAGGGCGTGGGAGGAGCTGGAGGGCAGACCCTTGAGCCAGGTCAGCAGGTTCCACAGGATCGCGCCGGCCAGGGCCGCGAAGATCACTTGAGGGTGGATGCCGGCCTTCTCGTTGACGATGCCGCCCGAGATGGTGGTGGCGACCTTCACCGAGAGGAAGGCGCCGGCGAAGTTCAGCACGGCCGCGATGGCGACCGCGACCTTCGGGCGGAGGGCACCGGTGGCGATGGAGGTGGCCATCGCGTTGGCGGTGTCGTGGAAACCGTTGGTGAAGTCGAAGGCGAGCGCCGTGATGATCACAACGGCCACCAGGAACGTGATGTGTTCCATACCCAAACAATCGTCGTAGTTGTCGGACTGACGCTGCTGTCTCGCCGACCGTAGGGAGATTCGGTGAACGGAAGGTTAACTGTGCCAGGAGTTGAGGTTCTGATGGTGTCCCAGGGATTTCGACCGGGCATCCACAGGGTGTCCCACGGGCCCCTGATCAGCACTTTTGCCGGGAATGACCGATCTGGTGGCGGTTTGCTGAGACCTGTCTCACACCGGCCCCCGGGCCAAGATGAGAAGTTCATCAGTACGTACCGGTGCCACCTGCCCCCCGGCGGCCCCGACATGGCAGGATCAGCCCGGTGGATCGCCGGGTGGGACGCCCGGTCGGAGGTCGCGAGGCGGGGGAGGGCGGGCCGATGGGGGCTGCGCAGCGGATGGAGACGGCCGGCGTCAGGCCATGGGTGCGGGCTGCCCTGCGGTGCGGGGCGGTGCTGGCCGCAGCCGCGATCTCGCTGTCGCTCGCCCAGGCCGCCTACGCCGCGCCCGAGCCGACCGCGCCGGTGACCGCGCCGACGGTCGCGCCCGGGGCCGACCCGCTGGCCGCGGCCAAGGCCACCCTGGGCCCCCTGCTGGACCAGCTGCACCAGCTCTACCAGCAGGCCGAGGCGGCCACCGAGCAGTACAACGGCTCGGTCACCAAGCTCACCGCGCTGCAGAGCACCATCACCGACCTGCGGACCCGGATCGACCGGCAGCAGGCCGCGGTGGACGCCGGCGGCGACCTGGCCGCCCAGCTGGCCGCCGCGCAGTACCGCAACGGCCACGCCTCCGAGCTCGGCGAGCTGCTGATGGCCGACGACCCGTACGAGGCCGTGGTGGTGGCCGAGCTGCTGCAGGCGGCCGGACGCTCCCAGTCGGCCTTCCTGGACCGGCTCAAGGCGGACCGCGCCACCCTGACCGTGCTTCAGCAGCAGGCCGAGCTGTCGCTGGCCCAGCAGCAGGCGGTGGCCACCCAGCAGGAGCAGGCCAAGGCGGACGTGGCCAAGCGGCTCGCGGAGGTCGAGCAACTGGTCGGCTCGCTGACCGGCGCGCAGCGCGCGGAGCTGGAGGCCCTGGAGAAGCAGCAGGCCGACCAGGCCCAGCTGGCCTTCCTCGCCTCGGGCGCGCTCGGCAAGGGCGAGCGCACGCCCTCCGAGGCCGGCCGCAAGGCGGTCGCGTACGCGCTGGCGCAGCTCGGCAAGGACTACGTGTGGGGTGGCGCCGGGCCGGACGTCTTCGACTGCTCGGGGCTCACCTCGCAGGCCTGGATCCACGCCGGGGTGTCCGTCCCGCGCACCAGCCAGGAGCAGTGGGCCCAGCTCAAGCACGTCCCGCTGAACCAGATCCGGGCCGGCGACCTGGTGGTCTACTACGGCGGAGCCACCCACATCGGCATGTACATCGGCGGCGGGCTGATCGTCCAGGCCCCGCACACCGGTGACGTGGTCAAGGTGACCCAGATCGGCGCGATGCCGATCCTCGGCGTGGTGCGCCCCGATCCGGACGCGGGCGCGGACGACAAGGGCGGCGCCTGGAAGGTGCCGGACGTGAAGGTCGGCGAGGTGCGGATCGCCCCGGCCAAGCCGTCCACCCTGACGCCCACCCCGCCGGCGCCGCCGACCACCGCACCCACCGCGCCCACCGCGCCGACGACGCCGGACCCTTCGCCCTCCACCGGCGGCACCCCGTCCGGTACGCCGTCCGGCTCGGGCACCCCTTCCGGTTCCGGTACGCCGTCCGGCACCGGCACGCCGAGCGGTTCGGGCACGCCGAGCGGTGGCTCGACCACCCCGTCGTCGGCGCCGTCCACCCCGTCGACCGGCACCGGGTCGCCCGCCACGCCCTCGACCACCGGTACGCCGCCCGCCGGCAGCGCGGCGCCCACCGGCAGCGGCTCCCCGGCCCAGCTCCCGCCGAGCGGCACCGGGCACGCGACCCAGGACTGACCGGGCGGGACCGACCGCGCGGGGCCGGCGCCCGGCTCCCCGGCAGGGGGGTCGGGCGCCGGCGCGTGCTCAGCTGTCGCCGCTGTCCGGCTCGAAGCGGATCACCACGGCCTTGGAGGTCGGGGTGTTGCTGATGTCGGCGGTGGAGTCCAGCGGCACCAGCACGTTGGTCTCCGGGTAGTACGCCGCCGCGCCGCCCCGGGCGACCGGGTAGTGCACCACCCTGAAGTGCGGGGCCCGCCGCTCCACCCCGTCCTGCCACTCGCTCACCAGGTCGGTGTAGGCGCCCTCGACCAGGCCGAACTCGGCCGCGTCCGCCGGGTTCACCAGCACCACCCGGCGGCCGCCGGTGATGCCGCGGTAGCGGTCGTCCAGGCCGTACACGGTGGTGTTGTACTGGTCGTGCGAGCGCAGCGTCTGGAGCAGCAGCCGGCCCTCGGGCACCTCGGGCGCGGTCAGCGGGTTGACGGTGAAGTTGGCCCGTCCGGTCGCGGTGGGGAAGGTGCGGTGGTCGCGCGGGCCGTGCGGGAGCACGAAGCCGCCGGGGCGGCGGACCTTCTCGTTGAAGTCCTCGAAACCGGGCACCACCCGGGAGATCCGGTCCCGGATGGTGTCGTAGGACTCGGCGAACTCCTCCCAGGGCACCGGGTTGTGCGGGCCGAGGGCGGCGCGGGCCAGCCGGCAGACGATCGCCACCTCGGAGAGCAGGCTCTCGGACGGCGGCTTCAGCCCGCCGCGCGAGGAGTGCACCATGCTCATCGAGTCCTCGACGCTGACGAACTGGAGGCCGGCGGCGGTGCGGTCGCGGTCGGTGCGGCCCAGGGTGGGCAGGATCAGCGCCCGGGCGCCGGTGACCACGTGCGAGCGGTTGAGCTTGGTCGACACGTGCACGGTGAGCCGGCAGCCGCGCATCGCGGCCTCGGTGGCCAGGGTGTCCGGGGTGGCGGCGACGAAGTTGCCGCCCATCGCGAAGAAGACCTTGACCCGGCCGTCGCGCATCGCCCGGATGGTGTCCACCGAGTCCAGACCGTGCTCGCGCGGCGGCTCGAAGTCGAACTCCTTGGCCAGCGCGTCCAGGAAGGCGCCGCTGGGCCGCTCGAAGATGCCCATGGTCCGGTCGCCCTGGACGTTGCTGTGCCCGCGCACCGGGCACACCCCGGCGCCCGGGCGGCCCACATTGCCGCGCAGCAGCAGGAAGTTGACCACCTCGCGGATGGTCGGCACGGCGTGCTTGTGCTGGGTCAGCCCCATCGCCCAGCAGACGATGATCTTCTCGGAGGCCAGCACCAGCTCGGCCAGCTCCTCGATCTGCTCCCAGGGCAGCCCGGTCGCGGCCAGCACCTCGGCCCGCTCGGTGGCCGCCGCCTCGGCGGCGAACTCCTCGTACCCGAGGCAGTGTTCGGCGATGAACTCGTGGTCCACCCCGCCCTCGGCGGCCAGCACCAGCTGGTTCAGCGCCCGGAACAGCGCCAGGTCGCCACCGAGCCGGATCTGCAGGAAGAGGTCGGTCAGCTTGGTGCCCACGCCGACCAGGCCCCGGGCGTTCTGCGGGTTCTTGAACCGCTCCAGCCCGGCCTCCGGCAGCGGGTTGACGCTGACCACCTTCGCGCCGGCCCGCTTGGCCCGCTCCAGCGCGGAGAGCATCCGCGGGTGGTTGGTGCCGGGGTTCTGGCCGGCCACGATGATCAGGTCGGCCTGGTAGAGGTCCTTCAGATGGACGCTGCCCTTGCCGACGCCCAGCGTCTCGGTGAGCGCCGAGCCGGAGGACTCGTGGCACATGTTGGAGCAGTCCGGCAGGTTGTTGGTGCCCAGCTGGCGGGCGAACAGCTGGTAGGTGAAGGCGGCCTCGTTGCTGGTCCGGCCCGAGGTGTAGAAGGCCGCGCCGTCCGGGGTGTCCAGCGCCTTCAGGTCGTCGGCGACGATCGCGAACGCGCGCTCCCAGGAGACCGGCGTGTAGTGCGTGGCGCCCTCCTCCAGCAGCATCGGCTCGGTGAGCCGACCCTGCTGGCCCAGCCAGTAGCCGGAGCGCTCGGCCAGCTCCGCCACCGGGTGGGCGGCGAAGAAGTCGGCGGTGATCCGGCGCTCGGTCGCCTCCTCGGCGACCGCCTTGGCGCCGTTCTCGCAGAACTCGGCGGTGTGCGTCCTGCCCGGCTCGGGCCAGGCGCAGCCGGGGCAGTCGAAGCCGTCCGGCTGGTTGACCTTGCGCAGGGTGGCCAGTGTCCGCCGGACGCCCATCTGCTCCCCGGCCATCTGCAGGCTCTTGGCGACGGCGGTCAGCCCGGCCGCGGCGTGCTGGGGCGCACCCACCTCGGGCGCGTCCTGCGCCGGGTCGCTCTGCGGGGCCTGCTTGGCCATGGCTGACACCTTTCCTGCGGATGGGGCCGCACCGTTGCCGTGCCCCTGCCGCCCATCCTCGCACTGTGCCGCTCGGGGTCGGAGGGGGTGGCACCGCCGGGGCGGGCCGGGCCAGAATTGGCCATCGCTGCGTGCCCGGGCGACCCCGGTCCGTCAGATCCCCGCCCAGGAGTGAGCCAGCCCATGTCGTCCACCGAAGCACCCGAGGGCCGGTTCGGCCCCGCGACGCAGCAGGACCCGGCCCCCGGGGTGCGCGAGCTGCTGCTGCGCCTGCGGGCGGCCGCCGAGGTGGCCAGGACCGCGGACGGTGCCGCCCAGCTGCTGGAGGCGGTGGCCCGGGAGATGGTCGCCGAGCTGGGCCGGTACGACCGGGAGACCCTGGCCACCTGGCGCGAGGTGGCCCGCCGGCAGGGTGAGGCGGGCGATCCGGCCGGGGCGGCGCACCTGCTCGGGCAGGTGATCCCCGACCTGGCCCGGGCGCTGGGGGCGAACGACCCGGAGACCCTCGGCGCCCGGCTCGACCTGGCCGCCCGGACCGCGGCGCTGGGCGACCTCGGCGGTGCGGCCGGGCAGCTGGTGCAGCTCGTCCCGCAGCTCCAGCAGGCGCTCGGCGAGGAGCACCCGCTGGTCGGGGAGGCGCGGGCGGTGCTCGGCCGGCAGGTGCAGCAGCTGGGGCGGCTCCCGGGGGCGCCGACCGGGATCGGCTGGGTGGAGGCGGTGGCGGTGGTCCACCGGTTGATGGTCTGGGACTTCGAGGTCGACCGGGAGGCCCTGGACTGCGTCGGTGAGCTGGAGCGCCGGACCGGTCTCAAGGGTCTGGCCGACCGGATCTACTCGGCGCCCGACCACCTGACCCCCGAACAGGTCACCGCGCTCGCCCTCGGCCAACCCCGGCCCGCCTGAGAGGACTTCAGGAGGGCCGTCCACGGAGTGCCGGCTCGGCCAGCCCCGCTCCCGGGGGTTCCGCCGCGCCGCCCCGGCTCGCCGGCGGGGAAGGCGGGGAAGGCGGGGAAGGCGGAGACGGCAGAGCCGGCCCGGCGGGCGCGAGGGCGCGCAGCAGGGTCCGGGCGGCCGCGTCGTTCTGCCGGAAGGCCGGGGCGTTGGTGCGGGGGCGGGCGAAGGCCGCCTGGGCGCGGCCGTCGGTGTGCGGGCCGAGCGCGGTGCGCCGGGGGTGCGGGGCGCCGCCCAGGGCCGGGTCGATGATCCGGCCGTCCCCGGGAGCGGTGACGATCAGGCCGGAGCGGTAGGTGTGGTCCTGGTCGCGGACCTCCTCCTCGGTGAGCCGGCCGGCCCGGTGCAGCCCGGCCAGCACCGGATCGGCGCTGCGGTCGACGGCGTGCCGCGGCAGGTACCCCTCGATCAGCGCGGTGGCCCGGACCTCGTGGCCCGGCACCGTGGGGCTGGTGGCGACGAAGCGGCCGTCGCTCTCGTCGACCGTGACGGCCACCTCGGCGCCGAGGAACCGCACCACCCCGGCCTCCGCGAGCGCCAGCAGCTGCCGTAGCCGGAAGCCCGGCGGGCCGGAGGCCAGGAAGCTGAAGAAGCCGAACCACCAGCCGTCCAGCTCCTCGGCCACCGAGTGGGCCGACAGCCGGCCGGAGCCGACCAGCCGGGGCAGGTTGCCGTACAGCGACAGCAGCGCCAGGAAGGCGCCGAGGTCGGCGCTGTGCGCGGGGTCGGCGCGCCGGTCGGCGTCGGCCGTGACGTACTCGCGCAGGTGCTGCTGGAGCTGCTCCGGCCGCTCGAACCGCAGGCCCGCCAGCGGCCGGTCGAGCCGCTCGAAGTCCAGCCGGTCGAGCGGGTCCGGTACGGCCCCGGCGACCAGCTCGGCCAGCGCGGGGTCGTACCAGCCCAGCCGGTCGTACCCGGCGAGGAACTCCGGCCAGGGCCGGGCGGTGCGCTCCGGATGCGCGTGGAACAGCTCGTGGTAGTACCCGAAGCCGATCTCCTTGGCCATCAACGGCCAGGCGTCACGCCGGAGTTCGACCGGTTCCGGGCGCGCGGTCAGGGCGTCCACGGCGGCGGCGTCGAAGTACCGCGGCAGCGGGGCGGGCGGCCCCTGCAGCCGGTAGTCGGTCTTGGAGTGGTACGGCACGCCGCGCCGCGAGCCGACGTGCAGCACCGGCTCGCGCCCGCTGGGGTGGTAGACCAGGCCGTCCGGGGCCGGTTCGAAGCGTCCGCCGCGGCCCTCGGTGAGCAGCGCCATCAGGTCGACGAAGGCCAGCCCGAAGCCGCGCACGATCACCTGCTCGCCCGGGGCCAGCCGGGACAGGTCGGCGTCCGAGGAGAAGACCGGCGGGAGGTGGAAGCGGCCGTGCCGGGCGGCGAAGGCGGCGGTCGCCCGGTGCCGCGGATCGGGGGCGGACTCCAGGTGGCCCAGGGTCAGCACCACCTGGTCGGCGACCAGCACCCGGTCGGACAGCCGGACCAGCTGCGGACCGTCCGGCGGGCCCTCGACCGCGCGGGCGGTGTCCCGGTGCACGGTGAGCGTGACGTGCCCGGGCAGGTCGGCGACGGCCCGCCGGAACACCCAGTCCAGGTAGGCGCTCTGGGCCCGGCGGGTGGCGAAGTCGGTCGGCCGCAGGGCGGCGAGCTCGGCCCGCACCCCGCGGTCGGCCACCGGCCGGTACGGCGCGTACCGCTCGGGCGCGCGGGCCCACTCGGCCAGCGACGGGCCGGGCCGGACCGGGCCCTCGGTGGTGGAGGTCTCGTCGGTGAACATGGTGACGTCCTCGGCCATCGAGTTCATCCGCAGCAGCGGCGACTGCCGGTGGCGCCAGATCCGGCCGCCGCCCGGCGGGTAGGGGTCGACCAGGTGGATGTGCAGCGGCCGGTCGGGCGGCAGCAGCTCGGCGGCGTTGGCGGCCAGGCGCTCCAGCAGGCCGGTGCCGCGCGGGCCGGCGCCGATGATCACCAGGGTGCTCAACCGACCTCACCGGCCCTGGCGTTCAGCCGGCGCCAGGCGGCGGCCGCGCGCTGCAGCGGGGTCGGCGGGAGCCCGTCCCTGGTGGCGCCCCGGGCGAAGTGCCGCTCCAGGTAGTACTGGCCGACCGAGAGCACGCTGGTCACGCCGATGTACCAGAGTGTGGCCACCATCAGCAGCGGGATGACCTGGTACGTCTGGTTGTAGACCAGCTGCGCCGAGTAGAGCAGGTCCTGCACGGCGAGCACGCTGACGATGGAGGTGCCCTTGAGGGTGCCGATCAGCATGTTCCCGGCGGTCGGCACGATCGAGCGCATCGCCTGCGGGACGACGATCCGGCGCAGCACCCGCCGCCGGCGCAGGCCGAGCGAGGCGGCGGCCTCCAGCTGGCCCTGGTCCACCGAGAGGATTCCGCTGCGCACCACCTCGGCGGCGAACGCGGCCTCGTGCAGGGTGAGCCCGATCACGGCGGTGAGCACCGGGCCGAGCAGGTTGACCGTCTTCACGGTCAGGAACTCGGGGCCGAACGGGACGCCCACCCCCAGACGCGGGTAGAGCGCCCCGATGTTGAACCAGAACAGCAGCTGGACCAGCAGCGGGGTGGCCCGGAACACCCAGACGAAGCCCCAGCTCAGCGACTTCAGCACGGGGTTGTCGGAGAGCCGGGCCAGCGCCAGCACGGTGCCCAGGGCGAAGCCGAGCACCATCACCAGGGCGGTCAGCCAGAGCGTGAGCAGCAGTCCGTCGACGATCGAGGTGGTGGTGAAGTACTGCCCCACCACCTCCCACCGGAAGGCGCGGTTGCGGACCAGGGAGTTGAGGACCATGCCGAAGAGCAGCAGCGCGGCGGCGGCCGCGAGCAGCCGGCCGGGGCGGCGGCGCGCCACGATCACCAGGGCCGCGGCGGAAGGGGCGGAGGGCGGGTCGGCCGGCTCCGCGCGGGCGGGTGGCGGTGCGGCGGTCGGCGGCAGGACGTCCGGCGTGGTGGCCATGGAGGGCTCCAGAGGCGAGCGGGCAGGCAGAGGTCCGCTGTCCGTCACGCGCCTGCCGTGTCCCTCAACACGGCTTGGGGCGGCCAGGGTTCGGCCGGATCCCGAGGCGTACTCACTCCACGGCCGATCGTACGTGGGAGCGGTCCGGGAGTGTCAAGGCCGGCCGCCGGCGGATCCGCCGCCCGGACGGCCGCTTCCTGGACAGTGGTTGACGAAATCGGAGGTTCGCTGCTCAACTTGCGACATGAATGCCGAGCAGCGTCTGGTCACGCGCGGCCACATCGACTTCGGTCGGGTGTGGTCCGCGGCGTGTTGCAGCTGACCCGGCAGCGGGCCGCCTGACCGGCCCTGCTCTCCCTCGGAGACCTCCCTCGGTTGCCCCGTCGCGGGCCGGGATGCCGTCATGTCCGACGGATCGACAGGCGTGCGCTGCCGCCATCTTCCGAACGTAGCTGATCCTCCGTCACACTCCGCCGTACGACGGTTCGTTCACCTCCCCTGTGCCGCGCTGCCGCACGCCCGGGCGCCCTGCCCCGGCTCCGGCATGCCCGCATCGTCCTGGAAAGGCCAGCACCATGCCCGTCGAGTTCCTCGGTATCGCCGCC
Organism: Kitasatospora sp. NPDC049258; assembly: GCF_040678895.1. Taxonomy (NCBI): domain Bacteria; kingdom Bacillati; phylum Actinomycetota; class Actinomycetes; order Kitasatosporales; family Streptomycetaceae; genus Kitasatospora; species Kitasatospora sp. NPDC049258. Next base: position 15,454 of record NZ_JBFAQT010000011.1, read on the forward strand.
ACCGGCGACGGCTCGGAGACCACCGCCCGGACCACCGCCGCCTTCGACCGCGACTACACCCTGCGGCTGGCCCGCGCCCACGAGGACCACGGCTGGGACCGGGTGCTCTTCGCGTACGGCGCCGGCGCCCCGGACCCGGCCCCGGCCGCCGCCTTCCTCGCCGCGCGGCTGGAGCGGTTGCAGATCCTGCTGGCGCACCGCCCCAACGTCTCCTACCCGACCTTCGCCGCGAAGACCTTCGCCACCCTCGACCGGATCAGCGAGGGCCGGCTGACGGTGCACTTCATCACCGGCGGCAGCGACCACGAGCAGCAGCGCGAGGGCGACTTCCTGACCAAGGACCAGCGCTACGCCCGCACCCGCGAGTACATCGGGATCGTCAAGAAGGCCTGGACCAGCCACGAGCCCTTCGACCACGAGGGCGAGCACTACCGCTTCAACGACTTCGTCTCGGACGTCTTCCCCGTCCAGCAGCCCCGGCCGAACGTCTCCTTCGGCGGCTCCTCCGCCGCCGCCTACGCGGCCGGTGGCGCCGAGGCGGACATCTTCTGCCTCTGGGGCGAGCCGCTGGCCGCCACCGCCGAGCAGATCGAGCTGGTCCGGCAGGCCGCCCGGGCGGCGGGGCGCACCGACACCCCGCGGATCCAGGTCGCCTTCCGCCCGATCATCGCGCCCACCGAGGAGCTGGCCTGGGAGAAGGCGCACCGCACGGTCGGTGCGATCCGGGCCCGGCGGGCGGCCACCGACACCGACCTGGTCCGCCGACGGCCGGCCGGGACGCCGGAGAACACCGGCTCGCAGCGGCTGATCGAGTTCGCCGCGCAGGGCGAGCGCTACGACCGCGCGCTGTGGACCCCGACCGCCGCCGCCACCGGCGGTGCGGGCAACTCCAATGCGCTGGTCGGCACCCCCGAGACGGTCGCCGAGGCGCTGCTGGACTACTACGACCTGGGCGCCGACATCCTCTCCGCCCGCGGCTACGACCTGCTCGGCGACGCCATCGACTTCGGCCGGTACGTGATCCCGATCGTCCGGGCGGAGGTGGCCAAGCGGGACGCCGCCAAGGCGGCCGAGCGCGAGGCGGCCGCGGTCGCCGCCCGGGAGCGCGACCGCCACCAGCTGATCGCGGCGCAGGCGTGAGCAGCCCGCCGGTCGAGGTCCAGCAGGTGCTGCTCGGCGACCCGCTGACCGAGCCGCTGGTGCGGGAGCTCACCCATGAGTACGTCACCCGGTACGGCCCCGGCGGCTACGCGGAGATGGCCCGCTACCCCGCCGCGGAGTTCGCCCCGCCGCACGGTCTGCTGCTGCTCCTGCTGGAGGACGGCCGGCCGGTGGCGGGCGGCGCGTACCGCCGGTACGACGAGCACACCGCCGAGGTGAAGCGGATGTGGACGCACTCGGCGCACCGCCGCCGGGGGCTGGCCCGCCGGGTGCTGGTCGAGCTGGAGCGGGCCGCCGCGGCGGCCGGCTACCGGCGGATCCACCTGACCACCGGCCCGCGCCAGCCCGAGGCCAAGGCGCTCTACCTGGCCACCGGGTACACCCCGTTGTTCGACCCCCAGGCCGTTCCCGGCGCCGATCCGCCGCCGGAGGCCCGCCCGCTGCCGTTCGAGAAGCACCTCGCCGCACCCCACTGAGAGGCACCACCGTGAGACGCGCACTCCCCGCAGCCCTCGCCGCCACCGCCGTGGTGCTGGCGGGCTGCAGCTCCGCCCCGGCACCCGCCGGCCCGGGCGCCCCGGGGGCCTCCGCCGTCGCGGCGGCCGGCCAGGACGTGGTGGCGGCCGAGCGGAAGGTCGAGCCGATCGCGGCCCTGCTGCCGCCCGACGTCCGCGCCGCGGGCACGCTGCGCCTCGGCGGCGCCGGCGGCACCCCGCCGAGCGCGTTCTTCCCCGACCCGGCCGTCCACAAGGCCGCCGGGATCGACGTCGACTTCGCGGACGCGGTGGCCAAGGTCCTGGGCATCACCATCCAGCGGGAGGAGGCGGCCTTCGAGACCATCCTCCCGGCGCTGGACAGCGGCAAGTACGACGTGGGCACCGGCAACTTCGGGGTCACCACCGCGCGGTTGAAGACCATCGACTTCGTCACCTACATCGACGACGGCCAGGGCTTCGCGGTGAAGAAGGACAACACCGCGATCCAGCCGGTCACCGACCTGGTCCAGCTCTGCGGCCTGACCATCGGCACCGGCGTCGGCACCACCTTCGAGACCACGCTGAACAGCAGGAAGAACGTCTGCACCGACGCGGGCAGGAAGCCGTACGAGGTACGGGCCTTCGCGGACAGCGGCGCGGTGCTGACCGGCCTCCAGCAGGGCCGGGTCGACGTGGTGATGTCCACCATCAACGGCCTGCGCTACCAGGCCGGCCAGGAGGCCTCCGGGACGAAGTTCCTCGGCGAGTTCCACCGGCTCGACGTCGGCTTCGCGTTCAAGAAGGGCTCGCCGCTGACCCCGGCCTTCCAGGCCGCCGTCAACCAGCTGATCAAGGACGGCACCTACGGCCGGATCCTCCAGAAGTGGGGCACCACCGACTCGGCGATCACCCAGTCGCTGATCAGCCCGCCCGAGCACCCGTGATCCCGTGTCCGCCGCCGCCGGCCGACAACCGGCCACAACCGAGGAATCGGGCGCCATGACCGTCACCACCACCGAGCCCACCGACACCACCGAGCCCACCGACACCACCGCTCCGCCGCCCGCCACGGGCCCGGCCGGCCTGCGGGTGATCCCCGCCCGCCACCCGTGGCGCTGGCTGGCCGGCGTCGCCGCCGTCGTGCTGGTCGCCCAGTTCCTGCACGGCCTGGCCACCAACCCGGGCTGGGACTGGCAGACCTTCAACGCCTTCGTGACCGCCGACAGCATCCTGCGGGCGGTCTGGATCACCCTCCAACTCACCTGCTACGGCACGGTCCTGGGCTTCGCGCTGGGTGCGGTGATCGCCGCCCTGCGGCTGTCCGCCAGCCCGATCCTGCAGACCATCGCCTGGGCCTATGTCTGGGCCTTCCGGTCGATCCCGCTGATCGTCCAGCTGGTCTTCTGGTTCAACCTGTCCTACCTCTACAAGCGGCTCGGGGTCGGCATCCCGTTCGGGCCCACGTTCTGGCAGTTCGAGACCATGGACGTGCTCGGCGCGCTGGGCGCGGCCGTCCTCGGGCTGGCGCTGCACCAGGCCGCGTACGCCGCCGAGATCGTCCGGGCCGGGGTGCTCTCGGTGGACGCCGGCCAGCTGGAGGCCGCCGCCGCGCTCGGCATCCCGCGGCTGCGGCAGGCCTGGCGGATCGTCCTGCCGCAGGCCATGCGCGGCATCCTGCCGAACGCCGCCAACGAGGTGATCTCGCTGTTCAAGGGCACCTCGATCGTCTACGTGATGGCGATCGGCGAGCTCTTCTACCAGGTGCAGGTGATCTACGGCCGGACCGGCCGGGTGGTGCCGCTCCTGATGGTGGCCACCGCCTGGTACGTGCTGCTGACCACCCTGCTGTCGATCGCCCAGTACTACATCGAGCGGTACTTCGCCCGGGGCGCCGAGCGCACCCCGCCGCCGACCCCGCTGGCGCGCGCCCGCGCCTTCGTCCGCCAGATCCAGGAGAGCCGGCTCTCCACCGCCCCGGGAGGCCGTTCATGACCGCGACCATGGTGGACGTCCGCGGCGTCCACAAGAGCTTCGGGCGCCTGGAGGTGCTGCGCGGGGTCGACCTGCAGGCCGAGGCCGGGTCGGTGACGGTGATCCTCGGGCCGTCCGGCTCCGGCAAGTCCACTTTGCTGCGGGCCATCAACCACCTGGAGAAGCTGGACCGCGGGTACGTGGCGATCGACGGCGAGCTGATCGGCTACCGCCGCTCCGGCGACCGGCTGTACGAGCTCAAGGAGCGCGAGGTGCTGCGCCAGCGCACCCACCTCGGCTTCGTGTTCCAGAACTTCAACCTCTTCCCGCACCTCACCGTGCTGGAGAACCTGGTGGAGGCGCCGATCAGCGCGCTGGGGGTGCCCAAGGCCGCGGCCCGGGCCCGGGCGCTCGAACTGCTCGACCGGGTGGGCCTGGCCGACAAGGCCGACGCCTACCCGCGCCGGCTCTCCGGCGGCCAGCAGCAGCGGGTGGCGATCGCCCGGGCGCTGGCCCTGGAGCCCAAGGTGCTGCTCTTCGACGAGCCCACCTCGGCCCTCGACCCCGAGCTGGTCGGCGAGGTGCTGGACGTGATCAAGGACCTCGCCACCAGCGGCACCACCATGATCGTGGTGACCCACGAGATCGGCTTCGCCCGCGAGGTGGCGGACACCGTGGTCTTCATGGACGGCGGTGTGGTGGTCGAGCAGGGCCCGCCCGCCGAGGTGCTGGACCACCCGCGGCACGAGCGCACCCGCGCCTTCCTCTCCAAGGTCCTCTAACTCCAAGGTCCTGCAACAAACCCAACCCCCGAACGGAGCTCCGCCATGTCCCTACCCCGTCGCGCCCTCGTCACCGCCGCCGCCCTGTCCGCCGTCCTGGTGCTCGGCGCCTGCGGCTCGTCCTCGGACGCCACCGCCGACCTCGGCGGTACGAAGGGCAGCGTGGCGCCGAACGGGACCACGGTGAACCTGACGGCCGACCAGAAGAGGGTCACCACCGCGAAGGTGGACGCGATCGCGGCCCTGGTGCCGGAGGAGATCAGGAAGAGAGGCACCCTCCAGGTGGTCGACTCCCTGGGCACCGTGCCACCACTGGACTTCCACGCCACCGACGACAGGACCATCATCGGCGCCGAACCGGACCTGGCCTACCTGCTCGGCGACGTGCTCGGCCTGAAGGTCGAGCTCAACCCGGTCTCCTGGGAGAACGTCTTCGTCGGCCTGGACAGCGGCAAGTACGACGTCGGCATCACCAACATCACGGTGACCGAGGCCCGCAAGGAGAAGTACGACTTCGCCACCTACCGGCTGGACATCCTCGGGTTCGAGGCCAAGAAGGGCGCCGGCTGGAAGATCACCGGGCCCAAGGACGTGGCCGGCCGCACCATCGCCGTCGCCTCCGGCACCAACCAGGAGAAGCTGCTGATCTCCTGGAACGAGGCCAACCTGAAGGCCGGCCTCAAGCCGGTCGACATCAAGTACTTCCAGAACTCCTCCGACTACTACCTGGCGCTCTCCTCCGGCCGGATCGACGCCTACCTCGGCCCCAACCCCACCGCGGCCTTCCACGCCGCGCAGACCGGCGAGACGGAGGTGGTCGGCACCTACTCCGGCGCCGGCGACCAGGTGCTCGGCAAGATCGCGGCCACCACGAAGAAGGACAACGGCCTGGTCAAGGCGCTGAACGGAGCGATCAACGAGGTGCTGAAGAACGGCAGTTACGCCTCGGTGCTGAAGCGCTGGGGGCTCTCGGAGGAGATCGTCCAGAGCTCCGAGATCAACCCGCCCGGCCTGCCGAAGACAAGCTGACGACGGCGGCCTGACGAGGCCGGGCCGACGACGGGCGCCGGCGGTCAGCGGGCGGTGTGCGGGATCCGTTCCAGCACGCCGCCCGCGAACACCTCGTACAGCGGCAGGCTCTCCAGGTGCACATAGCCGATGTGGCAGTCGCAGACCGGCAGCGGGCACGGGCGCGGCAGCAACTGGGCGCGGTACGAGCCGTCGTAGAGGTTGCCCAGCGGCGGGCGCACGAAGTGGCAGCGGCGCACCGTCCCGTCCCCGTCCACCGAGATCACCGACTCGCCGGTGCGGCAGGGGCGGCCGGCGCTCGGGTGCGGGTCGCGGCTGTAGCCGAACAGCGGGTCGAGCGCCGTCCACCCGGCGGCCTGCTGATCGGTGTAGCTCCGGCCGTCCGCCGCGTTGATCCACAGGTAGACCTCGGGCGGCAGCTCGGCGCGCAGCCGGCGGGCCGGGGCCAGGTGCTCCGGCTCGCCGACCACGCCGACGCTGTACCGGGCGCCGAGCGCGGTCAGCTCCCGGCAGCGGGCGAGGAAGCGCTCGTGGGTCACCTGGCCCGGGTGGTAGGTGATCCAGAACGCCAGGGTGTCCAGATCCGCCTCGGCCAGCCAGTCGGTGCGGCAGCTGAAGTTGGTCTGGATCGCCACCCGGCGCACCTGCGGCAGCCGGCTCAGCTCGGCCAGGGCCCGCCGGTACCAGGACCGGACCAGGCCCTCGCCCCAGGGGGTGAACAGCAGCGAGAGGGTGTCGCCGGTCTGCGCCGCCGCCCAGGCGGTGAAGCGCTCCAGCGCCGCCCGGTCGGCCCGCAGCTGCGCCGGGGCGTCCCGCCGCTTGGCGAACGGGCAGTACGGGCAGTCGTAGTCGCAGGAGGCCAGCGGGCCGCGGTAGAGGATGGTCAGGTCCAGCGGCCCCGGGTCGCCGGCGGCGCCGGGCTGCCCGGGCAGGCCCAGGAAGACGCTCACTTCGCCTCGTAGCCTTCCATCAGGGCCCGGACCTCCGGGGAGAACAGCAGCGGCCCGATCGCGTCCGAGTACGCCAGGCCCTCCGGGCTCAGCGCGAGCCGCCCGGCGCCCGGCGCCAGCCAGCCGCGGGCCGCCAACTCGGCCAGCTCGCGCGGGAAGTGCTCGGCCGGCGGGCCGCCGAAGCGCTGCCGGTACTCGGCGAGGTCGAGCCCGCAGGCCTGCAGCAGCGACTGCAGCAGGTGCCGGCGGCGGGCCTCGGCGCCGCTCATCGGGTGGCCGACCTCGGCCCGGTCGAAGTCCTCGGTGGCCACGTAGTCGTCGATGATGCCGCGGACCTCGGTGGCGTTGACCGCGTAGTCGAAGGAGTAGTGCAGCCGGGAGGTGTACGAGCGGGCGCCGCAGCCGAGCCCGACCATGCCGTCGGTCTGGCAGGCGTACTCGCCGTCGCCCGCCGCGGGGGAGTCGAGCCGGCGGAACATCCGCATCGACACCTGCTGGTAGCCGTGCGCCAGCAGGTGGTCGCGGCCGGCCCGGTAGAGGGCGAGGCGCTGGGCGTCCCAGCCGGCCTCGGAGATCTCGGCGGTGCGTCGGCCGAGCCCGGTCAGCGGCCGCACGTACAGCGGGTAGAGGTAGAGCTCCTCCGGGCGCCAGGCGAGCGCGGCGTCCAGCGAGCGCAGCCAGCTGGCCTCGGTCTGGCCGTCGATGCCGTAGATCAGGTCGATGTTGAGCACCGGGAAGCCGGCCGCCCGGATCCGGCCGAGCGCCGCCTCCACGGCGGCCCGCTTCTGCGGGCGGACGGCCGAGCGGGCCTCCTCGTCCAGGAAGGACTGCACCCCCAGGCTGAGCCGGGTGGTGCCGCGCTCGGCCAGCACCGCCAGCCGGTCCGCGGTGCAGGTGTCCGGCGAGGCCTCCACCGACAGCGGCACCGCCCGCAGGTCGGCGCCCATCCGCTGCTCGGCGATGTCGCACAGCCGCTCCAGCTCGCCCGCCGTCAGGTAGGTGGGAGTGCCGCCGCCGAACGCCGCCAGCGCGAACCGGGCGTCGTCCGCCAGCGCCCGGCGGACGGCGGTGGCCTGCCGCTCCAGGGCGTCCAGGTAGGCGGTGGTCAGGCCCTCGGGGCTGCCGATCCGGGTGAACAGGTTGCAGAAGCCGCAGCGCACCTCGCAGAACGGGATGTGCAGGTAGAGCGAGAGCGCGTGCTGCGGCTCGCCCGCCCACAGTTCGCCGAGCGCCGGGCGCTCGGGCAGCCGCCGGTAGGCGGTCTTGTGCGGGTAGGCGTAGACGTACGAGCGGTACGGCCGCAGGGTCTCGGCGGTGCTGGTCATCGGGCGGGCTCCTCGGCGGTGTCCTGGGTGCGGCGTTCGGCGCTGCCTTGTGCCGGGCCATGTGCCGGGCCTTGTGCGGCGGGGAGGGTGAAGTGCGCGTAGGGGACCGTCCAGACCACCTCGTGGCCGATCCGGTGCCCGGTGTAGCCGTCCTCGCCGTACGCGGTGCCGTGGTCGGAGCAGACGATCGCGAAGCACGGGCGGCGCCGGCTCATCGCGGTGAACAGCCGGCCGATGTGGGCGTCCACGTACTCCAGCGCGGCGGCGTGGCTGGCCCGGGTGTCGCCGTGCTCGCGGGTGGCGCCGGGCAGGTGGAACCAGTTCGGCTGGTGCAGCGCCGAGACGTTGAGGAACAGGAACAGCGGCTGCCCGGCCGGCTGCTCGGCGGCGACCTGCTCGGCGCGGGCCACCTGGGCCTCGAAGGAGGTGGGTGAGGGCACGCCCATCGCCGGCTCCCAGTGGCTCTCCTGGAACAGCCCGGGCAGCACCGACCCGAGCGGGCCCTGCTTGTTGAAGAAGCCGACCCCGCCGATGCAGACCGTCCGGTACCCGGCCGCCGCCAGCGCGGCGGGCAGGTCGGGGGAGTCGAACACCCAGGTCCGGGATTCGGTGGACTCGGAGCCGGCGAAGCGGGCCGCGAACAGCCGCGGGTGCGGCCCGTCCGGGTGCGCCGGGGTGGGCAGGAAGCCGGCCAGGATCGCCTGGTGCGCGGCGTAGGTGAAGCTGCCGGGGGAGTGCCGGCGCTCCCAGCGGCCGCCCGGCAGGACGGCGGCCAGGTGCGGGATCCGCCCGGCCGCGGCCAGCTCCTCGGCGACGTCGAAGCGCAGCGTGTCCAGGGTGACCAGGAGCAGGTCGTGGCTGCCGACGATGCGGCGCATGTCGGGTATCTGTTCGGTCATCGGGCGGCTCCGGTCGGTGGTGCGGGGCGGTGCGGCGGTGGGGGCGAGGCGGGATCGGGCCGGCGCGAGGACGGACAGGACCGGGGCAGCAGGGCGGCGAGCTGGGCGCCGTAGGTGTCCAGCCCCTCGGCGGGGCCGCCGGCCAGACCGGTGAGGCCGGGCAGCAGGTCGCCGAAGGCGTTCACCTCGCCGACCAGGCCGCGCCGCCAGCCGCCGGTCGGCAGCACGTCCACCCCCACCATCGGCGAGTGCGGGAAGCAGGCCGCCGCCCGCTCGGCGACCGCCATCAGCTCCGGCCAGGCCGGGCCGGCCGCCGCGCGGGCCAGCTCCAGATCGCCGCGGGCGCCGCCGAGGTGCAGGTTGGTCATCGGATGGCGGCTGGTGCGCACCACCGCGTGGGTGGCCCGGCCGGCGACCACCACCACCCGCAGGTCGGCGGCGCGCTCCCGCTGCGAGGCCTTCGGCACCCACTGCTCGACGTGCAGCCCGTCCGGCGCCAGCAGGTCGACCACGGCCGCCGCCTCGGCCTCCGAGCGGTACCGGCGCACCCGCAGCGAGTTGTGCAGTTGCCCGTCCGCCAGCTCGACCGAGGTGGTGGCCTGCACCTGCCCGCGCGGCCCGAACTCCAGCGCCAGGACCCCGGCGGCGGAGGAGCCGTGCGCGGCCTTCAGGAACACCCGGCGCAGCCCGGCCGCCGCCAGCCGCTCCTTCAACTCGGCCCAGCCGGACGGGCTTTCGCCGCCCAGGGTGCGCGGCACCGGCACCCCGGCGGCGGCCAGCAGCCGGTGCGCCCGGCGCTTGTCGAACATCACCGCGATCTCCGCCGGGTCGGCCAGCAGCCGTGCGCCGGGCGTCTCCTGGACGGCCCGGGCCAGCCGCCCGAGCGCCGACGTCAGCCCCTCGTACCAGGCGGCGGTGCCCTCCACCCTGGTCGGTGCGTAGCCCTCGCCGAGGGCCGGGCCGCGCAGCAGCCGGTCCACCGCCTCGTCCTCGCCGGGCGACTCGATCCGCAGCAGGGCACCCGGGGCGAGCCGGTAGTCGCCGCGCAGCACGTCCAGCCAGGGCAGCACGGCCGGTTCGGGCAGCCCGGCGGCCCGGGCGGCGGCGGCGAACAGGGTGACCCGCCGGTGGCCGGGGTTGCCGACCACGGTGAGCCGGGGAGCAGTGGTCAGGGGAGCAGCGGTCAGGGGTGCGAGGCTGGTGCGGGCAGCGGTCATGGGGTACGGGCCCGCTACTCGGCCACGGCCACGTAGCGGTCCTCCTCGACCTCCTCGACCTCCGCGTCCGACAGGTCGACCTCCACCCCCGGCAGGGCCGCGACGAGGCGCTGCTGCATCTCCTCGCTCAGGTAGTGGTGGTGCAGGTCCAGCGACTTCAGGTGGGTGAGCGGCTGGCCCTCCAGCAGCGCGCCCGCGCCCTCGTCGGTCAGCACGCCCATGGCGAGCGCGAGGTGCTCCAGCCGGGCCACCACCGGGGCCTGCGCGACGGCCGCGGCGATGTCGTCCTGGTACTCGGAGTTCTCCAGCCCGAGGTGGCGCAGCGCGGGGAAGCGGACGCCGGTCAGGAACGGGGCGAGGTCCGCCACGGAGTGGTCACCGCCGTACTCGTCCACCCCGAGCCACAGCTCCAGCCGCTCCAGCGCGGGCAGGTCGCACTCGCCGACCGCCCGCACCACCTCGGCGGGCAGGCCGCCGGCCTCGAACCGCAGCGCCCGGAGCCGCTCGTGCCGGACCGGACGCAGCTTCAGACCGCTGCCGCCGCGCACCACCAGCTCCTCCAGCCGGGGGAAGGCGGTCAGCACGGCCGTCACCTCGGACATCTCCAACCAGGAGATCTCGCACTGCTCGTAGGTGACGTCGCCGATGAACAGGCCGCGCAGCGCCGGCAGCCGCTCGGCCGCCCCGACCACCGCGGCCAGCGTGCCGCCGATCGGCTCGTAGTCCTCGGCCCACCAGGCGCCGACCACCACGGCCCCCACCCGGGCGGAGTCGACCCGGTCGAGGAAGTCGAGCCAGGTGTCCTCGAACGAGGCCTTCGTGCCGTACTCCACCGATATCCGCCAGGCGACGGCGCCGGCCGCGGGCAGCTCGGCCGACGTGTCGGGGCCGGGGGTGAAGTCGAACACCGGCAGCCCGTGGAACTGCTCAAGGTGCCTGTTGACGGTCATGCGCTGCTCCTCGGGACGGGACGGGGGACCTGTCTACCAGGCCCGGGCGACAGCCGTTCGACCAGGCGCCGGCTACCGGCCGGTCACTCCGCGACGGCCACGTAGCGCCAGCTGTCGTCCGGCTTCCCGGCCTCGGAGAGGTTGATCTCCACCCCGGGCAGCGCCGTGGTGAGGCGCTGCTGCATCTCCTCGCTCAGGTAGTGGTGGTGCAGGTCCAGCGACTTCAGGTGGGTGAGCGGCTGGCCCTCCAGCAGCGCGCCCGCGCCCGCGTCCGTCAGCAGGCCCATGGCCAGGCCGAGGTGCTCCAGCCTCCCCACCACCGGGGCGTGCGCGACGGCGGCCGCGATCTCGTCCTGGGCCAGGCTGTCGAGCAGACCGAGCCGGCGCAGCGCGGGCAGCCGCAGGCCGTCCAGGATCGGCGCGAGGTCGGCGACCGTCGAGTCGCCGCCGTACTGCTCCACCCCGAGCCAGAGCTCCAGCCGCTCCAGCGCGGGCAGGTCGCACCCGCCGACCGCCCGCACCACCTCGGCGGGCAGGCCGCCGCTCTCGAACCGCAGGCTGCGCAGGGCCTGGTGGCGCATCGGTGTGAGCACCAGCCCGCCGTTGCCGTCCCAGTCCCCACCGGCGCCGCGGACCACCAGCTCCTCCAGCGCCGGGAAGGCGGTCAGGAACGGCGTCACGTCGGACTGCTGGATCCAGGAGATCTCGCACTCCTCGTACGTGACGTCGCCGAAGAACAGCGCCCGCAGCGCGGGCAGCCGCCCGGCGGCCGCCGTGATCAGCTCGACGGTCTCCTGGGCGGGCTCCTGCTCGTCCTGCCACCAGGCGCCGATCACCAGGGCGCGCACCCGCTCGGTGTCCACCCGGTCGAGGAACTGCTGCCAGCGCTGCTCGAAGGTCTGCTCGGAGTCGTAGTCCAGGCCGATCTTCCAGGCGACCTCGGCCGCGTCCGGGAGCGCGGCGCCCTCGTCCAGCGCGGGGACGAGAGCGAAGACCGGGAGGTCGTGGAAGTGCTCGGCGTGCTCGGAGATGGCCATGTGCTGCTCCTGGGAACGGGACGGGAAGGCCTGTCTATCAGGCCCCGCCGACAGCGCGACCGAGGGGGCGGCCCGAGCGGGCGGCACGGCCGACGGACTGTCAGCGCCTCGGTCTAGCTTGCCGGTAGTGGATCCGGCGCCCGGTCGGATCGGAGCGCCGGAGGCCTGATGTACCGCCAGGGTGACGTGTTGATCGTGCCGGTCGAGGAGGGCGCCGTGCCGAGCGTGGTCGCCGGGCTGCCGCCGCAGCCGCGCGACCCGCGCGGGCGCCTGGTGCTGGCGCTCGGCGAGGTGACCGGCCACGCGCACGCCGTGGTCGGCCCCGGCGAGCTGCGCCGGGAGGCCGGGCCGTTCGCCGCCGCCTGGCTCCGGCTGCCGGAGGGCGGCCGGGTGGTGCACGAGGAGCACGCGGTGATCCCGCTGCCCAAGGGCTGGTACCGGGTGGTGCGCCAGCGGGAGTACACCCCGGGCGCGGTCCGGGTCGTGGCGGACTGAGCAGCCGGTACCCGGCGATACGGAAACGGAGCAGACCGATGGTGGTACAGCAGCTTTCCTCGACCCGGGAGGCGGTGACCCGCTGGCGCGCGGCCGCCGCCGGCACCGGCCCCGCCGACCGCCCCGCCGTCGAGCGGGCGGTCCGGGCGGCGTACCGCACGGCGGGGCTGGCGGAGCCCTCGGCGGTGCTGTGGTTCGGCTCACCGCTGGAGGCGGCCGCCGCCGCGCTGGTGCTGACCGGCGCCGGGCCCGCGGGCGCGGTGCCCGGGCCGCCGGCCGACCGGTTGGCCGCGGCCGGCGTGCGGCCGGGCGGCGCCGTCAGCGTGCGCGAGGCGGTCCGGACCGCCCCCTGGGAGGCCGCCCGCCGCCGGGTGCACACCGAGCTGGGCGCATCGGGCTGGGCCGAGCTGTGGGCGCTGACCGGCGCCGAGCTCTGGCCGCAGACCCGCGCGCTGTCCGGCCGGATCCGGGACGCGGTGCTCGACCGGCTGGCCCCGGAGCCCGGCGCGGACGAGGAGCGCGAGGCCTGGGAGCGCGCCGCCGCCGCCCGGACCGCCGCCCGCCTGGTCCTGCTGGACGCGGCGGGCGGCCCGCACGACGCGCCCTGGCTGGCGGCCTTCGACGCGGCCGGCGATCTCGGCCCGCTGGCGCCGCTCGCCGAGATCGCCCGGGGCGCCGGCTGGTGGTGGCCGTACGAAGGGGTGGCGCTGCTCAGCGAGCGCCCGGCCGAGCTGCACCGGGACGAGGCCGGCCGGCTCGACCGCGCCGACGGCCCGGCCCTGGCCTACCCGGACGGCTTCGCGCTGCACGCCTGGCGGGGGATGCCGGTGCCGGCGGAGTTCCTGGACGGCCTGGCCACCGTCACCCCGGAGCGGATCCGCACCGAGGAGAACGCCGAGCTGCGCCGGGTGCTGCTGGAGCACTACGGCTACGAGCGCTACCTGGCCGACTCCGGTGCCGAGCCGCTGCACCGGGACGAGACCGGGGTGCTCTGGCGGATCCAGCTGCCGGAGGACGAGCCGGTGGTGATGGTCGAGGTGGTCAACTCCACGGCCGAGCCGGACGGCACCTTCCGCACCTACTGGCTGCGGGTCCCGCCCGGTACCCGGACCGCCCGGGCCGGGGTGGCCTGGACCTTCGGGGTGTCCGCGCAGGACTACCGGCCGCAGCGCGAGACCTGAGGGGGCCGGTTGTCAAGGGTGTGGCCGCCTGATTCGGCACCCCGGTGGCCTGTACGGATTGATAGGAATTCGCCGAGCCGCACCCACTGGTTCGCAGGTGGAGGGGGTTGATATACCTCGGACGCATAGGACGGGGGAGGTCTGTGGCCTCCCCCGTCGAGATGCGACGAACCAGGTGGTGATGGTCAGTGAAGCTTCTCCGTGTGGGCCCTGTGGGCGCCGAGCGTCCGGTCGTGCTGGGCCGGGACGGCGCCGCGTACGACCTCTCCGGCCGCGCTGCGGACATCGACGGCGCCTTCCTCGCCGGCCTGGACCGGGTCGCGCTGGCGGCCGCCGTCGAGGCGGGCGAGCTGCCCCGGACGGACCTCGCGGGGCAGCGCGTCGGGGCCCCGGTGGCCCGGCCCGGCAAGGTGGTCGGGATCGGTCTGAACTACCGCGACCACGCCGCGGAGGCGGGCGCCCCGCTCCCCGAGGAGCCGGTGGTCTTCCTGAAGCCGAGCAACACGGTGGTCGGCCCCGAGGACGAGGTGCTGGTGCCGCGCGGCAGCGAGAAGACCGACTACGAGGTCGAGCTCGCCGTGGTGATCGGCCGGACGGCCCGGTACCTGGAAAGCCACCGGGAGGCCGCCGAGGTGATCGCCGGCTACGCGGCGGTCAACGACGTGACCGAGCGGGCGTTCCAGTTCGAGCGCGGTGGCCAGTGGGACAAGGGCAAGTCGGCCGAGACCTTCACCCCGCTCGGCCCCTGGCTGGTCACCCCGGACGAGGTCGCCGACCCGCAGGCGCTCGGCCTGCGGCTGTGGGTCAACGGGCAGCTGCGGCAGGACGGCAACACCGCCCAGATGGTCTTCCCGGTGCTGGAGATCGTCCGCTACCTCAGCCACTTCATGGTGCTCGAACCGGGCGACGTGATCATCACCGGCACCCCGGCCGGGGTCACCCTGGGCCACCCCGGCACCCCGTTCCTGCGCCCGTCCGACGTGGTCGAGCTGGAGGTCGAGGGCCTAGGCCGGCAGCGCCAGGTGCTCGGCAAGGCCTGACCGGCCCACCCGCCGCACCCGCCGCCACGCCGCGGCGGCCACCGCGGCCGACCCGACCCGGGCACGGGGTCGGGTCCCCCCGCACCGGGTCTACGCCTGCGCCCCGTCCGTCTCCTGCGCCCCACCGGCCTCCTGCGCCGCGCCCGCCGCCGGCAGCCCCCGCAGCCGCGCCAGCAGCACGTCCGCCGGGCCGCCCGGCACCTCCAGCGCCAGCACCCCGGCCAGCATCCGGGCGGTCTGCGGATCATGTCCCGCGGTGGCCGCGCTCATCGCCACGAACTGGTCGACCAGCCAGTCCCGCAGCGCGTCGGGCGGGATCTGCCGCCCCTCGTCCAGCCAGCTCAGCGCCGAGGCCTCCACCACCGAGATCCACGAGCGCACCAGCAGGGTCAGCCGGGGCCCCGGCTCCCGCACCCCCAGGTGGCGCAGGGTGCGCCTGAGCGCCGCCCGCCGCACCTCGTCCACGATCGCCGTGGTCCGCGCCGTCTCCACCACCGAGCCGCCGCGCAGCAGCGCCCCGTACCCGGCGTCGTGCTCGGCGACGAAGTCGAAGTAGCGGTCCAGCACCGCCGCCAGCTGCTCGGTCGGCGTGCCCCGGGCCGGCACCCGGAACCGGCCGGTCAGCTCCTCGGCCGCGGTCCGCAGCGCGGCCTCGTACAGCTGCTGCTTCCCGCCGGCGAAGTACCGGTAGACCAGCGGGCGGGAGGCGCCGGCGGCCTCGGCCACGTCGTCCAGGCTGACCTCCTCCGGCGGCCGCGAGCCGAACAGCTCCAGCGCGACGGCGATCAGCTGCTCGCGGCGCTGCTGCACCGGCAGCCGGCGGTACCCGGCCCGCCGCGGGCGCTCGCCGGCATCGGGCTGGGGGTCCAGGGGGGCGTCCGGGGAGGCGGGGGATGCTGCGCGCGCTGCCATGCCGGTCAGCGTAATCGCCCGGAGGCCCCCGCGGAGGGGGCCGGAGCCCGCGAACCGGGCCCGGCCCGGCCCGGCGGGTCGTCGGGCGAGGTCGGGACATACCACCGCATCATGTGACAGAAAGTCAGGACGTGGCACACGGAGGAGCGGCGGGATGCGGCGGACGGTCGGTCGGCTGGGGGTGACCCGCCGGTCCGTCGCCGCACTGGCCGCCCGCGCCCCGGGCGCACTCCGGCGCTGGGCCCGCGCCACCCCCGGCGCGCTCTGGCGCTGGATCCGCGCCGCCCCCGGGACGTACGTCTGGCTGCTGCTGCTCGCCATCACCAGCCTCATCGTCACGCAGATCAAACCGGCCTCGCTGGACTGGTTCCTGGCCAAGCGCAGCACCAACCTCGAACAGCTCCGCAGCCGCCCCGTACACGCCCTGGTGGCCAGCGCGATCTGGACGGAACGGGCGAACTTCCCGTTCTACTTCGTGGTCTTCCACCTCTTCAACGTGCCGGCCGAGCGCTGGCTGGGCACCCGGCGCTGGCTCACCGTCGCGCTCACCGCCCATGTGCTGGCCACCCTGATCAGCGAGGGCGTGGTCGCCTGGGGCGTCGAGACCGGACGTCTGTCGCCGGGCCTGGCGGACACCGTGGACGTCGGGGTCTCCTACGCCCTGGCCGGGGTGCAGGGCGTCCTCACCTACCGCTTCGCCGGCCGCTGGCGACTGCTGTACGGCGGCGCCGTGCTCACCTTCTACCTGGTGCCGCTGGTCGTCTCGCACACCTTCACGGACCTCGGGCACTTCTGCGCCGTCCTGATCGGCCTCGGCTTCCACCGGATGACCCGCGGCCGCCCCACCTGGGACCCGGCCCGCACCTGGCGCAGCTGGCGCCGCCGCCTTCGTCCGCGCCCGCCCGCCACCCCGCCCACCCGCGCGGACGCCCGCGCGGACACCACCGGCCCGGCCGCCGCCGCGGGCCCGGCCGACGCCGTCTGAGCGGCCGACGCCGTCTGAGCGGCCGAGATCCGGCCGGATCCCCCACGACCGGACATTCCGTCAGCAGGGGTGAATGCAAGGGCCGAGAAGGTCTTGAAATCGCGACCGGCTACGAAAAGATGGCCGGATGGCTGATGAACTGATCACCTCTCCCGAAGACGGCCCCACCCCGCGCCGTATCGCCGATGCCTATGTGCACGCCCTCGCCGAGCTCGACCCGCTGACCGCGATCTACCTCGGACTGAATCCTGAGGACGACCGGCTGCCCGACCTCTCCCCGGCCGGCAACGAGGCCCTGGCCGACCTTGCCCGCCGCACCCTCGCCCAGCTCGACGACGCCCAGGCCGCCGGCGGCCTCGACGAGGCCGAGCAGCGCTGCGCCCGACTGCTCCGCGAGCGGCTGACCGCCGAGCTCGCCGTGCACGAGGCCGGCGAGCACCTGCGCTCGCTGCGCAACCTGGGCTCGCCGGTGCACAACGTGCGCGAGGCCTTCACCCTGATGCCCACCGACACCGAGCAGGACTGGCAGCTCATCGGCCGCCGGCTGGCCAAGGTGCCGCAGGCCGTCGAGCAGTACCGCGCCACCCTCGCCGAGGGGGTCGAGCGCGGTCTGCTGTCCGGCCCACGCCAGATCACCACGGTGATCGGCCAGCTCGAGGAGTGGGTGGCCGGGGACGTCCCGGGCGGCTGGTTCGGCACCTTCGTGCAGGACGCGCCCGCGCCGGTCGCCGCCGGGCTCTCCACCGCCGCTGTCGAGGCCACGGCCGCGCTCGCCGACTTCCGGGACTGGCTGAGCGAGGTGTACGCGCCGGCCGCCGCCGGCACCACCGACCCGGTCGGCCGTGAGCGCTACGCCCACTGGGTCCGCTACTGGACCGGCGCCGACCTGGACCTGGACGAGGCCTACCGCTGGGCCTGGGGCCAGTTCCACGACCTGGAAGCCCAGATGAGGGTGGAGGCCGACAAGGTCCGCCCCGGGGCCACCCCGATGGAAGCCATGAAGTGGCTGGAGACCGACGGGCCGGCGATCAAGGGCCCCGAGGCGGCCCGCGAGTACCTCCAGGGCCTGATGGACCAGGCGATCAACGACCTCCAGGGCACCCACTTCGACCTGGCCGAGCCGCTGCTGAAGGTCGAGTCCAGGCTCGCCCCGGCCGGCAGCGCCGCCGCGCCGTACTACACCGGCCCCTCGCTGGACTTCTCCCGCCCCGGCCGGACCTGGCTGCCGACCCTGGGCCGGGAGTCCTTCCCGGTCTGGGACCTGGTCTCCACCTGGTACCACGAGGGCGTCCCCGGCCACCACCTGCAGCTGGCGCAGTGGACGTACGTCGCCGACCGGCTCTCCACCTACCAGGTCACCCTGGGCGGCGTCAGCGCCAACCTGGAGGGCTGGGCGCTGTACGCCGAGCGCCTGATGGACGAGCTGGGCTACCTGACCGACCCCGGCCACCGGCTCGGCTACCTCAACGCCCAGATGATGCGGGCGCTGCGGGTCATCGTCGACATCGGCATGCACGTCGGCCTGGACTTCCCCGCCGACTCCCCGTTCAAGCCCGGCGAGCCGGTCCTCCCCGACGACGCCCGGGAGTTCTTCGGCCGGTACTGCGGGCTGTCCACCGACTTCCTGGACAGCGAGCTGATCCGCTACCTCGGCCTGCCCGGCCAGGCGATCGGCTACAAGCTCGGCGAGCGGGCCTGGCTCCAGGGCCGCGCCGCCGCGCGGGCCGCCGCCGAGGCCCGCGGCGAGGAGTTCGACCTCAAGGCCTGGCACATGGCCGCGCTCTCCCAGGGCTCGCTCGGCCTGGACGATCTGGTCGCCGAGCTCGGCGCACTCTGACCCGGTCCGGCGGGCCGGTCCGGCGGGGTCCTACCCCGGGGGACCGGCCCGCTGTGGGACTTTAGTCCCAAAATCCGACATTCTCTGACATAAACGCGGATATCGCCTTGCCCATCGTCCATCCGAGAGCTTCTCTGGTAAGGAGCGCTGCGCGCGCCCGAGCCCAGTTCCCTCCGGAAGGCGGCCTACGGTGTCCTCTCAGCCCACCCCAGACGTCCAAGCGGCCGATCCACGCCGCTGGTGGGCGCTGGCCGTGATCGCGATCGCCCAGCTGATGATCGTGCTCGATGCGACCATCGTGAACATCGCGCTGCCATCGGCGCAGAAGGACCTGGGCATATCCGACGGCAACCGGCAATGGGTGATCACGGCGTACACCCTCGCCTTCGGTGGCCTGCTGCTGCTCGGCGGCCGGATCGGCGACCTCTACGGCCGCAAACGGACCTTCACCATCGGTCTGCTCGGCTTCGCCGCCGCCTCCGCACTGGGCGGCTTCGCGGTCGACCCGACCATGCTCTTCGCGGCCCGCGCCCTGCAGGGCGCCTTCGGCGCGCTGCTCGCGCCCTCCGCGCTGGGCCTGCTGTCCACCACCTTCACCAACCCCCGCGAGCGGGCGACCGCCTTCGGCATCTTCGGCGCGATCGCCGGTGCCGGCGCGGGCATCGGCCTGATCGCGGGTGGCCTGCTCACCGAGTACCTGGACTGGCGCTGGTGCCTGTTCGTCAACGTCCCGGTCTCGATCGCGGCGGCGCTCGGCGCGTACTCGCTGCTCAGGCGCGACCACATCGACAAGAGCCACCGGGTCAGGCTGGACCTGCCGGGTGCCTTCCTCGGCTGCGGCGGCCTGCTGGCCATCGTCTTCGGCACCTCGGAGGCGGAGTCCCGCGGTTGGGGCGACTGGCTGGTGCTGACCTGCCTGCTGGGCGGTGTCGCCCTGCTGGCGATCTTCGCGCTGGTGGAGCGGCGCACCCCGCACGCCCTGCTGCCGACGCACATCGTCGGCGACCGCAACCGCGGCGGCGCCGCGCTGTCGGTGGGCCTCGCGGTGGTCGGGATGTTCGGCCTGTTCCTCTTCCTGACCTACTACCTGCAGGTGGTGAAGGGATACTCGCCGGTGATGGCGGGCGTCGCCTTCCTGCCGATGGTCGGCGCGATCATCCTCAGCTCGACCGGCATCGCGGCCCGGCTGATGACCAGGATCCCCTCCCGCGCCCTGATCGTCCCGGGGCTGCTGCTGGCCGCCGCCGGCATGGCCCTGCTGACCCAGATGAAGGTCGACAGCTCGTACGCGGGCCTGGTGCTGCCCGCCGAGATCCTGCTCGGCCTCGGCATGGGCCTGGTGTTCATGCCGTCGATGAGCCTGGCCACCCTCGGGGTCGCACCCGACGAGGTCGGCGCGGCCTCCGCCACCATCAACTCCTCGCAGCAGGTCGGCGGATCGATCGGCATCGCCCTGCTGAACACCATCGCGGCCAGCGTCACCACCACCTACCTGGCCACCCGCAACGCCGCCGACCCACTGGTCCAGGCCCAAGGTGCGGTGCACGGCTACGCGGTGGCCACCGGCGTCGCGATGGGCATCCTGATCGGAGCGGCCGTGATCGCCTTCCTGCTGATCAACCACCGGCCGGCGCCCGGCGAAGCCACCAAGAAGGGCGCCGAGTCCGAGGCCCAGGTACTGGCCTGAGGCGGACGCCTCTTGACCACCGGCGACCCGCCGTCCCCGCCCGGCCCGAGCGCCGGGCGGGGCACTACGCTGGCCCCGGCGGGCGAGGGGTGGACGAACGACCGGCCGGCCGATTCTCACGAGTCTCCCAGGGGCGGATCATCCCCTTCCCACCTCGGCAGCCCATAACGTGAATGTACGCGCCGAACACGGTGCGACAGGGTCCCTGATCCCGGGCGGGAATGGAGCAGCTGATGGACCGTCGAGGTGAGAAGCGGCGCCGGGTGCGCCGCCCGGTGGCGGTGACCTCCCTGCTGGCCCTGGGCCTGGCGGGCGCGATCGCGGGCGTCAACACGCTCGCCCCGCAGATCGCCGCCGCCCGCCGCCCGGCGGACGCGTCCGCCGTCAGCGCCGGGGCCACCGGCCCTGCCGATGCCTCCGATTCCCCCTCGGCCTCCGCTGCCACGTCCGCTGCCGCCCCCGCTGCCACCGCCGCCTCGCCGGAGGTCTCCGCGGACCCGTCCGGCGGCGACGGCGGCCCGGCCGCCCGCTCGGTCACCGTCCCGACCGCCGGTTCCGGCCACCAGGGCGAGAAGGCCACCCTGTACCGCGGCGACGGGAGCACCGACACGGCACCCGCCGGCACGGAGACCGACCGAGTCGGCGCGCTGTTCGGCGGAGCCGTCAAGGCCGGCAACCACGACTGCACGGCCAGTGTCATCCACAGCGACACCAAGGACCTGGTGCTCACCGCCGCCCACTGCGTCTCCGACACCGCCGGACTGCGGTTCGCCCCCGGCTACCGCGACGGCAAGGCGCCGTACGGCAGTTGGCAGGTCAGCGCGGTGTTCACCACGGACGGCTGGCGCGAGGACGGCGACGTGGACGAGGACTTCGCCATCCTGCGGATCGCCCCGCTCGGCGGCCGGAGCATCGAGGACGTGGTCGGCGGCAACCCCCTCGGTCTGGACGCCACCGGCACCGCCAAGGTCCGCCTCTACGGCTACCCCGACGGCTCCGAGGCCCCGATCCTGTGTACCAACGACACCACCCGCAAGAACAGCACCCAGCGCCGGATCGACTGCCCGTCCTTCCCCGGCGGCACCAGCGGCGGCCCGTGGATCGACACCAGCGACGGGCAGGTGATCGGCGTCATCGGCGGCTACCAGCAGGGCGGCGACACCGACGACACCTCCTACAGCGCCACCTTCGGCAAGACCGTCGGCGACCTCTACCGGAAGGCCCTCGCCGCCGCCGGCTAGCGCCCGGCCGGGCCCGCCAACCCGAACACCGCCGTCGCGTCGTCGTGCCGCTTGCCCAGGAAACCGCCCTCCGACATGGCCAGTTCGGCCTCCCGCACGGCGCGCACCACCTCGCCCGGGCCCTGCTTCTCCAGCGTCTCCATCAGCTGCTCCCAGCTCCAGCCGAACCGCTCGACCAGCCGGGTCACCCCGTCGCTGAGCAGCGCGAAGCTCCGTACCTCGGCGGTCCGGTAGCGCCGCGTCACCGCCCGGTCGGCCGCCTCGGGCCGGGTGCTCGCCACCCAGAACCCCGCGTCGGTGTTCCGCAGCCGGCTCACCGCCTCCCGCTCCATCGGCGGCAACCGCTCCAGCCGGTCGTCGACGATCGCCGTCACCGCGCCGTCCACCGTCTCCACCACCACCGGCGAATCGGCCAGCGTCAGGCAGTCCAGCCACCCGTCGTGCTCCCGCACCAGGGCCACCGTGCTCGACGGGCTGTCCGGATTGGCCAGATCGCACCGCGGATGCAGCGCGCAGGCCCGGGCGATCCCCTCCCGCAGCACCTCCCGCAGGTCCAGCCCCGGCTCCTC
This sequence comes from Kitasatospora sp. NPDC049258, assembly GCF_040678895.1. NCBI lineage: Bacteria > Bacillati > Actinomycetota > Actinomycetes > Kitasatosporales > Streptomycetaceae > Kitasatospora > Kitasatospora sp. NPDC049258. The sequence continues at coordinate 37,198 of NZ_JBFAQT010000011.1, forward strand.
CACCAGCACCGAGGCGAGCGCCCCTCCGAGCCGCCCGACCAGCCACCCCACCCCGTGCTCGCACCCGGTCGGCAGCCCATTGGCCGTGGCCCCGTCCAGCACCACCACGAACCGCCCACCAACCAGCACGAAGTCCTCGTTGCCCGGACCGCCCGCAACCCCCACGCACACCGAACTGATCTGCACGGCACCCCTCCTGCGCTGCTGTACCCAGGCGCTCAGGCGTCGAACTCGTACTCCAGCACGTACGCCGCCGCGTCCAGCACCATCTCGTTGATCTCCACAGCCTGCCCGCCCGAGGTGAACGCAGTACGACACACCAGCACGACCGGCATCCCGGCGGCCAGCCCCAGCCGCAGAGCCTCGTCCGCCACGGGCATCCGGGAGCGGATCTCCTCCCGGAACCGAACGGGCCGCGCGCCCACCTCGGCCAGCCGCGCGTAGGTGCCACCCGGGAATCCCCCGCCGCCGAGCTGGCGGTGTGGACGCCGGTCCGGTTGCCGTTCACCGAGTTCCGGGTGGTGACCGTCCCGGGTCCGCCCGCGACGGTTCCGGTTGGCGAGATCGGGGCCGCACAGCGTGCCCGAGCTGCTGGTCTCCACCGACCCGGTGACCGTCAGGGACGTCGCGTGACCGGCACGGGCCGCAACAGGCCCCGGACATGACGAAGGCCCAGCTCGGCGGCGACCATCCGCTGAACTGGGCCATCGTTGCACTTCTTGCGAAGTGCCCCCGGCAGGATTCGAACCTGCGCACCCGCCTCCGGAGGGCGGTGCTCTATCCCCTGAGCTACGGGGGCCTGCTGTGTGTCGCGGTGTTCCTTGCGACGTGGAGAACATTACCAGGCCCGCGGCGTGCTCCGTGCACGGGTTTCCACGGAGCGTCCGGACGGTGGCTCCGGCCGGCTCTGGCCAAAGCCCGGACGGGGTGACAGGTGCGCGGCTACCCTCGGTGATGTGCCGGGAGCGTCGGGGCGGGTCCTCGTGGTGGACGACAGCGAGGTGATCCGCCAGCTGATCAGAGTCAACCTGGAGCTGGAGGGCTTCGAGGTGGTGACTGCTGCCGACGGTGCGGAGTGCCTCGAAGTGGTGCGCCGGGTCGCGCCCGACGTGGTGACCCTCGATGTGATGATGCCCCGGCTGGACGGTCTGCGGACCGCCGCCCGGCTGCGGGCCGCCCCCGAGACCCGGCGGCTGCCGATCGCGATCATCAGCGCCTGCACCCCGGCGGACCTGCGCCGCGGGGAGGCGGTCGGGGTGGACGGCTACCTCGCCAAGCCCTTCGACCCGGCCGAGCTGCTGGCCCTGGTCGACCGGCTGCGGCAGCTCGGTGCGGCCGGCCGGGCGGGCGGCTTCGCGTACGGATTCGGCGTCGGCGCGCCCACCCGGAGGGATTCCGCTGTGGGCGAACAGGGCGCCGTGGGGGAGAGTTACCCCTGATGGCCGACGTCTCAACCGGCAAACCGGGTGGCGGCCCCCTCCCCCCTCTCGCCTACCCTTGGGCTCGTGACACCCGCAGAGCTTTCCCAGGCAGTCCTGGCCGCCGTGAGCGCCGCCGTTGAGGCAGGCGACCTGGCCGTCGCCGTGCCCGAGCACGTGACGGTCGAGCGGCCCAAGAACAGGGACCACGGCGATTACGCGACGAACGTGGCCCTCCAGCTCGCGAAGCCGGCCGGTCAGCCGCCGCGAGCCGTGGCCGAGTTGGTCGCCGCCCGCCTGCGAGAGCTGCCCGGGGTCGCCAAGGTCGACATCGCCGGGCCGGGTTTCATGAACGTCACCTTGGACGCCGCGACCCAGGGCGAACTGGCGCGGACGATCGTCGAGGCCGGTGAGGCGTACGGCCGCAACGAGGCGCTCAAGGGCCTGAAGATCAACCTGGAGTTCGTCTCGGCCAACCCGACCGGCCCGATCCACATCGGCGGCGTCCGCTGGGCGGCCGTCGGCGACTCGCTGGCCCGGGTGCTCAAGGCGACCGGCGCCGAGGTCACCACCGAGTACTACCTGAACGACGCCGGCGTGCAGATCACCAAGTTCGCCGCCTCGCTGCAGGCGGTCGCCAACGGCCGGCCGGCCCCCGAGGGCGGCTACGTCGGCGAGTACATCGTCGACATCGCCAAGGCGATCACCGACGGCGTCCCCGGCATCCTCGACCTGCCCGAGGACGAGCAGCTGCAGGCCTTCCGGACCAAGGGCCTGGAGCTCATGGTCGGCGAGATCCAGCGCTCGATGGAGGAGTTCGGCACCCACTTCGACGTCTGGTTCTCCGAGAAGACGCTGCACGAGTCGGGCGCCGTCGAGAAGGCCATCGAGCGGCTGCGCGAGCAGGGCCACGTCTTCGACCGGGACGGCGCGATCTGGCTGCGCACCACCGACTTCGGCGACGACAAGGACCGCGTCCTGATCAAGGCCGACGGCGAGACCACCTACTTCGCCGCCGACGCCGCGTACTACCTGAGCAAGCGGGACCGGGGCAGCGAGGTCTCGGTCTACATGCTCGGCGCCGACCACCACGGCTACGTCAACCGCCTCAAGGCCATCGTCGCCTGCGCGGGCGACGACATGGACCGCAACATCGAGGTGAAGATCGGCCAGTTCGTGAAGATGGTCCGGGACGGCGAAGAAGTCCGGATGTCCAAGCGGGCCGGCAACATCATCACCATCGACGACGTGGTCGAGTGGATCGGCGTGGACGCGGCCCGGTACACCCTGGTGCGCTCGCCCACCGACTCCACCATCACGCTCGACATCAACGTGCTGACCAGCCAGACCAACGAGAACCCGGTCTTCTACGTCCAGTACGCGCACACCCGGATGTGCGGCGTCCAGCGCAAGGCCAACGACCTGGGCATCACCAAGGCCGCGGACTTCCAGCCGGAGCTGCTCGCCACCGAGTGGGAGTCCACGCTGCTCGGCCAGCTCGGCGAGTTCCCCCGGGTGCTGGCCGCCGCGGGTGAGCTGCGCGAGCCGCACCGGGTCGCCCGCTACCTGGAGGACGTGGCCCGGGACTACCACCGGTTCTACGACCACTGCCAGATCCTGCCCAAGGGCGACGAGGAGGTCACCGAGCTCACGCACGCCCGCCTCTGGCTGGCCGACGCGACGCGTACGGTGATCGCCAACGGTCTGACGCTGCTCGGCGTATCCGCCCCCGAGCGGATGTAGCGGCCGGCAACTCCCAGCGCCAAGGGGGGCGGTGACGGTCCATCAGGACGGTCACCGCCCCTTCGCACAGCACCCGGCCGCCCGGCCGGGTCATCACGGGCCACGCCGGCACAGCACCCGGCCGGCACCGGCACGGCCGGTCCAGCACCCGGCCGGCACCGGAACAGCGCAGCACCACCAGCACAGGAAGAGGCACCGGATGAGCCGCTCCGCCCACCCCGCAGGCCCCCGCCACGGCGATGTGCTGACCGAGGGCCACTACCAGGCCCCGCCGAGCGACCTCAACGCACTGGACCCCAAGGTCTGGTCGGCCACCGTCGCCCGTGACGAGCACGGCGTGGTCACCGTCGGCGGCCTCGACGTGCGCGCGCTCGCCGCCGAGTTCGGCACCCCGGCGTACCTGCTGGACGAGGCGGACTTCCGGGCCCGGGCCCGGGCCTGGCGGGACGCCTTCGGCCCTGGCGCCGACGTGTACTACGCGGGCAAGGCCTTCCTCTCCAAGGCCGTGGTGCGCTGGCTGCACGAGGAGGGGCTGAACCTCGACGTGTGCAGCTCCGGCGAGCTGGCGGTGGCGCTGGCGGCCGGGATGCCGGCCGAGCGGATCGCGCTGCACGGCAACAACAAGGCGCCGGCCGAGCTGGAGCAGGCGGTCAAGGCCGGGGTCGGCCACATCGTCGTCGACTCCTACCAGGAGATCGAGCGGCTGGCCGAGGTCGCGGCCGGCCAAGGGGTGCGCCAGCCGGTGCTGATCCGGGTGACGGTCGGGGTCGAGGCGCACACCCACGAGTTCATCGCCACGGCGCACGAGGACCAGAAGTTCGGCCTCTCGCTGACCGGCGGCGCCGCGCTGGAGGCGGTCCGCCGGGTGCTGGCCCACGGCAGCCTCGAACTGCGCGGCATCCACTCCCACATCGGCTCGCAGATCTTCGACACCGCCGGCTTCGAGGTGGCCGCCCGCCGGGTGGTCGGCCTGCTGGCCGAGATCCGCGACGAGCACGGGATCGAGCTGCCGGAGATCGACCTCGGTGGCGGCCTGGGCATCGCCTACACCAGTGAGGACGACCCGCGCGAGCCGGCCGAGATCGCCGCCTCGCTGGCCGCGATCGTCCACCGCGAGTGCGCGGCCGCCCGGCTGGAGGCCCCCCGGCTCTCGGTCGAACCGGGCCGGGCGATCGTCGGCCCGACCACCTGCACGCTCTACGAGGTGGGCACCGTGAAGCACCTGGAGGGCCTGCGCACCTACGTCAGCGTGGACGGCGGGATGTCGGACAACATCCGCACCGCGCTGTACGACGCCGAGTACTCGGTGGCCCTGGTCTCGCGGACCACTGCGGCCGGCCCGATGCTGTCCCGCGTGGTGGGCAAGCACTGCGAGTCGGGCGACATCCTGGTCCGGGACGCCTTCCTGCCCGAGGACCTGGCTCCCGGCGACCTGATCGCCGTACCGGCCACCGGTGCGTACTGCCGCTCGATGGCGAGCAACTACAACCACGCCCTCAAGCCTCCGGTGGTGGCCGTCCTGGACGGCCGGGCCCGGGTGATCGTCCGGCGCGAGACGGAAGAGGATCTTCTGCGGCTGGATATCGGATGACGAAATCCTTGTCTCAGATCATGGAACGACCGTAGATCTGTGCGGAAAGTCCCCGAGACTGGTAGAGACCGAATACCGATGGATGCCGACCGAGCGCCGTCGGAGACCGAGAATGCAGAGCGGAGTCGGATGATGCGTACGCGCCCGCTGAAGGTGGCGTTGCTGGGCTGTGGTGTGGTGGGCTCCGAGGTGGCGCGCATCATGACGACGACCGCCGACGACCTCGCCGCGCGGATCGGCGCGCCCGTGGAGCTCGTGGGCATCGCCGTCCGCCGCACCGGCCGGGCCCGCCCGGGGGTGCCCGAGCACCTGCTGACCACCGATGCCGAGGCCCTGGTCACCCGGGGCGACATCGACGTGGTGATCGAGGTGGTGGGCGGCATCGAGCCGTCCAAGCACCTCATCCTCTCGGCCATCGGCAAGGGCGCCTCGGTGGTCTCCGCCAACAAGGCGCTGCTCGCCCAGGACGGCGCCGAGCTGCACGAGGCGGCGGCCAAGGCCGGGGTGGACCTGTACTACGAGGCCGCCGTGGCCGGCGCCATCCCGCTGATCCGCCCGCTGCGCGAGTCGCTGGCCGGTGACAAGGTCAACCGGGTGCTGGGCATCGTCAACGGCACCACCAACTTCATCCTGGACAAGATGGACACCACCGGCGCCGGGTACTCCGAGGCGCTGGAGGAGGCCACCGCGCTGGGGTACGCCGAGGCCGACCCGACCGCCGACGTGGAGGGCTTCGACGCCGCCGCGAAGGCCGCGATCCTGGCCGGCATCGCCTTCCACACCAAGGTCACCGCCGCGGACGTCTACCGCGAGGGCCTGACCGAGGTCACCGCCGCCGACATCGCCTCCGCCAAGCAGATGGGCTGCGTGGTCAAGCTGCTCGCGATCTGCGAGCGGGCCACCGACGGCGGGTCGGTGACCGCCCGGGTGCACCCCGCGATGATCCCGCTCAGCCACCCGCTGGCCTCCGTCCGCGAGGCCTACAACGCGGTCTTCGTGGAGGCCGAGGCGGCCGGCCGGCTGATGTTCTACGGTCCGGGCGCCGGCGGTGCGCCGACCGCCTCCGCGGTGCTCGGCGACCTGGTCGCGGTCTGCCGCAACCGGCTGAACGGCGCCACCGGGCCGGGCGACTCGCTCTACACCCGGCTGCCGGCCAAGCCGATGGACGAGGTCGTCACCCGGTACCACGTCAGCCTGGACGTGGACGACCGCGCGGGCGTGCTCGCCCAGGTCGCCTCCACCTTCGCCGAGCACGGGGTGTCCATCGACACCGTGCGCCAGCAGGGCCGGGACGGCGACGCCTCGCTCGTGGTGGTCACCCACCGCGCCACCGACGCCGCGCTGTCGGCGACGGTCGACAAGCTGCGCGCGCTGGACAGCGTGCGCGACGTGGCCAGCATCATGCGGGTTGAAGGGGAGTAGGAACAGCCATGAACGCCGTCATCGACAGAGTCAGCGGTCACACCCACCAGTGGCGCGGTCTCATCGAGGAGTACCGCGACCGCCTTCCGGTGAGCGCCGCCACCCCCGTGGTCACCCTGCTGGAGGGCGGCACGCCGCTCGTCCCCGCCCAGGTGCTGTCCGAGCGCACCGGCTGCGAGGTCTACCTCAAGGTCGAGGGCGCCAACCCGACCGGGTCCTTCAAGGACCGCGGTATGACGATGGCGATCTCCAAGGCCAAGGAGGACGGCGCCCAGGCCGTCATCTGCGCCTCCACCGGCAACACCTCGGCCTCGGCCGCGGCGTACGCGGTGCGCGCCGGCATGGTCTCGGCCGTGCTGGTGCCGCAGGGCAAGATCGCACTCGGCAAGATGGGCCAGGCGCTGGTGCACGGCGCGAAGATCCTCCAGGTGGACGGAAACTTCGACGACTGCCTCACCCTCGCGCGTGAACTGTCCGAGAAGTACCCGGTCGCCCTGGTCAACTCGGTGAACCCGGTGCGGATCGAGGGCCAGAAGACCGCGGCCTTCGAGATCGTCGACATGCTCGGCGAGGCCCCCGACATCCACGTCCTGCCGGTCGGCAACGCGGGCAACATCACCGCGTACTGGAAGGGCTACCGCGAGTACGCCGCGGACGGTCTGGCCACCCGGACGCCGCGGATGTGGGGCTTCCAGGCGTCCGGCTCGGCCCCGATCGTGGACGGCGCCCCGGTGCTCAAGCCGCAGACCATCGCCACCGCGATCCGGATCGGCAACCCGGCCTCCTGGGACTTCGCGCTGGCCGCCCGGGACGAGTCCGGCGGCCTCATCGACAAGGTGACGGATCGTCAGATCCTGTCCGCCTACCGGCTGTTGGCCTCCCAGGAGGGCGTGTTCGTGGAGCCCGCCTCGGCCGCCTCGGTGGCCGGCCTGCTGGCCAAGGCGGAGGCCGGCCTGGTCGACCCGGGCCAGCGGATCGTCTGCACCGTCACCGGGAACGGCCTGAAGGACCCGGACTGGGCGGTGGCCGGCGCGCCGCAGCCGCAGATCGTGCCGATCGACGCCGAGGCGGCCGCGGTCCGGCTCGGGCTGCTCGACTGATCCGCGCCTGACAGTACGTCAATGGTGGGCCGCCCCGTTCGGGGGTCGGCCCACCATTGGTGTCCGAATGACACTTTCGGTGTCGGTTCGCTGCCGTTTTCCCTGCAGTTTTCCGTGCGGTTTCCGGCCACAACCGGCAACACGGCAGATCGAACGGGAGCGGGGTGTACCGCTCTGGAACCTCTCTTCGATAGTCTGGCCCCTGGCGGGCCGCGCCTTCGGCCTGCGGTTGCCCGCTCCGTCGGAGTCTGCCGGGCAGGTCCCGCCGCCGTACCACTGGCCCGTACGCAACCGGGCCGTCCCACTCCCCAGGAGACACCAACCACATGGCCGGTCCCGCGTTCCGCGCTGCCGCCGTCAGGGTCCGGGTTCCCGCGACCAGCGCCAACCTCGGCCCGGGCTTCGACGCCTTCGGACTCGCCCTGGGCCTCTACGACGACGTCGTCGTCCGGGTCGCCGACTCCGGACTCACCGTCGACATCGCCGGTGAGGGTGCGGAGAACCTGGCCCGGGACGAGCGCCACCTGGTGGTCCGCTCCCTGCGTGCCGCCTTCGACCGCCTCGGCGGCCAGCCGCGCGGCCTGGAGGTGGTCTGTGCCAACCGGATACCGCACGGCCGGGGCCTCGGTTCCTCGTCGGCAGCCATCTGCGCCGGCCTGGTGGCCGCCCGCGCCGTCACCATCGGCGGCCAGAACCTGCTGGACGACGACGCTCTGCTGGTCCTCGCCTCGGAGCTGGAGGGCCACCCCGACAACGTCGCCGCCTGCCTGCGCGGCAACTTCACCGTGGCCTGGACGGAGGAGGACGGCGCCCGGACCATCGTGCTGGAGCCCTCCACCCAGGTCGTGCCGATCGTCTTCGTGCCCTCCACCGAGGTGCTCACCGAGACCGCGCGGGGACTGCTGCCCAGGACCGTGCCGCTGGCCGACGCCGCCGTCAACGCGGGCCGGGCGGCGCTGCTGGTCGAGGCGCTCACCCGGCGCCCCGAGCTGCTGCTGACCGCCACCGAGGACCGCCTGCACCAGGACTACCGGGCCTCGGCGATGCCGGACAGCGCCGCCCTGGTGGCCACCCTGCGCAACGAGGGCTTCCCGGCCGTCATCTCGGGCGCCGGCCCGACCGTGCTGGCGCTGACCGACGAGGCGGGCGCCGACAAGGTGCTGCACTTCGCCGGCCCGGGCTTCGCCGCGCACCGGCTGGAGCTCGACCGCGCCGGAGCCCGCGTCCTGCCGCTGGAGATGTGACGGCGCGCGGGGCGCACGCCGGGCTGAGCAGCCAATACGTATCCGCCCGGATTCGCCGGACGGACACGATTGACAAGGACAGGGCTGGGGAATGTGTCAGGGGGTCGGTAGTGTTAACCTCAATGCTGCACCAGGTGCCCTCCGGGGCGCGGTGCGTTGCGTCCCGATCCCGACATCCCGCCTGCACGGCCCGACAGCCGTATCGGGTGAGCTGCGGAAGCGCGGGACCACGATTCTCCGGGAGCCCACCACAGCGCGTACGCAGCCTGCCTGCGCGTCTGCGGCGCATCCCGAAGCCGTGAAGGCACCTGACTCCCACCCGCAGCCTCCAGACTGAGGCCCGGACGGGCAGCGCCCTGGGTGCCGGAACGCGACGGGGGCCCGGGTATCGCAGGCAGCAAGGTCGGCAACAGAGCCCGGCCGTACGCGCCACTTCGCACCACAGTGCACCGCACTTCGCAGTTCTCCCGATCGGATCAGCCGTTCGGGGGAATCCCGCCTCGGACCAGCGCGAACAGACGTTGGTCAGGACAGCACAACCGGTCGCCGAGCCAGACAGGCCGACGTCCGCTCCAGGGAAGGACCCTTAGTGAGCGACACCACCGATCTGATGGGCGCGCGCCCGGACGCCGAGGCGTCGGACGCAGCCGCCGCCCCCGCGGCCCCGGCACGGCGCCGTCGTAGCGCTGCCGCGGGCCTGGACGGCCTGGTCCTGGCCGAGCTTCAGAAGCTCGCCTCGACTCTCGGAATCAGCGGTACCGGACGCATGCGCAAGAGCCAGCTGATCGAGGCCATCAAGGACAAGAGCGGCGGCGACCCGCTGCTCGCCGGCTCCGCCGCCGCACCCGCGCCGGCCGCCGCCAAGAAGGCCGCCAAGGCCGCCGCCCCGGTCGCCGACGAGGCCCCGGCCGAGGCTGCCGCGGTCGAGGAGAAGCCGGCCCGGCGCACCCGCGCCGCCGCCGCTCCGGCCGTCGAGGCCCAGCCGCAGATCGACATCCCGGTCCAGGCCGCCGCCGAGACCACCGCGCCCGCCCGCACCGAGCGCACCCGTCGCCGGGCCACCTCGGCCGCCGGTGCCCCCACCGCGGACGCCGTCGCCGCCGAGCAGGCCGGTGCCGTGGTCGCCGAGGCCAAGGCCGAGACCAGGACCGAGCAGCGCGGCTTCGAGGGCGAGGCCCGCACCGAGCGCCGCGACCGCCGCGACCGCCGGGACCGCCGTGAGGGCGGGGCCGAGCGTCCGGAGACCACCGAGGCCCAGGACGGCGACTCCCGCGAGTCCCGCCGGGACCGCCGCAACCGCCGCGAGCGCGACCGCAGCACCGAGCGGCCCGAGCGCAGCGAGCGCCAGGGCGGCCAGCAGGGCGGCGCGCAGGACGGCGGCCAGGCCCCGCGCCAGAGCCAGCCGGCCGGGCAGCAGCAGCAGGCCGGCGGTTACGACGACGACGAGTTCGGTGACGGCCGTCGTGGCCGTCGCGGCCGCTACCGCGACCGCCGTGGCCGTCGCCGTGAGGGCTTCGAGGGCACCGGTGCCCCGGAGCCGGTGGTCGGCGACGACGATGTCCTGATCCCGGTCGCGGGCATCCTCGACATCCTCGACAACTACGCCTTCGTCCGGACCTCCGGCTACCTGCCGGGCTCCAACGACGTCTACGTCTCGCTCGCCCAGGTGCGCAAGCACGGCCTGCGCAAGGGCGACGCCATCACCGGCGCGGTGCGCCAGCCCAAGGACGGCGAGCGCCGCGAGAAGTTCAACGCCCTGGTGCGCCTGGACTCCGTCAACGGCATGGACCCGGACAGCGGCCGCGGCCGCCCCGAGTTCGGCAAGCTGACCCCGCTGTACCCGCAGGAGCGCCTGCGCCTGGAGACCGACCCGGGCGTGCTGACCACCCGCATCATCGACCTCGTGTCGCCGATCGGCAAGGGCCAGCGCGGTCTGATCGTGGCCCCGCCGAAGACCGGCAAGACCATGATCATGCAGGCGATCGCCAACGCGATCACCCACAACAACCCCGAGTGCCACCTGATGGTCGTCCTGGTCGACGAGCGTCCGGAAGAGGTCACCGACATGCAGCGGTCGGTGAAGGGCGAGGTCATCTCCTCGACCTTCGACCGCCCGGCCGAGGACCACACCGTGGTCGCGGAGCTGGCCATCGAGCGCGCCAAGCGCCTGGTGGAGCTGGGCCACGACGTGGTGATCCTGCTCGACTCGATCACCCGCCTGGGCCGTGCCTACAACCTGGCGGCGCCGGCCTCCGGCCGCATCCTGTCCGGTGGTGTCGACTCGACCGCGCTCTACCCGCCGAAGAAGTTCTTCGGTGCCGCGCGCAACATCGAGAACGGCGGCTCGCTGACCATCCTCGCCACCGCGCTGGTGGAGACCGGCTCCCGGGCCGACGAGGTGGTCTTCGAGGAGTTCAAGGGCACCGGCAACATGGAGCTCAAGCTCGACCGCAAGCTCTCCGACAAGCGGATCTTCCCCGCGGTGGACGTCGACGCGTCCAGCACCCGCAAGGAGGAGATCCTGCTCGGCAACGACGAGCTCGCGATCACCTGGAAGCTCCGCCGGGTGCTGCACGCGCTCGACTCGCAGCAGGCCATCGAGCTGCTCCTGGACAAGATGAAGCAGACCAAGAGCAACGCCGAGTTCCTGATGCAGATCGCCAAGACCACCCCTGGTTCCGGCGACTGACCCGAGGAACGGCCGACCGGGCCCCGGACCGCACTGCGGTCCGGGGCCCTCGGCTTGTCCGGGCGCTGCCGGCCCTCGGTGAGGAGTGTCTGAGAAAGGGCGGGGGAGGGCCCCAAAAGGGACTAAAGGTCATTCGATGCGCTTATCCTCGAAATGTCGGTCATACCGGCCAGCACGGCATGCCCGACCGAGGTCGCTGCGAGCGACGAGGAGGCGAGATGGCCGCACCGAAGGACGAGCCCAGGCGGCCACGCTTCCGCCGCTCGCAGAGCGGGACCCACCGCAAGGCCCCGCAGGGCTCCCCCCGCCGCCGGCTGACCCGCAACCTCGTGATCGCCGCGTGCGCCCTGGTGCTGGTCGCGGCCGGGGCGGGTGGATACGCCTACCTGAAGCTGAACGGGAACATCCACAGCGTCGACATCGACGGCCAGCTGGGCCAGGCCCGGCCGCCGGCCGCCACCGACGGCTCGTTCAACCTGCTGGTGCTCGGTTCCGACTCGCGCGGCGGTGCCAACGGAGCGCTGGCCGGCGGCGCCGTCGAGGGGACGGCCCGTTCGGACACCGCGATGGTGGTGCACATCGACCAGGCCCACACCCACGCCGCGGTGGTGAGCATCCCCCGGGACACCCTGGTCGCCCGGCCGGCCTGCACGGCGCCGGACGGCAAGGCGGTGCCGGCCGCCCGCAGCGCGATGTTCAACTCGGCCTTCGAGGTCGGCGGCCCGGTCTGCGCCGTGAAGACCACCGAGCAGCTCACCGGGATGCGGATGGACCACTTCGTCCAGATCGACTTCGCCGGCTTCGCGGACCTGATAGACACCATCGGCGGGGTCACCGTGACCACCTCGGTGGCCATCACCGACCAGGACAGTGGGCTGAAGCTGCCGGCCGGCACCAGCCACCTGGACGGGGACCAGGCGCTCGCCTTCGTCCGGACCAGGCACGGGGTGGGGGACGGCAGCGACCTCGGCCGGATCGAGCTGCAGAAGCAGATGGTCAAGGCGATCATGAAGCAGGTGGACGGGGCGGGGCTTACCACCAATCCGGCCAAGCTCTGGGCCACCGCGGACAAGCTCACCCGCAGTGTCACCACCGACTCCGACCTGGGCTCGGTCAACTCCCTGGTCGGCCTGGTCGACACCCTGAAGGGGATCGGGCCGGACCAGATGACGATGGTCACCCTGCCGGTCGCCACCGCACCCGCCGACCCCAACCGGGTGGTGCCCAGGCACCCCGAGGCGGATCAGCTGTGGACGGCCCTGAAGGCCGACCGGCCCGTCCCGGAGTCCGTCACCGGCTCGCAGCCCGCCAACCCCGCGCAGAGCCCCACCACGCGCCCTACCACGCGCCCCACGGCCGCGGGCACGCCCACTCCCGCGGCCCCCACGCCCACCCCCGCGGCCCCCACGGCCACGGCCGGCACCCGTCGGGCCGGCGGCTAGCCCCGGAATAACCGGGAAATGTACCCGGTTTGGGAAGATGCGGTCAGTGCTGGCACACTGGTCCGTCGGTCCCGGTTCACGTGCAGCTCCAGGCTGCCGACCCGGTGCCCTCCCGAAACCTAGGAGAATCCCTTGAAGCCCAACGTTCACCCCGAGTACGTGCTCACCAAGGTGACCTGCACCTGCGGCGCCGAGTTCACGACCCGCTCGACCGAGACCAGTGGCGAGATCCGCGCCGAGGTCTGCTCGCAGTGCCACCCGTTCTACACGGGCAAGCAGAAGATCCTCGACACCGGTGGCCGCGTGGCCCGCTTCGAGGCCCGCTTCGGCAAGAAGCACAGCACCACCCAGGCCTAGCGCTTCTCGGCGCCGGTCTCCAGCGTCCCCGTCGTACGGTGGGGAGGCTGGGGCCGGCGCCGTTCGCGTCTCCTCGCGCACCTTTCTCGCCCCGCACCACCAGCTCCCACGGGAAGTAGGCCCACCCCATGTTCGAGGCAGTCGAAGAGCTCCTCACCGAGCACGCCGACCTCGAGACGCGGCTGGCCGATCCGTCGGTCCACGCCGACCAGGCCAACGCCCGCAAGCTCGCCAAGCGCTACGCCGAGCTCACCCCGATCACCGTCGCGTACCGCGCCTGGCGCGCCGCCGGCGAGGACATCGAGGCCGCCCGTGAGCTGGCCACCGAGGACCCGGACTTCATCGCCGAGGTGAAGTCCTCCGAGGCCCGCCGGGACGAGCTGACCGAGGAGCTGCGGCTGCTGCTGGTGCCGCGTGACCCCAACGACGACAAGGACGTCATCCTGGAGGTCAAGGCGGGCGAGGGCGGCGAGGAGTCCGCGCTGTTCGCCGGCGACCTGCTGCGGATGTACCTGCGCTTCGCCGAGCGGGTGGGCTGGAAGACCGAGCTGATCGATGCCAACGAGTCCGACCTCGGCGGCTACAAGGACGTCTCGGTCGCCGTGAAGACCCGTGGCACCACCGAGCCCGGCCAGGGCGTCTGGGCCCGGCTGAAGTACGAGGGCGGCGTGCACCGCGTGCAGCGGGTGCCGGCCACCGAGTCGCAGGGCCGGATCCACACCTCCGCGGCGGGCGTGCTGGTCACCCCCGAGGCCGAGGAGGTCGAGGTGGAGATCCACGCGAACGACCTGCGGATCGACGTCTACCGCTCGTCCGGCCCCGGCGGCCAGTCGGTGAACACCACCGACTCCGCGGTCCGGATCACCCACCTGCCGACCGGTATCGTGGCGTCCTGCCAGAACGAGAAGAGCCAGCTGCAGAACAAGGAGCAGGCGATGCGCATCCTGCGTTCGCGGCTGCTGGCCGCAGCGCAGGAGGCCGCCGAGCAGGAGGCCTCGGACGCGCGCCGCAGCCAGGTCCGCACGGTGGACCGCTCGGAGCGGATCCGGACCTACAACTACCCGGAGAACCGCCTCTCGGACCACCGGACCGGCTTCAAGTCCTACAACCTGGACCAGGTCCTGGACGGTGACCTGAACGCGGTCATCCAGTCCTGCGTGGACGCCGACGCGGCGGCCAAGCTGGCCGCCGCGCAGGAGAACTGAGCACCAGCCCAAGCCCACGAGTCAGGGGTGTGTACGGATGAACCTGCTGCTCGCCGAGGTGGCCCAGGCCACCCAGCGGTTGGCCGCGGCCGGCGTGCCGTCGCCGCGCTTCGACGCGGAGGAGCTGGCGGCGTACATCCACAACGTCAAGCGCAGCCAGCTGCACACCGTGCCGGACGGCGACTTCGACGCCCGCTACTGGGAGGCGGTGTCCCGCCGCGAGGCGCGTGAGCCGCTCCAGCACATCACCGGGCGGGCGTTCTTCCGCTACCTGGAGCTGGAGGTCGGCCCCGGGGTCTTCGTGCCGCGGCCGGAGACCGAGAGCGTGGTGGAGTGGGCCATAGACGCGGTGCGGGACATGGACGTCGCCGAACCGCTGGTGGTCGACCTGTGCAGCGGCTCGGGCGCGATCGCGCTGGCGCTGGCCCAGGAACTGCCGCGCTCCACCGTGCACGCCTTCGAGCTGGACGAGGGCGCCCTGGAGTACACCCGGCGCAACATCGCGGCCAGCCCGGACCGGGCCAGGATCACCCTGCACGCCGGTGACGCCACCCGCGCCTTCGAGGGCGACCGCGGCTGGGACGGCCGCTTCGACCTGGTGATCAGCAACCCGCCGTACATCCCGCTCACCGAGTGGGAGTACGTGGCGCCCGAGGCCCGCGACCACGACCCGCAGATGTCCCTGTTCTCCGGCGAGGACGGCCTGGACACCATCCGCGGCATCGAACGCGTCGCGGCCCGCCTGCTGCGCCCGGGCGGCGCGGTGGTGATCGAGCACGCCGACACCCAGGGCGGTCAGGTGCCGTGGATCTTCAAGGAGGAGAGCGGCTGGACCGACGCCGCCGACCACCGCGACCTGAACCACCGGCCCAGGTTCACGACAGCCCGCAGGGCGTCGTTGTGAACGGTCGGGTACTGCACGACAGCCCGCAGGGCGTCGTTGTGAACGATCGGGTACTGCACGACAGCCCGCAGGGCGTCGTTGTGAACGGTCGGGTACTGCACGACAGCCCGCAGGGCGTCGTTGTGAACGATCGGGCAGCGCAGCACCGCGCGCGGCGCGCCGCCGCGTACCGCAGCGCACATCTCAGCTTGAGCCATCTCGGAAGGGGACCGCACCGATGAGCCGCCGTTATGACTGCGCCGATGCAGGGGACCGCGCCACCGGTCTGCGTGAGGCCGCCTCGGCGATCCGCCGCGGCGAGCTCGTGGTGCTGCCGACCGACACCCTGTACGGGGTCGGGGCGGACGCCTTCTCGCCGGACGCGGTGGGCGCGCTGCTCGCCGCCAAGGGCCGTGGCCGGAACATGCCCTCGCCGGTGCTGGTCGGCTCGCCGACCACCCTGCACGGGCTGGTCACCGACTTCTCCGAGCAGGCCTGGGAGCTGGTGGACGCGTTCTGGCCGGGTGGTCTGACCCTGGTCGCCCGGCACCAGCCCTCGCTGCGCTGGGACCTGGGCGAGACCCGGGGCACCGTCGCCGTCCGGATGCCGCTGCACCCGGTCGCCATCGAGCTGCTGAACGCCACCGGCCCGCTCGCCGTCTCCAGCGCCAACCGGACCGGCGGCCCTTCGCCGGCCACCTGCGACGAGGCCGAGGCCCAGCTCGGCGACGCCATCTCGGTCTACCTCGACGGCGGCCAGGCCGACCACGCGACGGGCTCCACCATCGTCGACGTCACCGGGAAGGTGCCGGTGGTGCTGCGGGCGGGCGCGATCAGCGTCGAGCAGCTGAGGGAGGTCGTCCCGGACCTGGAGGCCGGCAGTTGACGGCCGCCGCCTCGCTGCACGGCGCCGACCCCGGCATACCCTCCGCACTGGCCGTGGTGCCGCGCCCGCTCGACTCGTTCCGGATCCTGTTCGTCTGCACCGGCAACATCTGCCGCTCGCCGATCGCCGAGCGGCTCACCCGGCTGGAACTGGTCACCCGGCTCGGCCCCGCCGCCGCCGGGCGGATCGTGGTGGAGAGCGCGGGCACCTGGGGTCATGAGGGCGCGCCCATGGAGGCGCACGCGGCCACCGTGCTCGACGAGTACGGCGCCGACAGCGCCGGCTTCGCCGGGCGCGAGCTGCTGGACGAGCACGTCATCGACGCCGACCTGGTGCTCACCGCGACCCTCGACCACCGGGCGCAGGTGATCTCGATGGGGCACTCGGCCGGGCTGCGGACCTTCACGCTCAAGGAGTTCACCCGGCTGGTCCGCCGGGTCGACCCGGGCACCCTGCCGTACCAGGGCGACGGCTCCCGGCTGACCGACCGGGCCCGGGCGCTGGTCCGCTCGGCGGCGGCGCTGCGCGGCTGGCTGCTGGCGGCCTCGCCGGAGTTCGACGAGGTGAACGACCCGTACGGGGCGCCGATCGGGATGTTCCGCAACTGCGGCGAGGAGATATTCGACGCCCTCGACCCGGTGGTGACGGCGCTGACCGGCGTGCCCGGCGCGCACTGAGCCCCGCGCTCCGGGGCGTCGCGCGGCCACTGCGAGGTCGCCGTGGGGCCGCTGAGGGGTCTCTGCGGGGCCACACCCGGTGTATGGGGAGGACTCCGGGAGGTGCTGTGGGCCATGTGTGTCTGTCGGGTGCTCAGGATGTGCTCCCGCCCTGACGGGTGTACCCGGCGCGCGCGGGCGGGCCCGGGCGGCGGCGCCGTCCTACCCTGGAAGCACCTCGCCCGCCGCTGCCCGGGAGCGCCGCCATGACCGTCACCGACACCGTGCACGGCTCCACCGAGACCCGCACCCACTGGGAGGCCGCCCAGGCCCTGCGGCAGGCCGATCCGCTGGTCGCCGACCTGCTGTCGGCCGAGAGCGAGCGCCGGGCCGACAGCCTCCAGCTGCTGGCCGGCGAGAACCTCACCAGCCCGGCCGTGCTGGCGGCGCTGGGCGGCCCGCTGATCGACAAGTACGCCGAGGGCTACCCCGGCCACCGGCACCACACCGGCTGCGCGCCGGCCGACACCGTCGAGCTGCTGGCGGTGGACCGGGCCCGCGCGCTGTTCGGTGCCCCGCACGCCAACGTGCAGCCGCGATCCGCCACTTCGGCGATGCTGGCGGCCTACGCCGCGCTGCTGCGGCCGGGCGACGCGGTGCTGGCGATGTCGCTGCAGCACGGCGGGCACCTGAGCGCCGGCTCCCGGGCCAACTTCTCCGGCCGGTGGTTCGACTTCGTCGGCTACGGGGTCCGCGAGCAGGACGGCACCGTCGATCTGGACCAGGTGCGCGAGCTGGCCCGGACGCACCGGCCGAAGGCCATCATCGCCGGGGGCATCTCGCACCCGCGGCACCTGGACTGGGCCGGCTTCCGGGAGGTCGCCGACGAGGTCGGCGCCTACCTGGTGGCCTCGGCCGCGCAGACCATCGGCCTGGTGGCGGCGGGCGCGGCGCCCTCCCCGGTGCCGTACGCGGACGTCACCGTGGCGGCCACCCACAAACTGCTCCGCGGACCGCGCGGCGGCCTGCTGCTGTGCACCTCGGAGCTGGCCGACCGGATCGACCGGGCGGTCTTCCCGTTCACCCAGGGCGGGGCGGCGATGAACGAGGTGGCCGGCAAGGCGGTCGCCCTGCTGGAGGCGGGCACGCCGGAGTTCGCCACCTACATCCAGCGCGCGGTGGACGGTGCGCGCGCCCTGGCACAGGCGCTGACCGAGGCCGGCGCCCGGCCGCTGACCGGCGGGACCGACACCCACCTGGTCACCGTCGACATCAGCGGCTTCGGGCTGTCCGGCGCGGAGGCGGAGCGGCGGTGCGCCGGGGCCGGCCTGATGCTCGGCAAGTGCGCCCTGCCGTTCGACCCGGCGCCCCCGTCCGAGGCCTCCGGCATCCGGCTGGGCACCGGCGCGGTGGCCGCGCAGGGGATGGGGCCGGCCGAGCTGGCCGAGGTCGGGGCACTGATCGGACGGGTGCTCGCGGACGGCCCGGACGCCCGGATCCGCGGCCGGGTCCAGGAGCTGGCGCGCGCCTTCGCGGGCCGCCGGTAGCGGCTCGGGGGATTCCGGTGCCGGCCAAGGCGAACCGCGATGCACGCCCGGCGCGTCCGACTCAATAAGGTGTGCACCGTGGCGACGCACCTCGAACCCCGATCCAGCACGCCCCGGCCGGGCGGCGGAGTACGCTCCGTACTCAATCGTCGAGCCGTGAACCAGGAGGCCAGTGGTGCGTGAGTATCTGCTGGTCCTGTTCGTGACGGCGGCCGTGACCTACCTGCTGACCAGTCCGGTGCGGAAGTTCGCCATCCTGGCGGGCGCCATGCCGCCGGTCCGGGCCCGGGACGTGCACCGCGAGCCGACTCCCCGGCTGGGGGGCATCGCGATGTTCGGCGGGCTGTGCGCGGGCCTGCTGGTGGCCGCGCAACTGACCCACCTGGGTCGCCTGTTCATCCAGAGCGAGGACACCAAGGCGCTGCTCTCCGGGGCCGGGATCATGTGGATCCTCGGCGTGCTGGACGACAAGTGGGGCGTGGACGCGCTGGTCAAGCTGGGCGGTCAGATGATCGCGGCCGGTGTGATGGTCTGGCAGGGCATCACGGTGATCTCCATCCCGGTGCCCGGGGTCGGCCCGGTCGCGGTGACCCCGACCCAGGGCATGATCATCTCGGTCACCCTGGTGGTGGTGATGGTCAACGCGGTGAACTTCATCGACGGCCTGGACGGCCTGGCCGCCGGCATGGTCTGCATCGCGGCCGGCGCGTTCTTCCTCTACTCCTACCGGCTCTGGTACGGCTACGGGATCAACGACGCCGCCCCCGCCGTGCTGTTCAGCGCGGTGCTGATCGGCATGTGCCTGGGCTTCCTGCCGCACAACCTGCACCCGGCGCGGATCTTCATGGGCGACTCCGGCTCGATGATGCTCGGCCTGATGCTCGCGGTCGCCGCGATCTCGATCACCGGCCGGGTCGACCCGGACCTGGTCACCGACCAGACCGGTTCGCAGACCGCCACCGTGCACGCCCTGGTGCCGACCTACATCCCGCTGCTGCTGCCGCTGACCGTGATCGCGCTGCCGCTGGCCGACCTGCTGCTGGCCGTGGTCCGCCGCACCTGGGCCGGCAAGTCGCCGTTCGCGGCGGACAAGCAGCACCTGCACCACCGCCTGCTGGAGGTCGGCCACTCGCACAGCCGGGCCGTCCTGATCATGTACTTCTGGGCCGCGCTGATCGCCTTCGGCACGGTCGCCTTCTCGGTCACCAACACCGGGCGCACCGTGGTCCTGGCGCTCGCCGGGCTCTGCCTGGTGGGCCTGGTGGTGCTGCTGATGCCGCGGTTCCGCCCGCACGCGCCCCGGGCCGTGCAGGCCTTCGTGCCGCCGCGCTACCGCAAGGAGCCCGAGGCGGCCGGAGCCGTGGCGGGGGCGGCGGCCGAGGCGCCGGAGCACCGGTCGGCGGTCGGGCCCGCGGCCCGGGCGGCGGCGGAGCTCTCCGCGGACGACCAGGAGCTGCTCGGCCGGCTGGGCACCGGGGCCACCGCGGTGGGCTCGCACGCCGAGCGGAACGGCTGACGTTCCGTCAAGTGGCCGCACCCGTACGGCGGCACGCTTGGGCCATCGGTGTGACAGGTACCACACGTTCATGGTAAAGCTCTAATCAAATAGTTTGTGATACCGTTCACGAGTACCGAGAACACGCCGAAAGACCTGACAGGTGGAGGACTTCCGTCCCCGGTCGGTCTCCCTCGACGGGTTCGGCCGCCGAGCGGCCGTCCCACGGCCGAGGTTCTCGGCGCGGTGTCACCGCCGCACCCCTGTGCCCGTCCCCCGTCACACCGACATGCCGCCGGAGCTGCCGACATGCCGTCCCACGACGCCCGGATCCTCCGTGGCGCCGCAATCCCCACTGCGGTCGCCGGAGTGCTCGCCATCGCGATCTCCACCGCGCTCGTGGGGGTCAAGGGCCTGCTCGGCGCACTGTTCGCGACGCTGCTGGTGATGGCCTTCTTCAGCTTCGGCCAGGTCGCTCTCGACCGGCTGACCAGGAACAATCCCCAGCTCCTGATGGCGGCCGCGCTCGCGGTCTACACCACGCAGATCCTGCTGGTCGGGATTGTTCTCGCGGTGTTCAAGAACACCTCACTCTTCGACACCAAAGTCTTCGGTTTCACGCTGCTCGGCTGCGCTCTGATCTGGACGGGCTTCCAGGTGCGCGGTGCCATGAAGGCGAAGTTGTACTACGTGCACACCGGTGAGTCCGAACGCAAGGACTCCAAGTCGGAGCGTCAACAGTGACGGCTGCCGGCTGTCCCTCGCGCGAGGGGGGCGGTGTTTATGCCCTCCTGACGGACTGCTATCGTCCGTCGCAACAACGGAGTACGGGATGCGGCCTGGTCCCTCCAAGCGGTGAAGGCATACCGCTCGGACGCATCGCCCCCCGATTCCGACAGGTCTTCGAAGATTCCGCGGCTGTGTACGAGGCCGCCTGGGGTCAGCGAGATTTCCATCAAGTTCCAGTGCCGCTCCGTGGCCGCAGGCCACGCCGACACACCGAGGTTGCCGTAACCATGCGTCATGACGAAGGAGTCTGTGGTGGGTGCTGACGTAAGGCAGCTTGCCTCTGAGGCCGGATGCCACCTGAACTCCGGCTGCGGCTTCCCCGCCCCTGGCCTGAACGAGTTCGACTTCAAGCCGATCTTCACCGTCGGCGGCATCGACTTCAACAAGCCGATGCTGCTGTCGATGATCTGCGCCCTGCTGGTGGTCGGCTTCTTCTGGGCGGCCTTCGCGAAGCCGAAGCTCCTCCCCGGCAAGCTGCAGCTGGTCGGCGAGATCGGCTACGACTTCGTCAAGCGCAGCATCGTGCTGGAGACGATCGGCAAGAAGGGCGAGAAGTACGTCCCGATGCTGGTCTCGATGTTCTTCTTCGTGTGGATCATGAACATCATGTCCATCATCCCGTTCGCCCAGTTCCCGGTGATGTCGAAGATCGCCTTCCCGGTCGGGCTCGCGGCGATCGTGTGGGTCACCTACATGACGCTGACCTTCAAGAAGCACGGCTTCGTCGGCGGTCTGAAGAACCTCTGCTGGCCGTCGGGCATCCCCGGCTGGGTCATGTTCATCCTGGTGCCGATCGAGTTCTTCTCGAACATCTTCGTGCGCCCGTTCACCCTCGCGGTCCGAGCCTTCGCGAACATGTTCGCCGGCCACCTGCTGATCGTGGTGTTCTCGGTCGCCTCCTGGTACCTGCTCAGCCCGAGCATCGGTGCGCTGTACGGCTCGGTCTCCTTCGTGGTCGCCGTCGCCCTCACCGCCTTCGAGCTGCTGGTCCAGTTCCTGCAGGCCTACATCTTCGTGATGCTGGCGAGCAGCTACATCGCCGGTGCCCTCGAAGAGGCGCACTGAGCCCCGCAGCCTCCCGGCTGCGCCCAGAACTCCCGGTGGCCAACACCCACCGGTACTCCATCCCGCAAAGGATTAGCAGAGATGTCCGCTCTCGCTGAGGTTTCCGGTTCCGTCGCTTCCATCGGCTACGGCCTCGCCGCGATCGGCCCCGGCATCGGTGTCGGTCTGATCTTCGGCAACGGTGTGCAGGCCATGGCCCGCCAGCCCGAGGCTGCCGGCCTGATCCGCTCCAACATGTTCATCGGCTTCGCGCTGACCGAGGCGCTCGCGCTGATCGGCATCGTCATGCCGTTCGTCTACGGCAAGTAAGTCCGGCGCACCGGTAGCCCTTTTCGACGAAAGGTTCTGATATGAACCCCGGTTTCGCCCTTGCGGCCGAGGAGCAGATGAACCCGCTCCTCCCCGCATGGCCCGAGGTCATCATCGGCCTGCTCTGCTTCTTCATCGTCTTCGGTCTTCTCGGCAAGAAGCTCCTCCCCAGCATCGAGAAGGTGCTGACGGAGCGCCGTGACGCCATCGAGGGCGGCATGGAGCGGGCCCAGGCCGCGCAGGCCGAGGCCCAGGCCCTGCTGGAGCAGTACCGCGCCGAGCTCGCCGAGGCGCGTCACGAGGCCGCCCGGATCACCGAGCACGCTCGCGAGCAGGGCGCGGCCCTGATCACCGAGATGCGCGCCGAGGGCCAGCGTCAGCGCGAGGCCATCGTCGCTGCCGGTCACGCCCAGATCGAGGCCGACAAGAAGCAGGCCACCGCCGCGCTGCGTCAGGACGTCGGTTCGCTGGCCTCCCAGCTGGCCTCCCGCATCGTCGGTGAGTCCCTGGAGGACAGCGCCCGCCAGAGCGGCGTCATCGACCGCTTCCTGGCCGACCTGGAGAGCAAGGCCGCTGCCTCGGCGGGCGCCAAGTGATCGGCGCCAGCCGTGAGGCCCTGGCCGCCGGCCGGGAGAACCTGCAGAGCCTGACCGACAACACTTCGGTGGACGCGGCCAAGCTCGCCGAGGAGCTCGCCGCCGTCACGGTCCTGCTGGACCGCGAGGTGTCGCTGCGCCGCGTGCTGACCGACCCCTCGCGGTCCGGTCAGGACAAGGCCCAGCTGGCCGGCTCGCTGCTCTCCGGGCAGGTCTCCGGCGAGGCCGTGGACCTGGTCTCCGGCCTGGTCCGCTCCCGCTGGTCGGGCGCCCGTGACCTGGTCGACTCGGTGGAGGAGCTCTCGGCGCTGGCCGAGATCATCGCCGCCGACCGGGCCGGCGTGCTCGACGACCTCGAGGACGAGCTGTTCCGGTTCGGCCGGGTCGTCAGCGGGTCGCACGAGCTGCGCTCGGCGCTCACCGAGCCGAAGGCCGGTACCGCCGCCAAGGCGGAGCTGATCAAGAAGCTGCTCGGCGGCCGGGCCAACCCGGGCACCGTCCGGCTGGTCACCGCCCTGGTCACCCACCCGCGTGGACGTAGCCTTGAGCAGGGTCTGGAGACCTACTCCAAGCTCGCCGCGGCCCGTCGCGGCCGGGTGGTGGCCCTGGTCACCACCGCGGTTCCGCTGTCGGACGCCCAGAAGGAGCGGCTCGCCGCTTCGCTGGCCGGGCTGTACGGCCGCCAGGTGCACCTGAACATCGACATCGACCCCCAGGTCCTTGGCGGTGTGCGGGTGCAGATCGGTGACGAGATCATCGACGGCACCGTGTCGAGCCGCCTCGAAGGCGCTCGCCAGGCCCTCGAAGGCTGATCACACCACGCACCATCCGACCCTCGGTCGGGCGTCGGTTCCACTCGGGGTGGGCCGGCAAAACGTACGGCCGGTTCACCTGACCCGGCCGAGAGTCGAGTACTTGCGGCCCTCAATGGCGGGCCGAGGATCGCAAACTAGGAGAGCAGGGAAGCCTGATGGCGGAGCTTACGATCCGTCCGGAGGAGATCCGGGACGCGCTGGCCGACTTTGTCCAGTCGTACCAGCCGGACGCCGCCTCGCGTGAAGAGGTCGGTACGGTCACCGAGGCCATGGACGGTATTGCCAAGGTCGAGGGCCTTCCCTCGGTCATGGCCAACGAGCTGCTGAAGTTCGAGGACGGCACCCTCGGCCTCGCGCTGAACCTCGACACCCGCGAGATCGGTGTCGTCATCCTCGGTGAGTTCTCGGGCATCGAGGAGGGTCAGACGGTGCACCGCACCGGCGAGGTCCTCTCCGTGCCGGTCGGCGAGGGCTACCTCGGCCGCGTCGTGGACCCGCTGGGCAACCCGATCGACGGTCTGGGCGACATCGCCTCCAGCGGCCGCCGCGCCCTGGAGCTGCAGGCGCCGGGCGTCATGGTCCGCAAGTCGGTGCACGAGCCGATGCAGACCGGCATCAAGGCCATCGACGCGATGACCCCGATCGGCCGCGGCCAGCGTCAGCTGATCATCGGCGACCGCCAGACCGGCAAGACCGCGGTGGCGATCGACACGATCATCAACCAGCGCGACAACTGGCGCTCGGGCGACCCGAAGAAGCAGGTCCGCTGCATCTACGTCGCCATCGGCCAGAAGGGCTCCACCATCGCGTCCGTGCGCGGCGCCCTGGAGGACGCCGGCGCGCTGGAGTACACCACCATCGTGGCTGCTCCCGCCTCCGACCCGGCCGGCTTCAAGTACCTCGCCCCGTACACCGGCTCGGCCATCGGCCAGGAGTGGATGTACGACGGCAAGCACGTCCTCATCATCTTCGACGACCTGTCGAAGCAGGCCGAGGCGTACCGCTCCGTGTCGCTGCTGCTCCGCCGTCCGCCGGGCCGCGAGGCCTACCCGGGCGACGTCTTCTACCTGCACTCCCGCCTGCTGGAGCGCTGCGCGAAGCTCTCCGACGAGCTGGGCGCGGGTTCGATGACCGGTCTGCCGATCATCGAGACCAAGGCGAACGACGTCTCGGCGTACATCCCGACCAACGTCATCTCCATCACCGACGGCCAGTGCTTCCTGGAGTCCGACCTGTTCAACGCCGGCATCCGCCCGGCCGTGAACGTCGGTATCTCGGTCTCCCGCGTCGGTGGCTCGGCCCAGATCAAGGCCATGAAGTCGGTCGCCGGCCGCCTGCGCCTGGACCTGGCCCAGTACCGCGAGCTGGAGGCGTTCGCCGCCTTCGGTTCCGACCTGGACCCGGCCTCCAAGGCCCAGCTGGAGCGCGGTGCGCGCATGGTCGAGCTGCTCAAGCAGGGCCAGTACCAGCCGTTCCCGGTCGAGGAGCAGGTCGTCTCCATCTGGGCCGGCACCACCGGCAAGCTGGACGACGTCCCGGTCGCGGACATCCGCCGCTTCGAGCGCGAGTTCCTGGACCACCTGCGGATCGAGAAGAAGGACCTGCTGGCCGGCATCGTCGAGACCTCGAAGCTCGAGGACGGCACCATCGACGCGCTGACCGAGGCGATCAACGCCTTCAAGCAGGGCTTCACCACGGCCGACGGCAAGCTCCTGTCCGAGCAGGCCTGAGTCCGGTAACGAGGGAAAGGACGTAACGACCCATGGGAGCACAGCTTCGGGTCTACAAGCGCCGGATCCGCTCTGTCACCGCGACGAAGAAGATCACCAAGGCGATGGAGATGATCTCCGCGTCGCGCATCGTCAAGGCGCAGCGCGCGGTGGCCGCCTCCACTCCGTACGCCGATGAGCTCACCAGGGCGGTGACGGCGGTGGCCACCCGGTCCAACGCCAAGCACCCGCTCACCACCGAGAACCCCCAGGCCAAGACGGCCGCTGTCCTGCTGATCACGGCGGACCGCGGCCTGGCCGGCGGTTACTCGACCAACGCCATCAAGCAGGCGATCGCGCTCTCCGCGCGGCTGCGTGCCGAGGGCAAGGACGTGGTGACCTACATCGTCGGCCGCAAGGGCGTCTCGTACTACAACTTCCGTAACCTTGAGGTCGGCGGTTCGTGGACGGGATTCTCCGACAAGCCGACCTACGGCGACGCGAAGGCCGTGGCGGTCGACCTGATCGAGGCCTTCACGGCCGAGACGGGCGGCGTGGACGAGCTTCACCTGGTCTCCACCAAGTTCGAGTCGATGCTGACCCAGACCCCGGTGGACGCCCGGCTGCTGCCGCTGAAGCTGGACGAGGTCACGCTCAGCGACGACAAGCCGGCCAAGGCGGAGATCTTCCCGCTGTACGACTTCGAGCCGTCGGCGGAGGGCGTCCTGGACGCACTGCTGCCGCGGTACGTCGAGAGCCGGATCTACAACGCGCTGCTGCAGTCGGCCGCCTCGGAGCACGCCGCTCGTCGGCGCGCGATGAAGAGCGCGACCGACAATGCGGGAGAGCTCATCAAGTCGCTCACGCGGCTTGCCAACTCGGCCCGTCAGGCCGAGATCACCCAGGAAATCAGCGAGATCGTCGGCGGTGCCAACGCGCTCGCCGACGCTAGCCGCGGGAGCGAATGAGAATGACCACCACAGTTGAGCCGACCACGGCGACGGGCCGCGTCGCGCGGGTCATCGGCCCGGTCGTCGACGTGGAGTTCCCCGTCGACGCGATTCCGGACATGTTCAACGCCCTGCACGTCGAGGTGGACAACCCCGACGGCTCGGGCAAGAAGATCCTCACCCTCGAGGTCGCCCAGCACCTCGGCGACGGCCTGGTCCGCGGCATCTCGATGCAGCCGACCGACGGCCTGGTCCGTGGCGCGCAGGTCTCCGACACCGGTTCGGCGATCTCCGTCCCGGTCGGCCAGATCACCAAGGGCAAGGTCTTCAACGCCCTCGGTGAGGTGCTGAACGTCGACAAGGACGAGTTCGAGTCCCAGGTCGAGGTCCGCTGGCCGATCCACCGCAAGGCTCCCGAGTTCAAGGACCTCGAGTCCAAGACCGAGATGTTCGAGACCGGCATCAAGGTCATCGACCTGCTCACCCCGTACGTCACGGGTGGCAAGATCGGTCTGTTCGGTGGTGCCGGTGTCGGCAAGACCGTTCTGATCCAGGAGATGATCTACCGCGTCGCCGAGAACTTCGGTGGTGTGTCGGTGTTCGCCGGTGTCGGCGAGCGCACCCGTGAGGGCAACGACCTCATCCACGAGATGGTCGACTCGGGCGTTCTGGACAAGACCGCGCTGGTCTTCGGCCAGATGGACGAGCCGCCGGGCACCCGTCTGCGGGTCGCGCTCTCCGCGCTGACCATGGCGGAGTACTTCCGTGACGTGGAGCAGCAGGACGTTCTGCTCTTCATCGACAACATCTTCCGGTTCACCCAGGCCGGTTCCGAGGTGTCGACCCTGCTCGGCCGGATGCCCTCCGCGGTGGGTTACCAGCCGAACCTGGCCGACGAGATGGGCCTCCTCCAGGAGCGCATCACCTCGACCCGCGGTCACTCGATCACCTCGATGCAGGCGATCTACGTCCCCGCGGACGACCTGACCGACCCGGCGCCGGCCACCACCTTCGCCCACCTCGACGCGACGACGGTGCTCTCCCGTCCGATCTCCGAGAAGGGCATCTACCCGGCCGTCGACCCGCTGGACTCCACGTCCCGCATCCTGGACCCGCGCTACATCGCGCAGGACCACTACGAGACGGCCATCCGCGTCAAGGGCATCCTGCAGAAGTACAAGGACCTCCAGGACATCATCGCGATCCTCGGTATCGACGAGCTGTCCGAGGACGACAAGATCACGGTTCACCGTGCCCGTCGTATCGAGCGCTTCCTGTCGCAGAACACCTACGTCGCGAAGCAGTTCACCGGCGTGGACGGCTCGACCGTGCCGCTGTCGGAGACCATCGAGGCCTTCAACTCGATCGCGGACGGCAAGTACGACTCCGTCCCGGAGCAGGCCTTCTTCATGTGCGGTGGCATCGAGGACCTCGAGAAGAACGCCGCCGACCTGGCGAAGAAGTAACCAGCTGTAACCGGCCGGCATGACGGCCGACCGAACGTGAGGGGTGGTCCCCGGGCTCCCGGGGGCCACCCCTCACGGCACAGGACGGCTGTGATCCCGGTCATCTCCGGGCCCTTGGTTTCATGCCGGGGGCGCGGGCCCGTTATTCTTACCGAAACTGCCGAGTAATCGGGCTGTTCCGATTCCCCGGCAAGAGCCTAGGAGCCCACGTTGGCTGAGCTGCACGTCGAGCTGGTCGCAGCCGACCGCAAGGTGTGGTCCGGTGCGGCCACCATCGTTGTCGCCCGTACGGCCTCCGGTGACACCGGCATCATGCCCGGTCACACTCCGGTGCTGAGCGTGCTGGAGACCGGTCCGGTCACCATCCGCACCACCGACAGCGGCACCGTCGTCGCCGCTGTGCACGGTGGCTTCATCTCCTTCGCCGACAACAAGCTCTCCATCCTCGCCGAGGTGGCCGAGCTGGCGGACGAGATCGACGTCGCGCGGGCGCAGCGCGCGCTGGACAGCGCCCAGAGCGAGCTCGACGAGCACGCCGAGCGCCGGGCCGAGGTCCGCCTGATCGCGGCCCGCGGTCTCAAGGCCGCCTGAGCGCACGTCAGACCGACGGTCCCGGGGACGCGAATGCGTGACCCCGGGACTGTCGTATCAGTTGGTAGGACAGTGCGGTCGTTGATACGACCGCAACGGGGACGCAGGTAGCGAGGAGGTCGGTGAGCATGGTCCTCGCCCTTGTGGTGTGCGCGACGGTGGTGGCCCTCGGAGTGGCCGGCCTGGTCGCCTTCGCGGTACGCCGCCGAGTGATCCAGCGGGTCGGCGGTACGTTCGACTGCAGCTTCCGGCTCAAAATGCCCGCCGACGCCTCGACGCAGCCCGATCTCGACGAGAACGGCCAGCCCACCTCCGCCCCGGTCCCGGTGACCGACGGCAAGGGGTGGGTTTTCGGTATCGGCCGCTACAGCGGCGACTCCATCGAGTGGTTCCGGGTCTTCTCGTACGCGCCCCGCCCGCGGCGGGTGCTGCCCCGGACCCAGATCGAGGTGCTCGGCCGGCGCTACCCGGAGGGCCAGGAGGAGCTCGCCCTGCTCTCCGGCTCGGTCGTCCTGCGCTGCCTGCACAACGGCGCCCCGCTGGAACTCGCCATGAGCGACGACGCCCTCACCGGCTTCCTCGCCTGGCTGGAGGCGGCCCCTCCGGGGCAGCGGGTCAACGTCGCGTAGGGCGGTCCTCCGTAGCGGTGGCCTCCGCGGATTCCCTTTCCGTACGACCCGTCGGCGTCCTACCGTCGGAGCGTTGGTTGTGCCACGGCACTCGGCCCGCTCACACCGTACGGAGGAGGTGCGCTCTCGATGACCGCTATGGCGCACGAGCCCGATCTCGACTCCGGCCTTGTTCCGGACCTGGACGAGGTGCTCCGGCAGGCGTGGAGGTCTCTCGAACTCCCCGAGGGCTATCGGGCGGAGATCGTAGAGGGGTTCATCGAGGTCTCACCTACCGGACGACGCGGTCACGCCCGGATCGCCAGTCGGGCGGGAGCCGAGGCCCGCGAGCGGGAGGTGGTCCGCAGCGCAGGGCCTACGCCCGAGCCGGTATCCCGGTCTACGTCCTGGTGGACGACCATGACGGCCCCGGGCATGTGACGGTGCTGACCGCGCCCGATCCGCGGAAGGCCACCTACGAGGCCGAGGTCCGGATGCCGTACGGCACGGACGTCATCATCCCCGAGGGCCCGGCCAAGGGGTTTGTGATCGGCGTCGCAATCACGGGTGGGCCGCGCGGCGCCTGACTAGGCTGGCGGCCATGGTGAATCTGACGCGGATCTACACCCGCACCGGTGACGACGGCACGACCGCACTCGGCGACATGAGCCGCACCACCAAGACCGACCCCCGGCTGATCGCGTACGCGGACACCAACGAGGCCAACGCCGCCCTGGGTGTGGCGCTGGCGGTCGGCGCGCTGCCCGAGGACGTGGTGGCGGTGCTGACGCGGATTCAGAACGACCTGTTCGACGTCGGCGCGGACCTGGCCACCCCGGTGGTGGAGGACCCGAAGTACCCGCCACTGCGGGTCCTGCAGAGCTACGTGGACCGGCTGGAGTCGGACTGCGACCTGTACCTGGAGCAGCTGGAGAAGCTGCGGAGCTTCATCCTCCCGGGGGGTACGCCCGGCGCCGCGTACCTGCACCTGGCCTGCACCGTGGTCCGCCGGGCCGAGCGCGCCACCTGGGCGGCGATCGACCTGCACGGCGAGAGCGTCAATCCGCTCACCGCCAAGTACCTGAACCGGCTCTCCGACCTGCTGTTCATCCTGGCCCGGGTGGCCAACAAGGCACAGGGCGACGTGCTGTGGGTGCCGGGGGAGAACCGCTAGCCCCGCTTCTCCCGCTCGGGAGCACCCGGAAGCCGACCTCGCCGACGATGATGATCGGGACCACGGCTCCAGCCTCGCCCGGCCCGGCCGCCCGGGGCACCGTCGGTCCGGCCGGAGCCGGGTGCGACCTTCGATGTACGGCGGCTCGTCCGGCCGGCCGGTGCCGGGCGCCGGCCGGCGGTGATGGGATGGGGGCGTGAGACTCACCCCACGCCAGGAGGACCTGGCGATCGCGGCCGCCGGCCTGCTCGGCGGCCTGCTGCTGATCGCCGCCGGCGCGTACGACCGCAACGAGCACATCGCGCCCTGGGTGGCGGCCCTGCCGCTGCTGGCGATGGCGGCGCTGGAGCCGCTGCGGCGGACCCGCACGATCTGGACGGTCTCCATCGGCGGGCTGCTGCTCGGCGCCAACATCTTCGCCGGCTCGGTGCTCGCCACCGTGGTGATGTACACCGACCTGCTGTACGCGGCCACCCTGTACGGGCCGCCCCGGATGTCCCGGGTGCTGCACCTGACCGGCACCGCGACCACGGTGGTGCTCAGCGGCCTCACCCTGCTCTACGGGCGGGTGTCGGACGCCCTGGTGGTGGTCGGCCTGTGCGGGGTGGTGTTCATCGCCCCGGTGTGGACCGGCGACCTGCTCCGGCGCCAGCGTGAGCAGACCGAGAGCGCCCGGCTGCGGGCCGAGCAGACCGCCCTGCTGGCCGAGCTGGACCGCCGCGGCGCGGTCGCCGCCGAGCGCGCCCGGATGGCCCGCGAGCTGCACGACGTGATCGCCAACCACCTGTCCGCGATCGCCATCCACGCGACCGGCGCGCAGGCGCTGGCCCGGCGGCAGGCCAGGGCCGAGGACGAGCCGCTGGTGGCGGCGCTGGCCGTGATCCGGCACAACAGCGTCCAGGGCCTGGCCGAGATGCGCCGGATGATCGGCCTGCTGCGCGAGGAGCACCCCGAGGAGTCGTACGCCGCGCCCCGGCTGGACGCGGTGGACACCCTGCTGGAGCAGGCCAGGGCGGTCGGCCGGGAGGCCGGGCTGGCGTTCGAGGCCCAGGAGAGCGGCGAGCGCGGTGAGCTCTCCGCGCCGGTGGAGCTGGCGGCCTACCGGATCGTCCAGGAATCCCTGACCAATGCGCTCAAGCACGCGGCCGCCGGTACCGTCCGGCTGCGGATCGGCTACCGTCCCGCGGAGCTGGAGATCGTCGCCCGGAGTCCGTACCGGCCGGTGGCGGGCCGGGCGCCGGTGGGCGCGGGGGCCGGACTGGTGGGCATGGGGGAGCGGGCCCAGCTGCTCGGCGGCCACTTCGAGGCGGGGCCGGTGGACGGGCAGTGGCAGGTCCGCGCGGTGCTGCCGCGCGAGAGCGGGCGGGCCGGGCGCGGGCCGGCCGGGAGCGAGCGGACGGGGGAGGAGCGGGCATGACCGTGCGGGTGCTGGTGGCGGAGGACCAGGCGGCCGTCCGGGCCGCGCTGGTGATGATCCTGCGGGCGGAGCCCGGGATCGAGGTGGTCGGCGAGGCGGCCGACGGTGAGCAGGCCGTCCGGCTGGCTGCCGAGCTGCGTCCGGACGTGGTGCTGATGGACGTCCAGATGCCCCGGCTGGACGGGGTCGCGGCGACCCGCCAAGTGGTCGCCGCGGGGTCGGCACAGGTACTCGTGCTGACCACCTTCGACCTGGACGACTACGTCTACGGCGCGCTGCGCGCGGGTGCGGCCGGCTTCCTGCTGAAGGACGTCGAGGCCGCCGACCTGGTGGACGGGATCCGGGCGGTGGCCCGCGGCGACGGGATGCTGGCGCCCTCCGTGACCAGGCGCCTGATCAGCACCTTCGCCCGGCCGAGCCGGCCGGACCAGCCGGACGGCCGGGCCGGGCTGGCCGAGCTCACGCCCCGCGAGCGGGAGGTGCTCGGCTGCGTCGGGGCGGGCCTGTCCAACGGCGAGATCGCCGCCCGGCTGGCGATGGCGGAGGCCACCACCAAGACCCACGTCAGCCGGATCCTGGCCAAGCTCGGGCTGCGCAGCCGGGTGCAGGCCGCGATCCTGGCGCAGGAGCTGGGCGTGCGCGCACCCGACTGACCGTCAACTGCGGTCCAGCGCGGACCGGGCGCGGTCCGCGTCGCCCGCCCAGACCATCAGCCGGGGCCCGGCGGTGGTGTCCACCAGGGTGTGCCGCACTCCGGCGGCGGTCAGCAGCCCGCCGAGCCGGGCCGCCTCGGCCGGGTCGGTCGGCGCGGCGACGGTCACCAGCAGCCCGTACTCGTCCGGGTTGCCGGAGTGCGGGGGGCGGGCCACCAGCGAGCTGCCCCGGCGGTACGTCCAGCGCAGCAGCAGAATCAGGACGGCGACCACCCCCAGACTGAGCAGCAGCGCCACCAGCGGGTGCACAGCGGTCAACGCGGCTACCTCTCCTCGGTCCGGCACAGATCACACTCCTCAATCTCACCACGGAGCCCGCCGGGGCGTTAGAGTCCGGCGCGTGAGCGGCGCGGCTCGGAGGGGAGACCCCTGTCCTGAGTCGCCTTCAGGCACCGCCCCGGACCAGCTGGCGCAGCGGAATCGAACCCGGTGCCCCGGTGGGCCCGACGGGCGAACATCGTCACTCGGGAGACCCAGCCATGAGCAACGCAGCCACCCAGCAGATCGCCGTTATCGGTGCCGGCCTGATGGGCGCAGGCATCGCCCAGGTCTCGGCCCAGGCCGGCCACCCGGTGGTGCTGCGCGACGTGACCGACGAGGCGCTGCAGCGCGGCCTGGCCGGCATCCGCGCCTCGTACGAGAAGTTCGTCGCCAAGGGGAAGCTGACGGCCGAGCAGGCCGAGGCGGCGCTGGGCCGGATCACCACCACCACCGACCTGGGCGCGGTCGCGGAGGCGGACATCGTGGTGGAGGCGGTGTTCGAGCAGCTGGAGGTCAAGGAGGCGGTCTTCCGCGAGCTCGACAAGCTGGCCAAGGACGGCGCGGTGCTGGCCTCCAACACCTCCGCCATCCCGATCACCCGGATCGCCGCCGCCACCTCGCGCCCGGAGAGCGTGGTCGGCGTGCACTTCTTCTCGCCGGTGCCGCTGATGCGGCTGGTGGAGCTGGTGCGCGGCTACAAGACCAGCGACGAGACGCTCGCCACCGTCCGGGCCTACGCCGAGGGCGTGGGCAAGGAGGTCGTGGTGGTCAACCGGGACGTGGCGGGCTTCGTCACCACCCGCCTGATCACCGCGCTGGTGGTGGAGGCCGCGAAGCTGTACGAGTCGGGCGTCGCCACCGCGGAGGACATCGACACCGCCTGCCGGCTCGGCTTCGGCCACCCGATGGGTCCGCTGCAGACCGCCGACCTGACCGGTGTCGACATCCTGCTGCACGCCGCGCACAACATCTACGCCGAGACCCAGGACGAGAAGTTCGCCGCCCCGGAGATCATGGCCCGGATGGTCACCGCGGGCGACCTCGGCCGCAAGAGCGGCCGCGGCTTCTACGGCTACGAGAGCAAGTAACACTCGTCCGGGTGGTGGCGGCCGGGCGTCCGGCCCACCACCCGGGTGAGTTTGCTCACGCCCGCGCCGCAGACGGGTGATTTGGGCGGGAATCGAGCGTGAGTGTGGCGACTTCCTGCGTATATTCCCTCGGACGGGTGAAGTTGACCGCCACCCTGCCGGGTGGGAGCAACCTGCGGAGTTGGTTCACCGTCAGATGAGGGGGAGACCGGCGCGGCCCCCGGAGCGCGGGCGCCCGGTGCCCGCGCCCGTGGCGGAGCCCCTGCGGACCCGTATCGCACAGCGCATCAGCACGGCGGAGGAGGAGAGCGTGCGTATCACCGGCGACCACCGCGGCCTGGCCATCGAAGGCCGGCTCGACGTGCGCAGCGCCGCCGACGCGCGGGCCCGCCTGCACTCCGCCGTCGACGGCGGGCACGGCGACCTGGTGCTGGACCTGGGCCGGCTGGAGTTCTGGGACGCCACCGGCCTCGGCGTCATCATGGGCACCCACCGCCGGGCCGGCCGGCTCGGCCGCCGCCTGGTGCTGCGGGACGTGCCCGCCCAGCTCCAGCGGCTGCTGGTGGCCACCCGCCTGCACCGCATCCTGGCGGTCGAGGGCGCCGTCCCCGACGCCTACGGCACCACGCTCCCGGCCATCGGCGTCACCGCCCAGCCGCTGGTCGCCCCGACCCGTTAGCGCTGCCGGGCCCGGCTCGCCGGCTCCGACCCGCGGGGCCGCCCGGACTGCGGCCGGGCGCGCCAACTCCCGGCCGGTGCGCGAGGATCGAGGGCCGGTACCGGCGCGGGCCCGGATCGGTCGTGTCCGACTCTTCGGCCGTCGCCCGCAAACCGGGGCCGGGTCTGTGCTCTGCGACACGGGTGTGGGAAAGTCTGCGCTCAGAAGTCACGGCCGCCCGGGTCCGGTCCGCGGCCGGTCGTCAGCGCCCGGGGTCTTCGCGGCGGGCGGTCGAACATGGGCGGAGCATGGACGTGGGACAGCCAACCGGCGATTTCGGGCAGGACGGGCTGCGCCCCCGTACCGGTGAGGTGTTCCCCGGTGACCTGATGCTGGCCGTGGGCGGTGCCGACGGCTCCGAGGCGACCGCCTGCCCGGACGGCTGGCGACCCGAGCCGCGCCGCGGCCGGCAGCCCTCGCAGAGCGGCCCGGCGCTCGGCCCGGACCTGGCGGTCGGCCCGCTGGCCCTCGGCACCGGCCCCGCCGACCTGCCGCTGCTCGACCGTGAGGCCGACATCGCCCAGCTGCTCGGCCTGCTGGCCGAGGGCCGCTCGGTCCGGCTGGTCGGCCAGGCCGGCTCGGGCCGCAGCGCCCTGCTGGCCGCGGTCGCCGCGGCCGCCGACGGGCTGGCCCCCGACGGCGTGGTCCGGCTCAACGGCCACCACCGGAACGCCGCGGACCTCCTGCAGGACCTGTTCGCGGCCACCCACCACGCCCCCGGCGTGCGGCCGGACCGCCAGGAGCTGGCGGAGCGGCTCGGCGCGGTGGGCGCCATCGTGGTGATCGACGACGTCGAGGTGGGCGAGGCCGACCTGGAGCCGCTGCTCGCGATGGCCCCCGACTGCGCCTTCCTGATCTCGGTGCCGCCGGACAGCCCGCCGGCCCAGCCCGGCTCCCGGCTGCGCGACCACCTGGTGGCCGGGCTGTCCCGGGGGGCCTGCCTCAACCTGGTGGTCCGGCTGGCGGGCCGTCAGCTGGACGAGGCCGAGCGGGCCTGGGCGGTCGACCTCTGGTTCGAGTCGGAGGGCCTGCCGCTGCGCTTCGTCCAGGCGGCCGCGCTGCTGCGCCAGCGGGACGTCGCGGTGGATGCCCTGGTGGCGGCGCAGGAGGACCGGCACAGCGTCTTCGGCCTGGTCGAGGAGGTCGAGGGACCGGCCGACCCGGCCGAGCTGGAGGCGGAGTTGCGCCGCTCGGTGCCGCTGCCGACGGTCGCGGAGAGCGCGGCTCCCGCGCTGCGGCTGGCCGAGGGCCTGGGCGAGTCCGCGCGCGAGGTGCTGCGCCTCGCGCTGGCACTGGGCGGCGAGTGCCCCACCGCCTCGCACCTGCCGGCGCTGATCGACGTCGGGCTGGGCGAGAGCGCCCTGCAGGAACTGGTGGACGCCGGGCTGGCGGTGTCGATCGGCGGCCACCACCGGCTGGCGGCCGGCGTGCTGGAGGGCCTGAGCGGGCACTGGGAGATCGGCGAGATCGGGTTCGGCGGGGCCGAGCACTTCTCCTGGTGGGTCGGGCACGGCTCGGTGGACACCGAGCAGATCGCCGCCGAGGCGGAGGTGGTCCTCGGCGCGATGCTCGCCGACCGGGCGGCCGGGCGGCCGGAGGCCGTGCTCCAGCTGGCCCGGGCGGCCGCCCCGGCGCTGGCCCTGTCACTGCGCTGGGGAGCCTGGGAACGGGCTCTGCAGCTCGGCCTGGAGGCCGCCCGGCGGCTGGGGGCGACGGGGGAGGAGGCCTGGTTCCACCAGGAGCTCGGCGCGCTCGCCCTGTGCCAGGGCAGCTCGCAGAAGGCTTCGGCCGAGCTGGACGCGGCGGTCGCGCTGCGGGCCGCGCTCGGCGAGCCGCGCGGCGGTGCGGCGGCGCGGCGGATGGTCGAGCTGCTGCGGGCCAACCTGGACGCGCCGGCCGAGGAGGAGGACGAGGCCGCCCCGGGCGGTCGGCGGCCGGTGATCCGGGCGATCGCGCAGGCGCCGTTCCGGTTCAAGGCGGCGCCGCGGACCGGGCAGGACACCCGGCGGGCCGTGCTGGCGGCCTCCGCGGCGGTGCTGGCGCTCGGGGTGCTCGGCACCGCGATCGGGCTGAGCCTGACCGCGGGGACCGGCTCGGACGGCGGTGGCCGCAGCAGGCCGGGCAGTTCGGTCGACGACTACGTGCTGCCGAGCGGCCTCAACCTGGTGCCCAGCGGCAGCGCCTCGGCCGAGCAGAGTCCGGACGCCTCGGCGGCCTCGGAGAGCGCGACCGAGGAGCCCGCCGGCCCCTCGCCGTCGGCGAGCACCTCGCGCGGTACGAAGAAGCCCACGCCGAGCCGTTCGGCGAGCACCACCTCGGCGCCCGCCACGCCGACCTCGGGCGGCGGCCAGCCGACACCGCCGGTGTCGACGCCCACGGCCACGGTGACGACGACCGCACCGACCACGTCACCGAGCCCGAGCGCCTCGACCAGCCCGCCCCCGTAGGAGCGGCGGATCAGAACAGCTTGAGCTTGTCGTCCTCGATGCCGCGCAGCTCGTCGTAGTCGAGCACCACGCAGCCGATCCCGCGGTCGGTGGCCAGCACCCGGGCCTGCGGCTTGATCTCCTGCGCGGCGAAGACGCCCTTGACCGGGGCGAGCAGCGGGTCGCGGTTGAGCAGCTCCAGGTACCGGGTGAGCTGCTCGACGCCGTCGATCTCGCCGCGCCGCTTGATCTCGATGGCGACGGTGGCGCCGTCGGAGTCGCGGCACAGGATGTCGACCGGGCCGATCGCGGTCGGGTACTCGCGCCGGATCAGCTGCCAGCCGGCGCCGAGGACCTCCATCCGGTCGGCGAGCAGCTCCTGGAGGTGGGCCTCCACGCCGTCCTTGACCAGTCCGGGGTCGACCCCGAGTTCGTGCGAGGAGTCGTGCAGCACCTCTTCCAGGGTGATGATCAGCTTCTCACCGGCCTTGTTGGTGACCGTCCAAGTGGTGTCGGCCTCCTTGAGGCTGCACGGAGGCGACATCCAGTTGAGCGGCTTGTAGGCGCGGTCGTCGGCATGGATGCTGACGCTCCCGTCGGCCTTCACCAGGATCAGGCGGGTGGCGGACGGGAGATGGGCGGAGAGCCGTCCGGCATAGTCGACGGAGCAGCGGGCAATTACGAGACGCACGGTCGACCACGCTAGCCCACCGAGGCCAGTTGATGCGATTCCGCGACAGCCGGGTGAAGAAAGCGCGAAC
The DNA here is from genome assembly GCF_040678895.1 of Kitasatospora sp. NPDC049258. Lineage (NCBI taxonomy): Bacteria > Bacillati > Actinomycetota > Actinomycetes > Kitasatosporales > Streptomycetaceae > Kitasatospora > Kitasatospora sp. NPDC049258. Next base: position 74,332 of record NZ_JBFAQT010000011.1, read on the forward strand.
GCGGCGAACCATGGTGTGACGGCACCTCGCGCCGCCCGGACCGGTCCGCGGAAGGTACGGCACCCGGATGTCCGGTCGCCGGGGTGCGGGCGACGGGGATGGAGAAGTGAGATGAACGCTCCGACGGGATCCGGCCAATCTGTGCCGGCGGACCGCGTACGAGCTGTGAATCGAGGGATTCTCCAGCCGGGCTGAGCGTCGCCTGCCACGCTGGAGTGAGTAGCCGCCGCCCCACCTGGCGGTGTCGCCACGGCATCGGCGTACGCCCGGGCTTCGGCCGACCCGGGTGCTGTCCCCTGTCCTCGGTGTACGGACGGACGGGCCCTGCGGACCCACCGCCGTTCCACCGAGCCACGTCAGCCTGACCGGACGTCAGTCGGCCGGGCGGCACCCGTCACCCGCACCACCTGTGTGAGCACGGCACGGCACCATCCGCACGACCGCACGACCACCCCGGCAGCCGCGTCAGGGTGGACCGCGAGAGGAGAACCCATGTCGCTCGACGTCTCACCGGCCCTGCTAGAGAAGGCCGAGAGAGGCGAGGTCGACGAGAGGGAGTTCGTCGACTGCGTCCGCGTCTCCCTGCCGTACGCCTGGGAGCTGATCAGCTCGCTGGTCGCCCAGCTCAAGGTCGACGGCACCGACTTCGCCGACAACCAGGTCCCGCCGCCCAGCGAGCAGGCCCGCGGCCAGCTCCTGCGCGCCATGGCCAGCGACGCGATCCGGGGGGCCCTGCAGCGGCACTTCGGCGTGCAGTTGGCCTTCCAGAACTGCCACCGGGTGGCGGTGTTCTCGCCTTCCGAGACCTCCGCGGAGCGCCACAAGCGCTTCACCTCCGTCCGGGCCCAGGTGCTCAATCAGTCGGCCGAGCTGCGCGACTGCTGAACCGCGCGTCCGCCGGTGGGCCGCCCTCACGGGGGTGGCCCACCGACGTGCGTTCAGCCCAGCTGGGGCAGCACCTCGGCGCCCAGCCGGGCGATGTTGTGCAGGGTCGTCTCCCGGTCGCCCGACCCCTCGGTGAGCAGCGCGAACCGGCGGATGCCGGTCCGCTCGGCGGTGGCCAGCAGCCGGTCCGCGCACTGCCGCGGCGTGCCCACCGGATGCAGGTCGCAGAGCAGTTCGGTGTACGCGCGCGGGTCGCGCATCCGCCGCTCCTGGCCGTCCACCGTGCGGTGGGCGCCGAGCCCGTGGGCGAAGAAGCCGGGCATCGCCCGCAGCAGCTCGGCCCGCGCGTCGGCGGCACGGTCGTCCACCTGCGCCACCCCGGCGGCGACGTGCTCCCGCTCGACCCTGGCCAGCTGCTCCTCGCCGCGGCCGGCGGCCCGCCAGGCGGCCCGGTACGCGGCCAGCAGCTCCTTCTTGTCCTCGTCGCCGGAGTGCATGCCCAGCAGCATCGGCAGGCCGCGCTCGGCCGCGGTGCGGACCCCGCTCGGCGAGGTGCAGGCCATCACCACCGGCGGGCCGCCCGGGCCGGGCGCCGGGCGCGGCACCACCCGGTGGCCGCCTCGGCCGGCCCGGCCGGGCCGGAGCGGAGCCTGCTCGTGCCGCTGCCGCGGCCCCTGCTCGTGCCGCTGCCGCGGGAAGGCCCTCAGCGCGGCCTCCGGCTCCTCCTCCAGCCCCAGCCAGCCCGCCAGGCCGTCCCGGCCGGTGGGCTCGGCCGGCAGCACCGGCTCGGTCGCCCTGGGCACCACGTCCACCTCGGGGAAGCGGAACTGCGGCCCGTCGGCGCCCACCCGGGCACCGCGCAGCCAGCCCAGCAGCAGGTCGAGCCGCTCCGGGAACCCCTGCTCGTAGGCGTCCAGGCCGGTGCCGAAGACCGTCAGGTCGATCCACGGGCCGCCGCGGCCGACCCCGAGGGTGAACCGGCCGCCGGAGGTGAGGTGCAGCAGCGCCGCCTGCTCGCCGAGCCGCACCGGGTGGTTGGTGGGGAGCACGCTCACGGCGGTGCCGACGCCGATCCGACGGGTCCGCCCGAGCAGCATCGCGGCCAGGGTGGCGGCGTCGGGGCAGACCCCGTACGGGACGAAGTGGTGCTCGGCCAGCCAGACGCTGTCCAGACCGGACCGCTCGGCGGCGGTGGTGGCACTCATCGTGCGCTCCAGCGCCTGCCCGTGGGTCTGGCCGGGGAACTGCGCGGAGAGCAGGAAGGCACCGACCCGGATCGAGTCGGTGCCGGCCGGCCGCGCGGGTGCGGGCGCGGGCACGTCGGCCGGCAGTTGGACGCCGGGCCGCGGGGTGGTCTTGGTCATCGGAGGCCTCCTCGGGAGCGCGCAGGGTCTGCGTGCCCCGCCTTGTCCCCTTGTGAGTAACCCATGTCATGTGCCAATGGCACGCCGATCGACCAATTTCCCGAAAGAAAGGATGGATCTCAGGGGAAACACCCGACCCCCAGGTCGCCTCGTGATAGTGGCCCCGAAGGCCGCCGGCCGCCCCTTACCCTTGAGGGTAAATCGTGCCCGGCCGAGAGGTAGTTGACGTGTCGCCCCGCCGTAACCGGACCAGCAGCGCCGCCGACCGCGATGCCGCGCCGGCCGCCCCGCTGGGTGGCTCACTGCGCCGTACCGAGAGCTACCGGGGCGAGGAGTGGGTGGTGCAGACGGTGGCCGGCACGGCCGGCCGCTTCTACCGCTGTCCCGGCTGCGACCAGGAGATCCCGCCGGGGGTCGGCCACCTGGTGGCCTGGCCGGAGCACGGGGCCGGGGTGGACGACCGGCGGCACTGGCACCGGGCCTGCTGGGGTGCCCGGGAGCGCCGCGGCTCGAACCTCCAGCGCGGCCGCGGCGCCCCCCGCTACTGAGCGCGGCTCAGGCGTCGCGCTTCTTCAGCACCAGCGCGCCGCCGGCCAGCGCGGCCAGCGTCCAGGCCAGGCAGATCAGGAAGCCCGCCCCGGCGCCGTACGGCTGCCCGCTCTCGCCGTAGACCAGCAGCATCCGCCGCCCCGCGTAGTCGGGGAAGTAGTGCGCCACGGTCTTCACCTTCGGCACCGCCGACAGGATCGGCGAGAGCAGGAAGAAGAACGGCACCAGGATGCCGAGGGCCAGCGTCTGGTTGTGCAGCATCGCGGTGACGCCGGCCGAGAACAGGCACAGCATGGTCAGGTACGCCGCCGCGCCGAGCACCGCGCGCAGCACGTTCGGCTCGCCCAGACCGGTGGAGTGCTCGCCGAGCAGCGCCTGGCCGACGAAGAAGGTGACGAACACCGTCACCGTCGAGACGGCCAGCGCCAGCGCGCCCAGCACCACGGCCTTGCCGGTCAGCAGCGTGCCGCGCTGCGGCACGGCGGCCAGCGAGACCCGGATCAGGCCGCTGCTGTACTCGTTGCCGACCGCGAGCACGCCGAACACGATGATGGCCAGTTCGCCGAGCCCGATGCCGGAGAGCGAGGTGCTGGTGGCGTCGAACGGGCCGTCGCCGGCGAACTCCTGGAAGTTGTTCTTGGTGAGCAGGGAGAGCAGCGCCCCCAGGCCCAGGGTGACCACGAAGGTCAGCGCCAAGGTCCAGATGGTGGAGCGGACGCTGCGGATCTTGGTCCACTCGGACTGCAGGATCGCGGGGAAGGACGCCATCTCAGTTCTCCTCTCCGCCCTGCGGGGCGGCCTGCGCCGTGGCCTGTGCCTGCGCCTGCGCCGGTGCCTGCGAGGCGGGCCCGGGAGCCGCCGCGCCGTCCTGCGGTCCGTGGTCCTGCTGCCAGCCGGCGCCCCAGGCGGGCGGTGCGCCCGGCGCCGGGCGGTCCGCGCCGGCCTGGTACTCCACCGAGTCGGCGGTCATCTGCATGAACGCCTCCTCCAGCGAGGCCTGCTGCTGGCTGAGCTCGTGCAGGGTGATGTGGTGCTGCGCGGCCAGCTCGCCCAGGCGCACCAGATCGCCGTCCTCGACCTCGTAGCTGCCGTCACCGACGGGCTCGGCCCGCAGACCGGCGCCGTGCAGCGCGTCCAGCAGCAGCTGGACGTGCGGGGTGCGGATCCGGGCGGCGGAGCGGGAGTTCTGCTTGATGAACTCGGCCATCGACAGGTCGGCCAGCAGCCGGCCCCGGCCGATCACCACCAGGTGGTCGGCGGTGAGCGCCATCTCGCTCATCAGGTGGGAGGAGACGAAGATCGTCCGGCCCTCCGAGGCCAGGCCCTTCATCAGGTTGCGGATCCACAGGATGCCCTCGGGGTCGAGCCCGTTCACCGGCTCGTCGAACATCAGGATCTCCGGGTCGCCGAGCAGCGCCGAGGCGATGCCCAGGCGCTGGCCCATGCCGAGCGAGAAGCCCTTGGCGCGCTTCTTGGCCACCGGGTGCAGACCGACCAGGGCCAGCACCTCGTCCACCCGGGAGCGCGGGATCCGGTTGCTCTGGGCCAGCCAGAGCAGGTGGTCGTAGGCGGACCGCCCGGGGTGGACGGCCTTCGCCTCCAGCAGCGCGCCGATCTTCTTGAGCGGCTCGGCCAGCTGACCGTAGCGCTTCCCGTCGATGGTGACCCGGCCGCTGGTCGGACGGTCCAGGTCGAGGATCATGCGCATGGTGGTGGACTTGCCGGCGCCGTTCGGCCCGAGGAAGCCGGTCACCACACCCTGGGGGACCTGGAAGCTGAGTCCGTCCACCGCGAGCTTGCTGCCGTAACGTTTCGTCAACTGATGAAGTTCGATCATTTCGCTCCCTCACTCTCCGTCAGATTATGGCAGAGCGGGTATTGAGGCGCGCTGGCTGCGGGGGGCCGGTGGACCACAATACGGTGGCACCATGACCCTCCCCAGCACGCCGCCCGTCCACGAGCACGGCCCCGGCACCCCGCTCGTCCTGCTGCACGCCTTCCCGTTCTCCGCCCGGATGTGGGCCGCCCAGCTGGACCGGCTCTCCGGCCCGGCGGGCGAGACGGCGCGGGTGTTCACCCCCGACCAGCGCGGCTTCGGCAGCGCTCCGCTCGGTGACGACGAGCCCTCGCTGGACCTCGTCGCCGACGACGTGGCCCGCCTGCTGGACGGGGCCGGGGTGGAGCGCGCGGTGGTCGGCGGGCTGTCGATGGGCGGGTACGTGGCGATGGCCTTCGCCCGGCGCCACCCCGACCGGCTCTGCGGCCTGCTGCTGGCCGACACCAAGGCGGCCGCCGACACCGAGCAGGCCAGGACCAACCGGGAGCGGATCGCCCGGGCGGTGCTGGCCCGGGACAGCGTGCGGCTGCTGGCGGAGGAGAAGACGGCCGAGTCCCTGCTCGGCCCCGCGGCCGGCCCGGAACTGCTGGCGGAGGTCCGCGGGATGGTCGCCGAGGCGGCGCCGCGGGCGGTCGCCTGGGCCCAGCGGGCGATGGCGGCCCGGGGCGACTCGCTGGAGGTGCTGGCCGGGCTGGAGGTGCCGGCCGCGGTGATCGTCGGCGAGGCCGACACGGTGACGCCGCTGGCCGACGCCCGGATGATGGCCGAGGCGATGGCCGACGCCGAGCTGACCGTGATCCCCGCGGTCGGCCACCTCAGCTCGCTGGAGGCACCGGAGACCTTCGACGCGGCGGTCCGCGCACTCCTGCGCCGCGTCCGAGACTGACCTCGCGGGGCGCGGAGCGTTTCCCAGGGGCCGGCCGGCCGGGGGCGCAGCGTGTTTTTCAGGGGGTTGCCCGATGCGCCGGACGGCAGTGGGGCCCGCGCCGCGCGTGCGGTACGGGCCCCACCGGGTGGTCGGGTCAGCGCGACTGCTGGGCCGGGACGCCGAGGGCGTCGTCGGTGGGCAGCGTGGCGGCGGCCACGGCCGCGCCGGTCAGCGTCGCGAGCATCTCCCGGACGTTGGTCAGCTGGGCGTTGATCGAGTCGCGGCGGTTGGTGAGCGCCGCCAGCTCGCGCTCGGACTCGCTGCGGACCCGGTCGGCCTTGGCGTTGGCGTCGGCCACGATGTCCTCGGCCTGGCGCTGTGCGGTCTCCACCGTCTGGCGGGCGCGGCGCTCGGCGTCGGTGCGCAGCTTCTCCGCCTCGAGGCGGAGCTGCTCGGCACGGTGCTCGATCTCGGCCAGGCGCTTCTCGGCCTTGGCCTGGCGGGCGGCCAGGTCGCGCTCGGACTGCTCCCGGCGCTTGGCCAGGTTGGTCTCGAACTCCAGCGCGGCCTGGGCGGCCTTGGTGCGGGTCTCCTCGAAGAGGGCGTCCGCCTCCTCGCGCTTGTTCTGGGCGTCCTTGTTGGCCTCGGCGCGCAGCTGGGCGCTGTCGCTCTTGGCCTTGTCGACGATCCGCAGGCCCTCGTCCTCGGCCTTGGCCTTGCGGTCCTTGGCGTAGTTCTCCGCCTCGGTGCGGACCTGCTGGGCGGCCGCCTCGGCCAGCTCGCGGTGCTGCTCGGCGGCGCGGTGCGCCTCCTCACGCAGGTCCTTGGCCTCCTCCTCGGCGAGCCGGAGGATCTTCTCCACCCGGGCACCGAGACCGGCGTACGAGGGCTCCGCCTCGGCGACCTGGGCCTGCGCGCTCTGGGTCTCCAGGTGGAGCTCCTCGATGCGCTTCTCCAGCGCACCGATCCGGGCCAGCGCGCTGTCGCGATCGGCTACCAGCTTGGCGATCCGCTCGTCGACCTGGGCGCGCTCGTACCCACGGCGTACCAGGTCGAAGCCGTGCGGGGAGTGACTGTCGCTCATGGGATTTCTGGGCTTCCTGTCGTCGAACCGCTGAGGTGGTTGAGGGAATCCTGACACGTTACCGGAGTGTCATCGGCGAAATGCCGATGCTTCGCGGACAATGTCCGCTCAATCGGGTGGCGCCCCTCCGGAGCGATTGCCACCCGAACGGGGAGCGCCCACTCCGGCGCCGGCTTTCGACGCCCCTTCGCGGGCGACGGGGCCGCGGCCCCCACTGCCGCCCTTGCCGCTTCCCCCGTTCGTCTGGGCCACCGGTGCCGGTGCCTCGAACGCCTCCAGCGCCGACAGCACATCCTGGACCCGAGAGATCTCGGTGTTGATGTCCTTGCGCCGCCGGACCAGTTCGTCCAACTCCCGCTGGCCCTCGTCGGTCACGCGCTCCGCCTCGGCCTTGGCCTCGGCGAGCACCCGCTCGGCCTCCTCCTCGGCGGTCCGCAGCTGCTCGTCCGCGCTCCGGTCGACCCGGGCCAGCCGCTTCTCGGCCTCGGCGGCGGCGGCCTCGATCTGCTGCTCCGCCTCCTCCTCGGCCGACTTGAGCTTGGCCTCGGCCTTCACGATCAGGGCCTCGGCCCGCGAGGTGGAGTCGGCGAGCTTCTGCTCGGCCTCCTTCAGCAGGCCCTCGGCCTTGCGGACGGCCGCGATCCGGACCTTGCCGGCCTCGGCCGAAGCCTCGGAGGTCAGCTCGGAGGCCCGCTCCTCGGCCGCCGCGACCAGTGCGGCCGCTCGCTCCTCGGCCTCGGCGACGGCGGCCACCGCCTGCTCCTCGGCCTCGGTCAGCTGCTCCTGGGCCGCCGTGACCAGCGCGTCCACCCGCTCGCCGGCCGACTTCATGGCCTGCGCGTTCTCCTTGCGGGCCCGCTCGTGCAGCGCCTCGATCTCGTTGTCGGTGCGCTCGCGCAGCTCCTCGGCCCGCTCGCGGATCGCGGTGGAGTCCCGTCGGGCCTCGGAGAGCAGGGCGTCGGCGTCCGACCTGGCCTTCTCCACCTCGGCCTGGCCGGCGGCCTCGCCGGCCGCGGTCAGCCGCTCGGCCTCCTTGCGGGCCGCCGCCACCATCGCGTCGGCCTGCTCCTCGGCGGCGGCGGTGGTGGCCAGCGCGGTGGTCTGGGCGTCCTCGCCGAGCTGCTCGGCGTCGGCGAAGGCCCGCTCCAGCACCGACTTGGCCTGCTCCCGGGTGGCCTTGTCGAACTGCTCGGCCGCCTCCCTGGTCCGGCTGTCGTAGTCCTCGGCGCGGGCCCGGGTCGAGGAGTCGAAGTCCTCGGCCAGGGTGCGGGTGGCCAGCGCGTACTCCTCGGCCTCCGCGCGCAGTGCGGCCGCGAACTCCTCGGCCTCCGTGATCACCGCGGCGGCCCGCTCCTCGGCCGCGGCGACGGCCGCGCGAGCCTGCTCCTCGGCCTCGGCCCGGTGCTGCTCGGCGAAGTCCAGCGCGGACTGCCGCTCGGCCTCGGCCCGGCCGCGCAGCTCCGCGTCGTACGCCTGCGCCTCGGCCCGCTGGTGGGCGATCTCCTCGGCGGCGCCCTCCCGGTCGGCGGCCAGTTCGGCGGCGACGGCCGCGCGCAGCTCGGCGCTCTCGCGCTCGGCGGCCGCGCGCAGCTCGGCGCTCTCGCGCTCGGCAGTGGCCCGCAGCTCGGCGATCTGCTGCGAGGCGGACTCGTGCAGGCCGGCCACGGACTGGCGGGTGTCGGCGGCCTCGTCCTCGGCGGCGGCGACCAGCTCGGCCGCCCGGCGGGTGGCGTCGGCGGTCAGCTCCTCGGCCTCGGTGGCGGCGAGCGCCCGCTGCTCCTGGGCCTCCGCGAGCACCGCCGCGGCCTGCTTCTGGGCCTCGGCCAGCTCCCGGGCACCCTCGGCGCGCTGCTGGTCGGCCTCGGCCTCGGCCTCGGTACGGACGCTCTGCGCGGCGGCCTTGGCCTCGGCGAGCTGCTCGGCGGCGGTGGCGCCGGCGGCCTCCAACGCCTGGGCGGCCTGCTCGCGCAGCTCGGCGCTCTCGCGCTCGGCGGCGGCCCGCAGCTCGGCGGTCTCGGCGGCGGTGCGTTCGACCAGCGCCGCGGTCTCGGCCGCGGTGCGCTCGACCAGCTCGGTGGTCTCGGCGGCGGTGCGCTCGGTGAGTGCGGCGGCCTCGGTCTCGGCGGCTTCCCGGGCGGCCTTGGCGGCGGCCAGCAGCTCGGTGGTCTCGGTCTGCTCGCGGAGCAGTGCGGCGGAGGCCTCCTCGCGCTCGCGCCGGCTCTCCTCGCGCAGGGCGGCGGCGGCGGCCTCGGCCTCGGCGCGCTGCTGCCGGGCCCAGTTCTCCGCCTCGGTGCGGTGGCTCTCGGCCCAGCCGCGGGCCTCCTCGCGGGTGTCCTCGGCGGCCGTCGCGGCCTGCTCGCGCAGCTCGGTGTCGTGCGCCTGGGCCCGCGCCTGGAGCGCCTCCGCGGCAGCCACCGCCTCGGCCCGCACCCGCTGGTCGAACTCGGCCGCCTCGCGGCGCAGTTCGGCGGTCTCCCGCTCGGCGGCGGCACGGTTCTCGGCGGCGGCGGCCTTGGCGGCGGCCAGCGCCTCCTGGTGCTGCTGGGCGGCCGTGGCGGCCAGCTTCTGGGCCTCCGCGCGGGCCCGGCCGAGGGTCTGCTCGGCCCTGGCCTGGGTCTCCGCGGCCTGCTCGGCGGCCTGCGCCTGCCGGCGCTCCACCTCGGCGGCCGCGCCGGCCCGCAGCTCGTCCGCGTCGGCCTTGGCCTTGGTGAGGAGCTCCTCGGCGGTCTTCGCCGACTCCTCGATCTGCACCACGGCCTGGCGCCGGGAGTCGGCGCGGACCCGCTCCGCCTCGGCCTCGGCCTGGGCGCGCAGCTCCTCGGCCTCGGCCCGCAGCCGGGAGGCCTCCTCGTGCATCCGCTCCATCTGCTCGCGGATGGAGGCGGCGTCGTCCAGGGCGGCGTTCTGGGCCTGCTCGACCGCGGCCTGGGCCTGCTCGCGCAGCTGCCGCGCCTCGGCGGCGGCCTCCTCGCGCAGGCGCTCGGCCTCGGCGGCGGCCTCCTCCCGGGCGGCCTCGGCCTCGCGGGCGGTGCGCAGCCGGACGTCCTCGGCCTGCTTGGCGGCCTTGGCGAGGTGGATGGCGGCGTCCTTGGCGCCCTCGGCGCGACCGGCCTCCTCGGCCTCCCGGCGCAGGGTCGCGGCGGCGGCCTCGGCCTCGGCGCGCAGCGCCGCGACCTCCCGCTCGGCCTCGACCCGCAGCGTGGCGATGGCGGTTTCGGCCTCGGTGCGCAGCTGGGTGGCGACGCTCTCGGCGGCGCCGCGCAGGCGCTCGCTCTCCTCGGCGGCGGCGGCCTTGGCGGCTTCGGCCTCCGCCTTGGCGGTGGCGGCCGAGGCCTTGATCAGGTCGGCCTCGCGGGTGGCGGCGGCGACCATCCGGGCGATCTCGGCCCGGGCGGTGAGCGAGCGCTGCTCGCTGGCGGCCTCGCCGTCGGCGACCTTCTGCTCGGCGGCGGCCTCCGCCTCGGCCTGCAGGCGCTGCGCGGCGGCCTCGGCGTGGATGCGCAGCTCGGTGGCCTCCTGCCGGGCCCGCTCCGCCTCCGCCTCGGCCTCGGCGCGCAGCCGCTCTATCTCGGCCTGGGCCTGGGCCAGGGCGGCCGCGGCGCGCTCCTGGTCGGCCTGGACCTGCTGCTTGAGGGCGGTGATCTCGGCCTGCGCGGCGGCGAGCTGGCGCCCGGCGGCGGCCTGGGCGCCGGCCAGCTGCTGCTGGGCCTCGTTGGCGGCGCTGCCGCGCAGCTGCTCGGCGGCGACGCTGGCCTGCTGGGCCTGCTCCGAGGCGGCGCGCAGCAGGCGTTCGGCGTCGGTCTGGGCGCGCTGGAGGGCGGCCTCGGCGGCGGCCCTGGCCTCGCCGCGGGCGGCGTCCACGTCGGCGGCGGTCTGGGCGCGGGCCTGGTCGGCGAGGGCGGCGGCCTCGGCCCGGGCGGCGGCGACCATCCGCTCGGATTCGGCGCGGGCCTCCTGGAGCAGGCGCTGGGCCTCCTGCTCGGTGCCGGCGCGGGCCTGCTCGGCCCAGTTGACGTTCTCGTTGACGTGCCGCTCGGCGGAGCGGCGGAGCTCGGTGAGCTCCTCCTCCAGCTGGCGGCGGCGGATGGAGAGCTCGGCCTCCAGCTGCGCGGTGCGCTCGGCGGCCTCGGCCATCAGCCGCTGGGTGGCCGCCTGCGACTCGCGGAACTGGCGCTCGGCGTCCGCGCGCAGCGCCTCGGCCTGCAGCTCGGCGTTGCGCAGGACCTGTTCGGCCTGGCCGGTGACGGAGTCGAAGGCGCGCGGCTGAGCGAGCTGCCGTCGGGCTTCGTGCAGCTTGGCCCGGAGCACCTCCACCTGGTAGGCGAGGTCCTCGGCATGCTCGACGGTCTTGTCCCGCTCCTTGCGAGCCCGCTCCAACTCGGCCTCGAACTGGGAGAGGTGATCATCAACCTCGTAGCGGTCGTAGCCCCGCACTCCGCGGTCCCATCCATCTCCTGGTCGCGTCCTCGACCCGGCCGCTCCCGGCGCCCCCGAATCTCTCGGGAGCGGAGCGGCTGGTCCTTGCATCCGCGGCTGGTGCCACGGGTCGGAGCCCGCGCCGTCCGGTGGTGCGCGGTTGGACCGCGCTCCGCCGTCCGGGTGGACTCCTGAGCGAACTCTTGCCTTTGGAGAATGGTGACAGATCCGAACTGCGACCGTTCAGCCGTGCCCGCGTAGTGGACTCCCCTGCAACGAGACGAGCCGTCGGAAGACCAGCCCCACTCGCGCTCGGCTGTGCCCGACGGATCCGGTCTCCCCGGAGCATTGGCGCACCTGGGCATTGTAGTGGGCGCGGCCCCCGGGGGAATGGGGGCATCTGTCTTTTCCGAAGTTACCGACCGGTCGCCCCGGGCCGGGCCGGTTCGCGCTCAGTGCTCCGGGTGCTCCTGCGGGGCCGCCGAGGTCACCAGTTCGGTCAGCACGCCGCCGCAGTCCTTCGGGTGCAGGAAGGTGATCCGCGAACCCATCGAGCCGATCCGCGGCTCGTCGTAGAGCACCCGGACGCCCTTGGCCCGGATGTCCGCGGCGTCGCCGTCCACGTCGGCGGTGCCGAAGGCGATGTGGTGCACGCCCTCGCCGTTCTTCGCCAGCCACTTGGCGACCGTGGAGTCCTCCCGGGTGGGCTCCAGCAGCTGGAGGTAGGAGGCCCCGCCGTCGCCGGTGTCGTTGATCTTCAGCATCGCCTCGCGCACCCCCTGCTCCTCGTTCACCTCGGAGTGGAACACCTCGAAGCCGTAGGTGGCGCGGTAGAACTCGACCGTCTTGTCGAGGTCGAAGCAGGCGATGCCGATGTGGTCGATACGGGTCAGCATGACGGCCTCCGGAGGGCTGGGCGGACGATGGGGGCACCAGTGCAGCGCATCGCGGCAGGCCTTGGCCACCGCACGACGTGCGAGCCTGCTCACAATTCACTCCGGCCGGGCTGACACGGTGTTGACTGGTCGGTGCCAGTGCCGCTGATCACACCCTCGCGCCGGTGACGCACGGGTTACGGGTCAGTACATTGAGCCGCATCCCCACACCCTCTCCTGGCCATGACGCGCGAAGGAGCTCGTCCCATGACTACCTCAGTGATCGTCGCGGGTGCACGCACCCCGATGGGCCGACTGCTCGGCTCGCTCAAGGGCTTCTCCGGCGCCGAACTCGGCGGCTTCGCCATCAAGGCCGCGCTGGAGCGGGCCGGCATCACCGGCGAGCAGGTCCAGTACGTGATCATGGGCCAGGTGCTCCAGGCCGGAGCCGGCCAGATCCCGGCCCGCCAGGCCGCCATCAAGGGCGGCGTCCCGATGAACGTCCCGGCGCTGACCATCAACAAGGTCTGCCTCTCCGGCCTGGACGCCATCGCGCTGGCCGACCAGCTGATCCGGGCCGGCGAGTTCGACATCGTGGTGGCCGGCGGCCAGGAGTCCATGACCAACGCCCCGCACCTGCTGCCGAAGTCCCGCGAGGGCTACAAGTACGGCGCGATCGAGCTGCTCGACGCGATGGCCCACGACGGCCTCACGGACGCCTACGAGAACATCCCGATGGGCGAGTCCACCGAGAAGCACAACACCCGCCTGGGCATCGGCCGCGAGGTGCAGGACCAGCTCGCCGCGCTCTCCCACCAGCGCGCCGCCGCCGCCCAGAAGAACGGCGTCTTCGAGGCCGAGATCGCGCCGGTGCAGATCCCGCAGCGCAAGGGCGACCCGGTGCTGTTCAGCCAGGACGAGGGCATCCGCGCGGACACCACGGTGGAGGGGCTGGCCAAGCTGCGCCCGGCCTTCACCAAGGACGGCACGATCACCGCCGGCACGTCCTCGCAGATCTCCGACGGCGCCGCCGCGGTGGTCGTGATGAGCAAGGCCAAGGCCGAGGAGCTGGGCCTGAGCTGGATCGCCGAGATCGGCGCCCACGGCAACGTGGCCGGCCCGGACAACTCGCTCCAGTCGCAGCCCTCCAACGCCATCAAGCACGCGCTCGGCAAGGAGGGCCTGACCGTCGCCGACCTCGACCTGGTCGAGATCAACGAGGCCTTCGCCGCGGTCGCCCACCAGTCGATGAAGGACCTCGGCATCACCGAGGAGATCGTGAACGTCAACGGCGGTGCGATCGCGCTCGGTCACCCGATCGGGATGTCCGGCGCCCGGGTGGTGCTGCACCTCGCGCTGGAGCTGCAGCGGCGCGGCGGCGGTGTCGGCGCGGCCGCGCTGTGCGGCGGCGGCGGGCAGGGCGACGCCCTGATCGTCCGGGTGCCGAAGGCCTGACCCACCAGCTGACACGGACACGAGGGCTGCTCGCCGGGACGGACACCGTCGCGGCGGGCAGCCCTGTTCCCGATCGAGGAGCACGTTGATGGTCGATGTGGCGACGCTGGTCGAGCAGGCCAGAGGGGGCCGCCCGCGGGCGGTGGCCCGGCTGATCACGCTGGTGGAGAACGCCGCGCCGCAGCTGCGCGAGGTGATGGCCGCGCTCACCCCGTACACCGGGCAGGCCTACACCGTGGGGCTGACCGGCTCGCCAGGGGTGGGCAAGTCCACCTCGACCTCCGCGCTGGTCACCGCGTACCGGAGGCTGGGCAAGCGGGTCGGGGTGCTGGCGGTCGACCCCTCCTCGCCGTTCTCCGGCGGGGCGCTGCTCGGCGACCGGGTGCGGATGCAGGACCACGCCACCGACCCGGAGGTCTTCATCCGCTCGATGGCCACCCGCGGGCACCTGGGCGGGCTGTCCTGGGCCGCGCCGCAGGCGCTGCGGGTGCTGGACGGGGCCGGCTGCGAGGTGATCCTGGTGGAGACCGTCGGGGTCGGCCAGTCCGAGGTGGAGATCGCCGCGCAGGCGGACACCACGGTGGTCCTGCTGGCCCCGGGGATGGGCGACGGGATCCAGGCCGCCAAGGCGGGGATCCTGGAGATCGGCGACCTCTTCGTGGTCAACAAGGCCGACCGGGACGGGGCCGACGCCACCGCCCGGGAGCTGAACCACATGCTCGGCCTCGGCGAGGCGCGCAACCCCGGCGACTGGCGGCCGCCGATCGTCAAGACCGTGGCCGCCCGCGGCGAGGGCATGGACGAGGTGGTCGAGGCGCTGGAGAAGCACCGCGCCTGGCTGGCCGAGACCGGTGAGCTCGCCGCCCGGCGGCGGCGGCGGGCGGCGGACGAGGTCCAGGCCATCGCGCTGGCCGCGCTGCGGGCCCGGATCGGCGACCTGCGCGGCGACCGGCGACTGTCCGCGCTCGCGGAGCGGGTGGCCGCAGGCGAGCTGGACCCGTACGGCGCGGCCGACCAGTTGATCGCCGACCTGACCACCGGCTGACCACCGGCTGACCACCGGCTGCCCGGCGGCTGACCACCGGCTGCCCGGAGGTTGCCCGGCCGGCGGCCGAGGCCGGGCGGCAGCGGGCCGGCGGGTGCGGCCCCGGCCGCGGTCGCCGGGGCCGGGCTCTCTACGATCTTGAGGTGACCACGCCCCCGCCGCAGCCCCCGCCGCCCCCCTCGCCGGCCGCCGAGCTGCCCGCCCCGCCGCCCGCGGCGCCGAACCCGTTCGCCTACGTCGAGCCGTTCGGGGCGCCGCCGGCCGGTGCGTCCGCCGCCACCCGCAACGCCGTCATCGGCGCCGTCGCCACCGTGCTGGCGCTGGTGCTGGGCACCGTCGTCGGCTGGCTGGGCCACGGTGGATCCGATCGGGGCGAGCCGGTCGTGGCGCTGCCCGCCCCGCGGGTCACCGTCACCGCGACCGCGACGGTCACCGCCCAGCCCACGCAGCCGAGTTCGGCCGCGGCCGTCGAGGAGTTCAAGGCCTTCGTGGCGGCCAACGGGACGGCCAACCAGAAGAAGGCGGTCCAGCACGTCCAGAAGATCAACATGCCGGTCCGGCTGGACGGCATCAGCGGAATCGTCGACGTCTTCACCGACCTGGACGGCGACTTCCTGGCGGACGCGGGCACCGCGAAGCTGCTGACCGAGGCGTTCGCCGAGTGGAAGAGCGCGCGGAACGGGCTGGTCAACGTCTTCAACGCGGACGGGAAGGCGCTCGCCAACGGCCTGTTCTGACCGCCCGCCCGGCTCAGCCGCGGCCGCGCAGCCCCCGCAGGTGCTCGGCGACCGGCGCCAGGGCCTGGTACATCGCATCGATCTGCTCCGGGGTGAACCGGTCCACGAAGTGCTGCCGGACGCTGCGGACGTGGTCCGGGGCGACCTTCTGCATCGTCTCCCAGCCCAGGTCGGTCAGGTTGGCGTAGAGGCCGCGGCGATCGCCCGGACACTCCTGGCGCAGCACCAGGCCGGCGCTCTCCATCCGGGTGATCTGGTGCGAGAGCCGGCTCTTGGACTGGAGGGTCGCGGTCGCCAGGTCGGTCATCCGCATCCGCCGGTCCGGGGCCTCGGAGAGCACCACCAGGATCTCGTAGTCGTTGATGGCCAGGTTGTGCGGCTGGAGCTCCCGACCGAGCTGGTAGTCGAGGAGCTTGCTGACCTCCAGATGGGCGCGCCAGAACCGTTGCTCGGCGGCGGTGAGCCAGGGGGTCTCCGCCTCGGACTCGGAGGCGGAGACCGCCGGCGCTTCGGTCAGGTTCGTTTCCATGAACCCAGCATAGCCCGGTTTGTTAAAAGTTGTACAATATTCGTTCCGGGCCGGCCGAGGGCGGTCGAGGGCGGTCGGGGGCCGGTCAGAGGCCGAATCGACGGCCCAGATCGCCCAGGTTGCCCAGTCCGGGGATGTTCACGTTGGGCAGCTGCTGTTGCTGCTGCCCGTGCCCGGCCGGCTGGTGCGGCACCCCGCTGCCGGGGACCCCGGCCTCCGCGTGCACCACGCCCACCGAGCGCTCGGCCATCAGCGTCTCGGTCGACTGCAGCAGCACCTGGCCGGCCCCGATGAACTCGAACTGGTGCTCCTCGCCGGAGGCGCCGCCGAGCCCGGTGAGGTGGCGCAGCCCGCCGATCAGCCCGTGCATGTAGCCGTGGTCGTAGTGGTGGCACGGCGCCGGGCAGTCCGCCCAGCCGACCAGTGCCTGCGGGTCGACCCGGATCGGCGGCTCGACGAAGTGCACCGGTCCGTTCGAGGCGGCGACGAACTTGCCGGTCCCGATCAGGGTCAGGAAGCCCGGGATGATCGACTGCTTCAGCTGCAGGGTCGGCTCGAAGGCCAGCAGGTTCCCCGAGCGGACCGTCAGGTTGCCGTTCTCCAGGTCGTAGGAGTTCAGGTCGAAGGCCCGGTCGGCCAGCAGCAGCTTGCCGCGGCCCTCGGCGACCACCCAGTCGGAGGCGTGCAGCGGGGAGTTGAAGTTCCGCTCCAGCATCTGGTCGATCACACCGCGGCCGATGCCCGAGAAGCGCATGTCGCCGTAGTAGGCGATCATCTTGCCCTTCTGCAGGTAGTAGGCCCCGTTCAGGTCCACCGAGAAGGCGTACGGGTTGACGTTGTCGTTCACCGGCAGGCTGTGCGCGTCGTGCACGGTCGGGCCCTCGGTGCCGGGAGCCGCGTACGGCAGTGGGGCGCCGTAGCCCTGCTGGGGTGCGCCGTACTGCTGCGGCGGCGGGGCGCCGTAGGGCTGGCCCGGCATGCCGACCTGGGTCTGCTGGTACGCCTGGTCGTAGCTCTGCTGGTTGTACGGCGGCTGGCCCGGCTGCGGCTGACCGTACGGCTGCTGCGGCTGGCCATAGGGCTGCTGCGGCTGACCGTAGGGCTGCTGCCCGTACGGGGGCTGCTGCGGCGGGTAGGACATCAGAGCTTCTCCTCGCTCGCCTGCACGTACACCATGCCGTGCCCGGACAGCTCCAGCTGGAACGCCTCGCCCGAGCCGCGGCCCACCATGTCGCGCCAGCCCAGCGCGGTGGACAGCTTGTTGGTCACCTGGCCGCGGTGCGCCACGTACGCCTGCGGGTCCACGTGCACCGGCTGGCCGGGGCCGATCGGCAGCTCGAACACGCCGCCGTGCGCCATCACCGCGACCGAGCCGTGGCCGTCCAGCTTGGTGGTGAACAGGCCCTGGCCGGTGACCTGGCCGCGGACCATGCCCATCACGCCGCCCTGCTGGCCCATGAACATGGTGGACTGCTGCAGGGTGCCGTCGAAGGCGAGCAGCCGGTCGGCCTCCACGTAGAGGGTGTCGCCGGTCAGGTCGATCACCTGGATGTTGTGGCCGCCGTGGCCGAACATCACCTTGCCGTGGCCCTCGACCGTCATCAGCGGGGTGTCCTCGTTGGCCACCCGGCGGCCGATCATCGACAGCACGCCACCCTGGCCGCCCATCACGTTCGGCGTGAAGGAGACCTCGCCGGTGTACGCGAGCATGGCGCCGCGCTGGCTGAAGACCTTCTGGCCGGGCAGCACCTGGGCCTCGACCATCTTGTTGTTGATCTTGTGGAACGGCATCAGACGTCACCCCCGAACGTCATCTTCTCGGACGGCTGCACGTAGACCAGGCCCTCGCCGGTGAACTCCACCTGCATCGCCTCGCCGCCGCCCTCGCCGATCAGGGTCGTCCAGCCCGCACCCGACTTCAGGCTGCGGTTCAGGTTCCCGGTGTGCGCGATGTACGCGCCCGGGTCGACCCGCAGCGGGGTGCCCTGGGAGACCCGCAGGATGATCGCCGGACCGCGGGAGGTGAGCGCGGCCCAGCCGTGCCCGTCCACCTTGGTGGTGAACAGCCCGTTGCCCGAGGCCATCCCGTTGAGGCCGGTGAAGCTGGTGCCGGTGTGCAGGGTCGCCTCGGTGCAGAGCAGGTTCTCGGCCTCGACGTACAGCGTCTCGCCGTTCAACCGCACCAGGTTCACCTCGCTGGCCTTGTCGGCGAAGAAGCAGGTGCCCTGCCCCTTGACCTCCATCACCACCATCTGTTCACCGGTCAGCCTGCGGGTGACCATGCCCCGCAGCCCGTCCCCGCCACCGGAGAGCTTCTTGAAGCCCATCTGCCCGGTGTAGGCGACCATCGTCCCGTTACGTGCTTTGACCGTGTCGCCCGTCATGTCGACGGCGAGCACCTTTGACCCTTGGAGTCGAAACTGTGCCACCGGGCGAATGTAACGGCAGCGAGCCCCCTCCGGGGAGGGGGCTCGGGCCATTCGGTACCCAGCTGGGACAGAAGGGGTCGTTCTGTCCGGGTTTGTCCGGCGATCAGGCCTTGACAGGCACCGTGCCGGCCGCCTGCTCGACCTCCAGCAGCGAGGCCGAGTGCCGCTCCGCCTCGAAGGCCGCGTGCCCGCCGCGCAGTCCGAAGAGCCGCTTGGAGAGCAGGATCCACAGCACCGCGACGATGTTGAGCAGCAGGGTGCAGATCTTCAGCACGCTGATGTGCTCGGTGAGCTCGTAGACCTCGATGGGCAGGAAGGCGGCGGTGGCGACCACCGCCAGGTACTCCGCCCAGCGCCGGTTCATCCACAGGCCGACCGCCTCGACCAGCTCGATCACCGCGTACGCCACCAGGCCGACCGCCAGCAGCAGCAGGGTGCGGTGCTCGTGGCCGAAGGCCTTGCGGACGGTGTCCACCACCGGGGAGTGCTCCAGGTCCCAGTGGAAGTGGTCGGCCACCGGCCGCAGGACGGTGAGGTTCTCGTCGAAGATCCGTTGCACCGCGTCCTGGCTGTTGGAGAACTTCCACACCGCCCAGGCCGCGACCAGCACCAGCAGCCCGCGCAGGCCCCGCTCGACGGCCAGGAACCGCAGGATGAACAGGTCGCGCAGGGCCCGGCCGCGCGGCACCAGCGGCGCCCGGTCGGCCGGTCCGGCGCCGTGCGGCGTCCCCAGCGCGAAGTCCCCGCAGCGCAGGCAGCGCCAGGCGTCGCCCAGCGCGGTGTGCGCGTGCAGCCGCGCGCGCAGCTCCGGCTCGGCCGGCGCGTAGGTGATGTGACCGCGCCGGGAGCAGGTCCGGCGGTCCCAGTCGAGCGTGAACATCTGGCAGCAGCCCCCGTGTCCGTGGCGGGCCTGTCCGTCAGACCGCGCGCCAGCAGGATAGGGGGGAGTGGCGGCCCGGGTGCGGCGCCGGGCGGCTTCCGTGGCCCGGCTGTGACGAATCCGGCCCCCGGGTGGGGCCCCGCACCCCGCCCGGGGGCCGGTCGGCCGGTCGGTGATAATGGGTGGCGGCTTGTGCGTCGGTTCACAAGCACCCCGTCTGCACGTCGACCGCCCCGTGAGGAACCCACCGTGAAGAGCAGCGCCGTCCACCGCCTGCGCCTTGTCTCCGGCCCCGAGGGCCTGTCCTTCATCCTGCTGCTGGTCTGCTCGGTGCTCAAGCGCACCACCAGCTTCAACGCCGTGCCGGTGATGGGCATGGTGCACGGCGTGCTGTTCATCCTCTACCTGGTGTTCCTGGCCCTGGCCTGGCAGCGGCAGCGCTGGGACGCCAGGCGCGGCGTCCTGCTGTTCGTGCTCTCGTTGCTGCCCACCGGCGGGTTCTTCGCCGAGCGGATGCTGGCCAAGGAGGAGCGCGGGGAGTACCCGGCGGCGCCGGCGGGCGCGGCCACCGCTGCCTGAGCCGGGCCGGGGAACTGGCGCAGCGGCCGGGTCCTCCCTGATGGAGATCCCGGCCGCCGCGGGTGTGCGGGGCGCCGTCGGCGTCAGTTGACGTTGACGGCCTTCCAGGCCGCGGCCACCGCGTTGTACTCGGCGGAGCCGGAGCCGTACAGGCTGCTCGCCGCGCTCAGCGTCGCGGTGCGGGCACCCTTGTAGTTGGTGGTGGAGGTCATGTAGGTGGTCAGCGCGCGGTACCAGATCGCCGCCGCCTTGGTCCGGCCGATGCCGGCGACGGCCGCGCCGGTGTAGGTCGGGCTGTTGTAGCTGACGCCGTTGATCACCTTCGCGCCGCTGCCCTCGGACAGCAGGTAGAAGAAGTGGTTGGCGACGCCGGACGAGTAGTGGACGTCCTTGTTGCCGACCGTGGAGGACCAGTAGTCGGCCGAGGCGCCGTCCTTGGAAGGCTTGTCCATGTACCGCAGCGGGGTGCCGTTGCCGTTCAGGTTGAGCCGCTCGCCGATCAGGTAGTCCGGGGTGTCCACGGGCAGGTTGGCGTAGAACTCGACCATGGTGCCGAAGATGTCCGAGGTGGCCTCGTTCAGGCCGCCGGACTCGCCCGAGTAGTTCAGGCCCGCGGTGGCCGAGGTGACGCCGTGGGTCATCTCGTGGCCGGCCACGTCGATCGCGGTCAGCGGGTGGGTGTTGCCGGACCCGTCGCCGTACGTCATGCAGAAGCAGCCGTCGTCCCAGAACGCGTTGACGTAGTTGCTGCCGTAGTGGACCTTGCTGTAGGCGCCGACGCCGTCGTTCCGGATGCCGAGCCGGCCGAAGGTGTTCTTGTAGAAGTCCCAGGTGGCGGCGGCGCCGTACTGGGCGTCCACCGCGGCGGACTGGGGGTTGCTGGCGAGGCCGTTGCCCCAGACGTTGTCGGCGTCGGTGTACAGCGTGCCGTTCTTGTCCACGGTGTACTGGCCGCCGCGGGTGTTGTCCTTCAACTGGTAGGTGCTGCCGGTGTAGTTCGTGGTCAGGGTGACGCTGCCGACGAACACGCCCTTGCCGGAGCCGGTGGCGTTGGAGGTCTGGATCTGCTCGTGGGTGGAGAGCACCTCGCCCGAGGCGGCGTCGGTGACCAGCAGCTGGCGGCTGGGCGTGCCGTCGGCGCGGACGCCCTCGACCACCGTCTGGTAGGCCAGCCGCGGGGTGCCGCTCGCGGCCCACACCACCAGCTTGGCGGCGCCCGCCTTGCCGACCGAGGTCAGCGCGGCCTGGTCGGCGTCCGCGGTGCTGCCCACGGTGGCCTGCACCACGCCGGTGGCCTTCGCGGCCGCCTGGTCGGCGGAGAGCTTCGGGGCGAGCGAGGCCGGGGCGATGGAGCCCGGCACGGCCCGGTCGACCGAGGTCACGGCGCCCCGGGCGTCGTGGTGCACGATGAGGTCGCCGCCGAGGACGGGGAGTCCGCCGAAGGTGCGCTCGAAGCGCACGTGCCGACTGCCGTCCGCGTCGGTCACCACGTCCTTGACGACCAGCTTCTCCTGGGCGGCGAGGCCCAGTTCGCGGGCCGTGGCCGGGGCCTCGGCATCCGCCTGGGCGACCAGCGCGGCGCGCTGCTGGGCGGCGGCGGGCGCGGGGGCCGCCTGCGCCATGCCGGCGCCGACCTGGATCGCGCCGGCCAGCAGGGCCGAGGCGGAGAGTGCGGCTCCGACTGCAAGCTTTCGCTTCACGTGCGGGTTCCTTCCGGATCCAACCGCGGGTGCGCGGTCGCGCCTCGCTCCGGGGCACCGGGGTTAGTGCCTGCTGGGGCGGAACGGACGCTGACGTGCTGCTCCGTGCGGGCTTCGGGCACCGGCCAGGGTGGGGGTGGCTACGGGTGCCCTACGGGGCTGGTCAGTAGCATGACAATCCGGTCAGTCAAATGACAGGTCTGCGACAGGAATTGGCGAGATCCGGTCAGTGGAGCGGGGTCCGTCAGCCCGGCGGTGTCCGGCACCCGGCGATGCCGGACACCGCCAGGGCCTGCGGCGTGGCGGCCGGACCTCCCCTCCGGAGGGCCCGGCAGCCACGCGTTCAGGTGGCTCGGTGACGTCGGGTCAGCTGACGTTGACGCCGCTCCAGGCGGCCGCGACCGCCTTGTACTCGGTGGAGGTCGCGCCGTAGAGGTCGCTCGCGGCCTTCAGCGTCGCGGTGCGGGCGGCCTTGTAGTTGGTGGTGGAGGTCATGTAGACGGTCAGCGCGCGGTACCAGATCTTGGCGGCCTTGTCCCGGCCGATGCCGGTGAGGGTGGAGCCGTTGGAGGTCGGGCTGTTGTAGCTGACCCCGTTGATCACCTTCGCGCCGCTGCCCTCGGCCAGCAGGTAGAAGAAGTGGTTGGCGACGCCCGAGGAGTAGTGGACGTCCTTGCTGCCGACGGTGGAGGACCAGTAGTCGGCGGAGCCGCCGTCCTTGGAGGGCTTGTCCATGTAGCGCAGCGGGGTGCCGTCGCCGTTGATGTCGATCAGCTCGCCGATCAGGTAGTCCGGCTTGTCGGACGCCAGGTTGGCGGAGAACTCGACCATGGTGCCGAAGATGTCCGAGGTGGCCTCGTTCAGGCCGCCGGACTCGCCCGAGTAGTTCAGGCCCGCGGTGTTGGCCGTCACGCCGTGGGTCATCTCGTGGCCCGAGACGTCCAGTTCGGTCAGCGGGTGGCTGTTGCCGTCACCGTCGCCGTAGGTCATGCAGAAGCAGCTGTCGTCCCAGAACGCGTTCACGTAGTTCTTGCCGTAGTGGACCCGGCTGTACGCGCCGACACCGTCGCCCCGGATGCCGAGCCGGCCGAAGGTGTTCTTGTAGAAGTCCCAGGTGGCGGCGGCGCCGAACTGGGCGTCCACGGCGGCGGACTGGGTGTTGGAGGCGGCGCCGGTGCCCCAGGCGTTGTCGGCGTCGGTGTACAGGGTGCCCTTGCCCGAGGTCTTGCCGGCCAGGTTGCTGGTGTACATCCCGCCCCGGCTCGCGTCCTTGAGCTGGTACGTCGAGCCCGAGGTGGTGGTGGTCAGCGGCACGCTGCCGACGAACACGCCCTTGCCGGTGCCCGCCGCGCCGGCGGTCTGCACCTGCTCGTGGCTGGACAGCACCTCGCCGGTGGCGGCGTCGGTGACCAGCAGCTGGCTGCTCGGGGTGCCGTCGGCGCGCAGGCCCTTGACGGTGGTCCGGTAGGCCAGGCGCGGGGTGCCGGAGCTGGCCCAGACGACCAGCTCGGCCGGGCCGGCCTCGCCGGCCGAGACGAGCGCGGGCTCGTCGGCGTCCTTGGCGATCCCGACGGTGGCCCGCACCGCGCCGGCCGCGTCGGCGGCGGCCTGGTCGGCGGACAGCTTCGGGGTGGCGGTGGCCGGGGCGACGGAACCCTGGACGGCGCGGTCGGAGGCCTTCACGGCGCCCTTGGCGTCGAGGTGCACCACCACGTCGCCGCCGATCACCGGCAGGCCGCCGAGGGTGCGCTCGTAGCGCAGGTGCCGGGTGCCGTCGGCGTCGACGATCGCGTCCTTGGCGATCAGCTTCTCCTGGCCGCCGAGTCCGAGGGCGCGGGCCGCGGTCGGAGCCTGTGCGTCGGCCAGCGCGATCAGCTCGACACGCTGCTTGCCGGCGGCCGGAGCCTCGGCGAGGGGGGACGGTGCGGCCTGGGCGATTCCGGCGCTGACCTGGATCGCGCTGGCGAGAATGGCCGAGGCAGAGAGAACGGCTCCGACTGTCAGCTTTCGCTTCACGTACGGATTCCTTCCGGATCAACCGCGTGCGCGGTCGCGCCTCGCTCCGGGGCACCGGAGCTGGTGCCTGCTGGGGCGGAACGGACGCTGACGTGCTGCTCCGTGCGGTCACGAGCCGGCTGCCGGGGTGGGGGTGGCGGCCGCCTCACGGGGCTGGCCAGAAGCATGACAATCAAGCTGATCAAATGACAGGTCTACAGCAAGAGTTGGCCATGTCTCGCCAGCTCAGCGCAGGCGGGGGCGCCGCGGCAGGCACATCGGGAATCCGACAAATCGCCCAAATGCCTTTGCGGGCAGGGGGTTTCCGTTCGAACGTGGGTCGAACTCCTGCTGAATTCCGACAACTCGGTTGATTCAACTGAATATTGCCGGAATATACACAGCATTGACCGGGCTGTTGCCGGGTGATTCCGGCTGGCGTGATCCCGCCAGCAGGTGCCCTTGTCCAGCATCGTGGACACCTGCTACCCGCCCGCGGGCCCGCCGGTACGGTGGAGGTGTGGCCAAGCCCCTCGCACTCGACTTCGACCCGATCGCCCGCGCCGACGAGCTCTGGAAGCGCCGGTGGGGAAGCGTCCCCGCCATGCCGGCGATCACCTCGGTGATGCGCGCGCACCAGATCCTGCTCTCCCGGGTGGATGCGGTGGTGAAGCCCTACGGGCTGACCTTCGCCCGCTACGAGGCGCTGGTGCTGCTCACCTTCAGCAGGACGGGCGAGCTCTCGCTCTCCAAGATCGGCGAACGGCTGATGGTCCACCCGACCAGCGTCACCAACACCGTCGACCGGCTGGAGCGGGCCGGCCTGGTGGCCCGCCGCCCGAACCCGCTGGACGGCCGGGGCGTGCTCGCCTCGATCACCGCCCGCGGCCGGGAGGTGGTCGAGGAGGCCACCCGTGAGCTGATGGCCGTCGACTTCGGCCTGGACGGCTACGACGAGGAGCAGTGCCGGCAGGTCTTCGACCTGCTGCGCCCGCTGCGGGTCACGGCCGGCGACTTCAGCGAGCCAGCGACCGGGTCCTGACCCGGCCGGCCCGCGACGCCCGGCAGGCCCGGGCCCACCCGGCCGGCCCGGGGCCCCGGCCGTGCGGTCCGGGGCGCGGCGGGAGCGGGCCGTAGGGCCGGTTACCCTCGATGCCATGAAGCAGAGTGTGCTGACCCGCTACCGGGCGCTGGCGTACGTGACCGGCGTCCTCCTGATCCTGCTCACCCTCGGGGTGATCGCCAAGTACGCGCTGGACATCTCCGGCGCGGCCGGCTTCACCACCGCCGTCGGCATCGCGCACGGCTGGCTGTACGTGGTCTACCTGGTGCTCGCCTTCGACCTGGGCACCAAGGCCAAGTGGCCGATCGGCAAGCTGGCCTGGGTGCTGCTGGCCGGCACCATCCCGACCGCCGTCTTCTTCGTCGAGCGCAAGGTCTCCCGCGAGGTGGCCCCGCTGCTCCAGGACGCGCAGCCGGTCAGCGCCTGACCCGCACCCGCTCGGC
This sequence comes from Kitasatospora sp. NPDC049258, assembly GCF_040678895.1. Lineage (NCBI taxonomy): Bacteria > Bacillati > Actinomycetota > Actinomycetes > Kitasatosporales > Streptomycetaceae > Kitasatospora > Kitasatospora sp. NPDC049258. The sequence continues at coordinate 99,065 of NZ_JBFAQT010000011.1, forward strand.
TTCTGCCAGGCGCCCCCTCCCGGCCGGGAGGGGGCGCCTTCCCATATCCTGCCCGCCCCCGTTCGCGCCCGCCCACGTCCCCGCGGTTCGCCCGCCCACGTCCCCGCGGTTCGCGGGCCCGCGTCGGCGGGGCGTCGGGGCACGCGGCGAGCCATCGACAGATACTAGGACGTCCGAGTAAATTGGTAGGACGTCCTAATAGCTGTGCCGTCCCGGATCGGGCGGCCGCACGGAGTGGAGTTCGGAGTCGATGGACGCCGACGAGATCGAGGCCGGCCGCCAGCGCTGGCAGCAGCGGTACGACAAGGCCCGCAAGCGCGACGCGGACTTCACCACCCTGAGCGGCGACGAGGTCGAGCCGGTCTACGGCCCGCCCGCCGGTCAGCCCTACGAGGGGTTCGAGCGGATCGGCTGGCCCGGCGAGTACCCGTACACCCGGGGCCTGCACCCGACCGGCTACCGCGGCCGGACGTGGACCATCCGGCAGTTCGCGGGCTTCGGCAACGCCGAGCAGACCAACGAGCGCTACCGGATGATCCTGCAGGCCGGCGGCGGCGGCCTCTCGGTCGCCTTCGACATGCCGACCCTGATGGGCTACGACTCCGACGACGGCCGCTCGCTCGGCGAGGTCGGCCACTGCGGGGTGGCCATCGACTCGGCCGCCGACATGGACATCCTGTTCCGCGGCATCCCGCTGGGCGAGGTCACCACCTCGATGACCATCAGCGGTCCGGCGGTGCCGGTCTTCTGCATGTACCTGGTCGCGGCCGAGCGGCAGGGCGCCGACCCGGGCGTGCTCAACGGCACCCTGCAGACCGACATCTTCAAGGAGTACATCGCCCAGAAGGAGTGGCTGTTCGCGCCGGAGCCGCACCTGCGGCTGATCGGCGACCTGATGGAGTACTGCCAGGCCAACATCCCGGCGTACAAGCCGCTCTCGGTCTCCGGCTACCACATCCGGGAGGCCGGCGCGACGGCCGCCCAGGAGCTGGCCTACACCCTGGCGGACGGCTTCGGCTACGTCGAGCTCGGGCTGTCCCGCGGCATGGACGTGGACGACTTCGCCTCCGGACTGTCCTTCTTCTTCGACGCCCACCTGGACTTCTTCGAGGAGATCGCCAAGTTCCGGGCCGCCCGGCGGATCTGGGCCCGCTGGATGCGGGACCACTTCGGGGCCAAGACCGACAAGGCGCAGTGGCTGCGCTTCCACACCCAGACCGCGGGGGTGTCGCTCACCGCGCAGCAGCCGTACAACAACGTGGTGCGCACCGCGGTCGAGGCGCTGTCCGCCGTGCTCGGCGGCACCAACTCGCTGCACACCAACGCGCTGGACGAGACCCTGGCGCTGCCCTCCGAGCAGGCCGCCGAGATCGCCCTGCGCACCCAGCAGGTGCTGATGGAGGAGACCGGCGTCACCAACGTGGCCGACCCGCTGGGCGGCTCCTGGTACGTGGAGGCGCTCACCGACCGGATCGAGGCGCAGGCCGAGGAGATCTTCCAACGGATCCTCGACAAGGGCCGCGCCGACCACCCGATCGGGCCGATCACCTCCGGCATCCTGCGCGGCATCGAGGAGGGCTGGTTCACCGGGGAGATCGCCGAGGCGGCCTTCCAGTACCAGCGCTCGCTGGAGAAGGGCGAGAAGCGGGTGGTCGGCGTCAACTGCCACCCGGGCAGCGTCACCAAGGAGTTGGAGATCCTCCGGGTCAGCCACGAGGTCGAGCGCGAGCAGGTCCGGGTGCTCGGCGCCCGCAAGGCCGCCCGCGACGAGGCCGCCGTGCGGGCCGGGCTGGCCGAGATGCTCGCCGCCGCCCGCTCCGGGGAGAACATGATCCCCCCGATGCTGCGCGCCGTGCGGGCCGAGGCCACCCTGGGCGAGATCTGCCACGCGCTGCGCGACGAGTGGGGCGTCTACCGGGAGAACGCCTCCTTCTGAGCCGAGGCCACCACGACGGGGCGCCGGGGTGTTCCCCGGCGCCCCGTCGGGCTGCCCCTGATCAGGTGCTCATCAGGCCCTGGTCAGCTCCGGGGGGTGTCGGCGAGCGCCGCGGACAGCCCGGGCAGCGGGCTCAGCAGCAGGGTGGTGAAGCGGTGGATCCAGTCGGCCGTGATCGGCTCGCCGCTGACCAGCATCCGGTGCTCCACGGTGCCGGCGATGGTGTCGAAGATGATGTCGATCTCCGCGCAGGCGGTGTCCTCGTCCCGGTCCGGGTCGAGTTCGCCGCGGGCCTGGGCGTTGGCGCGGCCGAGGCGCACCAGGTGCTTCTGCGGGTCCACGATGCGCTCGCGGATCCGCCGGCGCAGCAGCGGGTCGCGGCTGCCCTCGGCGAACAGGGCCAGCAGCGCGGCCTGGGTCTCCGGCCGGGCCAGCAGGTCGCCGAACTGCGCCACCACCGCCTCGATGTCGGCCTGCAGGCTGCCGAGGTCGGCCACCTCCAGGTCGTCGAACAGGCTGGCGACCGCGTCCACCACGAGCTCGTTCTTGGACGGCCAGCGCCGGTAGAGGGTGGTCTTGGCGACGCCGGCCCGGGTGGCGACGTGGCCCATGGTCAGCCCGCCCCAGCCGATCTCGGCGAGGGCGGCCCTGGTGGCGTCCAGGATGGCGCGGTCGGCACTGGCGCTGCGCGGCCGGCCCTTGCCGCGGCCGGGCACGCCGAACGGCGCCTGGTCCGCAGCGTGGTCCGCCGCTGCTGCGGGCTGCCGGGTGGTGGGGGCCACCGAGCCTCCTTGCGGTCTTCCGATAAAGACGTTCTACCGATAAGTAACTTGTCGGGCAGTGCCACCGTAGCGACCGTCCGGCCGGGCCCGCAGCGGGGTGGGTCGGGAAAGTGGGGCAGCTCACGTCCGGGAAGGGCATCGGGGGCTTGCGGGACCGGCCCGGGATGCAGATACGCTACGACTCGTAGCGAAAGAGCGACAACCGGAGCGCCTCGACCCAAGGGATCGGGCGGGCGCGGGTGCGGGTGGGGATCCGCACCGGGACGCAGGGCTACCTGGGGGAAACAGGCGCCCGCCGGCCGGCGGGCGCACGGGCGGGGCGGCTCGGTCGGGTATTTCCGAGCGGTTGGCGCCCGTCATCCGTGCCGACGGGGGAGGATGGTGCCATGCAGTCACGGAATTCGCGTCTCAACAACTCCGCCCTGCGCGGCGCGGTCGACCTCGCCGCCGTCAAGGCCGCCGGCGAAGCGGCCCAGAAGGCCGAGCAGGCCCGGGCCGAGCGGGCCCGGCAGTCCGCGGCCGGCGGTGTCCCGGCCGAGCCGGCGTACCCGCTGGTTATCGACGTCACCGAGGAGACCTTCGAGACGGAGGTCGTCCAGCGGTCGACCGAGGTGCCCGTCGTGGTCGACTTCTGGGCCGAGTGGTGCGGCCCGTGCAAGCAGCTGAGCCCCATCCTGGAGCGGCTGGCCGAGGAGTACGCCGGCCGGATCGTGCTCGCCAAGATCGACGTGGACGCCAACCAGCTGATCGCCCAGCAGTTCGGCATCCAGGGCATCCCCGCCGTCATGGCGGTGGTCGCCGGCCAGCTCGTGCCGCTCTTCCAGGGCGCCGAGAACGAGGCCAACGTCCGTAAGATCATTGACCAGTTGATCGCCGTGGCCGAGCAGCGCTTCGGCATCACCGGTGTCCCGGTGGACCCGGCGGCCGCGGCCGAGGCCGGCGAGGGCGCCGCGGCGGCCCCGCGGGTGCCGGCGGACCCGGCGCTGGAGGCCGCGCACGACGCGCTGGACCGCGGCGACCTCGGCGGCGCCATCCAGGCGTACCAGAACGTGCTGGCCGACCGCCCTGGCCACCTCGAGGCCAAGCTGGGCCTGGCCCAGGCGCAGCTGCTGCGCCGGGTGGAGAGCCTGGACCTGCAGACCGTCCGCGCGGCCGCGGCCGCCGATCCGAAGGATGTCGCGGCGCAGCTGCAGGCGGCCGATCTGGATCTGGTGGGCGGTCATGTCGAGGACGCCTTCGGGCGGCTGGTGGCCACCGTGGCGAAGACCTTCGGCGAGGACCGGGACACCGTGCGGCTGCGGCTGCTGGAGCTGTTCGAGGTGATCGGCGCGGACGACCCGAGGGTGATCGCGGCGCGCGCGGCGCTGGCCCGGGTGCTGTTCTGACACCTGCTCGGACGGCACTGCGGATGGCACGGCGGATGACCTGCGGTGTCGTGGTTGATTTGGCGACAATCCCACCGAAACCCTAGAGCTTTATCAAATCTTGACAATACCCCTCCCCGGTCACCACAGGTGACCGGGGAGGGGTGTTTCGTTCCTGTTTCCAGCGGATTTCGGCGCCACGAAATCTCCAGAATGTCACTCTCCGTAGTGACGCCTTCGATTCCATGATCAACGTCATCTGCTGTTGGATTACCCGTCAGTAACGGACCTCTTGTGCTTCGCCCGGGATTCAAGCACGATCGGCGACGCCCGGTCCCTCGGTCGAGGGATCCCCACCGGGCAGCCGCCGGCCCCCTGGGCCGGTGTCTGGAGGACAGGGGGGTAGTCGCAGATCCCACACCGCGACTCCTGGCCTCATGTCGGTCGCGCACCCTGTGCGGCCGTCGGTTGTCGCTCGGGGGTGATCGCCGAGACCGTCGGTCCTACGACGGTCGGGCGCTCTCCGTTACCGAGGACGTAGCTCTCTCCCATCCCGGGCCGGGCCAGTGCGGGACGCACCGGAACCCGGCCGGAGATGTACGTCCTAGAAGGAGGACTGCATGTCCCAGACTTTCGGCAAGACGCGCTGGCGTCGTTTCGCCGTCGTGATGGTCCCCAGCATCGCCGCGACCGCCGCCATCGGTGTCAGCCTGGCCAACAGCGCCCTGGCCGCCTCGTTCAGCGTCTCCGGCCAGAGCTTCAAGGTCCGCACGGACAAGCTGCACGGCACCAACTTCGCGCAGTTCGGCTCGGTCGACGTCGAGGCCAACGGCACGTTCCACCCGGTCGCCGTGTCGGCTTTCGACACCGCCACCATCAACAACCTCTGCCAGTCCGTGGTGACCGACCTGTCGGCGCTGGGCCTCGGCAAGATCACCCTCCAGCTGAACGCGGGCACCGACCCGAAGAAGCCGGTCGAGGCCGAGAACCTGCTGATCGACCTGGACCAGCTGGACGCCGACGCCGAGTTCCGCGGCATCAACATCGGCCAGGACGCCTCCACCCTGGACTCGACCGCCCTCAAGGGCTGGAAGACCCACGAGAAGCTGCACTCGCAGGGCCTGCCCACGGGCAAGTCGGGCTTCGCCCAGGCCGCCCCCGAGGCGACCCTGTCCAACGTGCAGCAGCGTGCCTGGGCCACCTCGGCCGGCACCTTCAAGCTCAACGGCCTGCACCTGTCGCTGAAGAACGGCGACGGCCCGGGCAACGAGTGCTACTGACGCTCCGCTGAGGGCGCGCCGTCCGGCGCGACCCGGAGTTGAGCTTCGAACAGCCGGGGGCGGTGCCAAGGCACCTCTCCCGGCTGCACATTCCAGCTTTCCCCCTCGTTTGCACCATCGAGGAGTCGTATCGTGTCCAGCGCAACTGCCAACCCGCGGTCCGAGGCCGGCAGCGTCCTCGGCCGGATCCGGCCGGGATTCCGTACCTGGCGTCGCACCCGGCCGTTCTGGGGCGGCCTGCTGGCCATGATCGCCGGCGTTCCGATCCTCTACTTCCCCTACGCCCACCTGACCCTCGGCGGTCTGACGCTGGCGATGTCGACCACGGCCGGCGCCGGTGCGCTGATCATCGGCCTGCTGATGATCGCACTCGGGCTGACCGCCTGGTTCCAGCCGATCGTCCGGATCTTCTGCGGTGTGGCCACCACGATCCTGTCGCTGATCTCGATCCCGGTCGCCAACCTGGGCGGCTTCCTGCTCGGCGCGGTGACCGGTCTGATCGCCGGTGGCCTGCTCTGCTCCTGGGCCCCGCTGAAGACCCTGCCGGCCGGCCCCGCCGAGGACGCCGAGGCGGACGCCCGGGCCGAGGAGCCGCACGTGCCGCAGCAGTCGCAGCCGATCGAGTACGGCGCGGCCCCGCAGCCCGTCCACCCGGAGGAGCAGCGATGACCGAGCACGACGGACCGACCGCCGAGGGCCCGCGCCACGCCGCGCCCCGGGTCGGGGTCCGCAGCCGTCTGCGCGGCCGGGCGCTGGCGATCGCCGCGGTGCCGACCGCCCTGCTGGTGGGTGCGGCCTACGCGCCCACGCTGGCGATGGCCGACTCCAAGACCACCTGCGCGAGCGCCCCGGACACGGTGATCGAGGAGACGCCGGTCCCGCAGAGCGAGATCAAGGTGGCCCCGGAGCCCGGCGCGCAGGCCCCGACCACGGCGCCGACGACCGAGGCCGGCAAGCCCACCGGGACGCCGACCGCGACGCCCACCGCGACGGCCACGACGGCGACCGCGAAGCCGCAGGACGCCGCCGCGCAGGCGGCCGCCGCCCGGGTGAGCCCCGCCGGGTACAGCACCGTCGACACCGGGCGGGCCGTGCAGACCTCCGCGCCCCGGCCGGCCGGGCTGATCGACGACATCGTGGACGGGATATTCCACCCGGGCGGCGGGAAGAGCGCCACGCCGTCCCCCGTCCCGACCACGCCCGGCGGGTCGAGCGGCGCGCCCGCCACCCCGCCCCCCGCGGCCTCCGCCTCGGCCGCCCCGTCGGCCGCCGCCTCGCCCTCGGCGCCCGCCCCGGCCCCGGCGGCGCCCGCCCGGTCGGCCGCCGCCCAGGCGTCCGGCTCCCCGGCCGGCAAGGCACCGGCGAGCAAGCCCAAGACCTCGGCCGCGCCCACCGCCTCGCCCTCCGCCTCGGCCGGGCCCAACTGCGCGGTGGACACCAGCCACATGGCCGCCCGCGCGGCGACCAGCGGCCATGTGGTGCCGGAGCAGAACTGGACCCTCAAGTCCTCCCGGCTGGCCCTGCACGGCTCGGTCTTCAACGGCGTCTACGACGTGAAGACCCCGACCGGCAGCAAGCGGGTGCTGAAGTTCACCACCGCCAGCGTGGACATCGGCAACCTCGACATGTCGACGATTCAGATCCCGGGCCTGACCTTCCATGTGAAGAGCGCGCCGAACTCCACGTCGACCATGCGCAACGGCCCGATCACCATGTACGTGGAGCGGCTCTCCGGCCACCTGTCCGAGATCTACGGCCTGCCGATCCCGATCGACCTGGGGGAGATCACCCTCACCCCCGACACCCTGCCGAGGTGGCTCTGGGACCTGCTCAGCGGGGTGCCGATCCCGCTCGACATCACCCTGGACAACGCCACCGCCGTGCAGGCCGGCCAGTTCGGCGGCACATTGAAGATCCCCGGCATGAAGCTCTACAACGACGACACCCCGTACGAGAACTGACGGATCGTCAGGCGGATGCGAAACCGGCCCGACCGCGCGTAGCGGTCGGGCCGGAGCCGTCGGTGCCGGGCGTCAGTTCTTGACGCGGGTGCCCAGGTGGTGGACCTGCACCATGTTGGTGGTGCCGGGGATGCCGGGGGGCGAGCCGGCGGTGACGATCACGGTGTCGCCCTCGGCCAGCCGGTCGAGGCGCAGCAGCTCGCGGTCGACCTGCTCGACCATCTCGTCCGTGGTCTCGACCTGCTCCGTGACGTACGCCTCGACGCCCCAGCTGAGCGACAGCTGGTTGCGGGTGGCGGCGTCCGGGGTGAAGGCGATCACCGGGATCGGCGAGCGGTAGCGGGACAGCCGGCGGGCGGTGTCGCCGGACTTGGTGAAGGCGATCAGTGCCTTGCCGTTCAGGAAGTCGCCCAGCTCGCACGCGGCGCGGGCGACCGAGCCGGACTGGGTGCGCGGCTTGCGGCCCGGGTTGAGCGGCTGCAGGCCCTGGGAGACCAGCTGCTGCTCGGCGGTCTCGGCGATCCGGCTCATGGTCTTGACCGTCTCGACCGGGAACTTGCCGACGCTCGACTCGGCGGACAGCATGACCGCGTCCGCGCCGTCCAGGATGGCGTTGGCGACGTCCGAGACCTCGGCGCGGGTCGGCCGCGAGGCGTGGATCATCGACTCCATCATCTGGGTGGCGACGATGACCGGCTTGGCGTTGCGGCGACAGAGCGTGATGAGCTCCTTCTGCACCAGCGGCACCCGCTCCAGCGGGTACTCCACGGCGAGGTCGCCACGGGCCACCATGACGGCGTCGAAGGCGAGGACGATCTCCTCCATCGCCTCGACGGCCTGCGGCTTCTCGATCTTGGCGATGACCGGGACGCGGATGCCGACCTCGTCCATCACCTTGTGCACGTCGTCGACGTCGCCGGCGTTGCGGACGAACGAGAGCGCGACCATGTCGACGCCCAGGCGCAGGGCGAACCGGAGGTCGTCCTTGTCCTTCTCGGAGAGCGCCGGCACGTTCACGGCCGCGCCGGGCAGGTTGATGCCCTTGTTGTTCGAGAGCACGCCGCCCTCGACCACCACGGTCTTCACCCGCGGGCCGTCGACGCTGACGACCTCCAGGGCGATGACGCCGTCGTTGATCAGGATCGGGTCGCCGGGCTTCACGTCGCCGGGCAGGCCCTTGTAGGTGGTGCCGCAGATGTGCTGGTCCCCGGGCACATCCTCGGTGGTGATGGTGAAGGTGTCACCGTTGTCGACGGTGACCGGGCCGTTGGCGAAGGTCGCCAGGCGGATCTTCGGGCCCTGGAGGTCGGCCAGCACACCGATGGTGCGGCCGGTGTCCTCGGCCACCTGGCGGACCTTGCGGTACCGCTCCTCGTGCTCGGGGTGGGTGCCGTGGCTCATGTTCAGTCGGGCGACGTTCATGCCCGCCTCGACGATGGCCTTCAGCTGTTCGTAGGAGTCCGTGGCAGGACCCAGGGTGCAGACAATTTTCGCTCGGCGCATATCGGTCAGTCTATCCGTTCGTGTTATCGGTGCATTCCGCTCGAAACCTGAGGGATCGCCAACGAACCATCCCGAGGGTTGGGATACTGACTGGTAGTCAGGTCACTCCACAGCAGTGTGCACCAGGGCGAAGGCCTGCTGCGCGATCTCCAGCTCCTCGTCGGTGGGTACGACGGCCACGGTCACCCGCGCGTACCCCGGCGAGATGATCCGGGGCCGGTCGGACCTGACCGAGTTCAGCTCGGCGTCCACCGCGATGCCCAGCGCGTCCAGGCCCGCGCAGGCGGCCTCCCGCACCGGGGCGGAGTTCTCGCCCACCCCGGCGGTGAAGGCGACCGCGTCCACCCGTCCGAGCACCGCGTAGTAGGCGCCGAGGTACTTGCGCAGCCGGTGCACGTAGGCGTCGAAGGCGATCCGGGCCTCGGCGTCCCCCTCCTGCGAGCGGCGCACGACCTCGCGCATGTCGTTGTCCCCGCACAGCCCGAGCAGGCCGCTGCGCCGGTTCAGCAGCGCGTCGATCTCGTCGATGCCCAGCCCGCCGACCCGGTGCAGGTGGAACACCACGCCCGGGTCGATGTCCCCCGATCGGGTGCCCATCACCAGCCCCTCCAGCGGGGTGAGGCCCATCGAGGTCTCCACACAGACCCCGCCGGCCACCGCCGAGGCGGAGGCGCCGTTGCCCAGGTGCAGCACGATCACGTTGACCTCGGCCGGATCCTTGCCGAGCAGCCGCGCGGTGGCCCGGGAGACGTACCGGTGCGAGGTGCCGTGGAAGCCGTAGCGGCGCACCCGGTGCTCGTCCGCCACCGCCCGGTCGATCGCGTACCGGGCCGCGTGCTCCGGCAGGGTGGCGTGGAAGGCGGTGTCGAAGACCGCCACCTGCGGCAGGTCCGGGCGCAGGCCGCGGGCCACCTCGATGCCGGTGATGTTGGCCGGGTTGTGCAGCGGGGCGACCGGGATCAGCCGGCGGATCTCGGCCAGCACCTCGTCGGTGATCACGGTCGGCTCGGTGAACCGGCGGCCGCCGTGCACCACCCGGTGGCCGATCGCGGCCAGCTCGGGGGAGTCCAGGCCGAGCCCGTCCGCGGCCAGCTGCGCGGCCACGGCGGTCAGCGCGGCCCCGTGGTCCGGGAAGAACCGCAGCTCCTCGCGTCCCGGGCCGCTGCGCGGGGTGTGCGCCAGCCGGCCGGCCGGCTCGCCGATCCGCTCCACCAGGCCGGCCGCCGCCCGGCTGCCGTCCAGCATGTCGATCAGCTGGTACTTGAGCGAGGAGGAGCCCGCGTTCAGTACGAGGATCCGGGTGCCGGTGGTCACTGCGCCGCTCCTTCGGTGGCCGTCCTCGCCTGGATGGCGGTGATGGCCACGGTGTTGACGATGTCCTCCACCAGCGCGCCCCGCGAGAGGTCGTTGACCGGCTTGCGCAGCCCCTGCAGCACCGGGCCGACCGCGACCGCGCCGGCCGAGCGCTGGACCGCCTTGTAGGTGTTGTTGCCGGTGTTCAGGTCCGGGAAGATCAGCACGGTGGCCCGGCCTGCCACCGGCGAGTCGGGCAGCTTGGTCCGCGCGACATGGGCGTCCACCGCCGCGTCGTACTGGATCGGGCCCTCCACCGGCAGCTCCGGCCGCAGCGCCCGGACCAGCTCGGTGGCCGCGCGGACCTTGTCCACGTCCGCCCCCGACCCGGAGGTGCCGGTCGAGTAGGAGAGCATCGCCACCCGCGGCTCCACCCCGAACTGCGCGGCGGTGTCGGCGGCCTGGACGGCGATGTCGGCCAGCTGCCGGGCGTCCGGGTCGGGGTTGACCGCGCAGTCGCCGTAGACCAGCACCCGGTCGGCCAGGCACATGAAGAACACCGAGGAGACGATCGCGGCGCCCGGCGCGGTCTTGATCACTTCGAAGGCGGGCCGGATGGTCGCCGCGGTGGAGTGCACGGCGCCGGAGACCATGCCGTCGGCGATGCCCTCCTGGACCATCAGGGTGCCGAAGTAGGAGACATCGGTGACCACGTCCAGCGCCAGCTCCACGGTCATGCCCTTGTGCGCGCGCAGCTTCGCGTACAGCTCGGCGAAGCGCCGGCGCAGCGGGCTGGTGGCCGGGTCGACGATCCGCACCTGGGCGCGGTCGAGGGTCTCGTCCGGCGGCGGCAGCTCGATGCCCAGGGCGGCGGCCCGGCGCTGCACCGCGTCCGGCTCGCCGAGCAGGGTGAGGTCGCAGATGTTGCGGCGCAGCAGCACCTCGGCGGCGCGCAGCACCCGGTCCTCGGTGCCCTCCGGCAGCACGATGTGCCGGCGGGCGGCGCGGGCCCGCTCCAGCAGCTCGTGCTCGAACATCATCGGGGTCACCCGCTCGGACCGGCTCAGCTCGATCCGCTTGGTCAACTCGGCCGTGTCCACGTGGAGTTCGAACAGCCCGAGGGCGATCTCGGACTTCCGCGGGCTGTCCGGGCCGATCCGGCCCTCCAGGTGGGTCAGCGCCGCGGCGGTGATCCAGCTGCCCTCCGGCACCACGGCGACCGGGGTGCCGGGCGCGAGCCGGGCGGCCAGCGCCATCACGTTCGGCCCGGGGTGCTGGCCGAGGGTGAGCAGCACGCCGGCGATCGGCGGTGCGCCGGCCGCGTGCGCGGCCAGCGAGCCGATCAGCAGGTCGGCGCGGTCCCCGGGGGTGACCACCAGCGCGCCCTCGGTCAGCGCGGTGAGGAAGGTCGGCAGCATCGCGCCGCCGAAGACGAACGAGCGCACGTCCCGGGCGAGGCCCGCCGCGTCCCCCAGCAGCACCTCCGCCCCGGTCGCGCCGACCAGCTGCGCCACGGTCGGCGCGGCCAGCGCCAGCTCCTCCGGGATGACGTAGGCGGGCACCGGCAGCTTCTGTGCCAGGGTCTGCCGGACCTCGGGCTTGGCGCCCGGCACGACCCGGTTGGCGATCATCGCCAGGGTCGAGCAGCCGAGGTCGGTGTAGGCCCGGTGGGCGTTGCGGACCTCGGCGATCACGGTCTTCGGGTCCTCGCCCTGCCCGCCGACCACCGGCAGCACCCAGGCGCCGAACTCGTTCGCCAGCCGGGCGTTGAAGGCCAGCTCGTCCGGGATGTTGGTGCCCGCGAAGTCGGTGCCGAGCACCAGCACCGCCTGGCACTGCCGCTCCAGCGCGTGGAACCGGTCGACCAGTGCCGAGACCAGCTCGTCCTGGCCCTGCGCGGCCTGGAGCGCGGCGGCCTCCTCGTAGGTCAGCCCGTACAGCTGGTCGGCCGGCAGCTCCAGCCGGTACCTGGCCCGCAGCAGCTCGACCATGTGGTCCGAGGCCGCCTCGCCGGGCGCCGGGGCGTGCACCAGCGGGCGGAACACGCCGACCCGGTCCACCTGGCGGGTGAGCAGTTCCATGACCCCCAGCTCGACGGCCTGCCGGCCGTCCCCCCGGTCGATCCCGGTCACGTACACGCTGCGCGCCACCCGGCTGTCTCCGTCCCGTCGCCCTGCGCCATCCGTCACGTCGACCCTACATTCGCCGTCGGTACGGACGGCCGCACGCGGGTGGAGCCGATGGAAGCAAGGGGCGAAGGGCCCGGGCCCGCCGCCACCGGCGGGCCCGGGCCTGCGCGCGATCAGGCCGGGCGGAGCCAGACGGTGGCGAGCGGAGGGATGATCAGCTCGGCGCTGCGGGGCTGGTCGTTCCAGGCGACGGGCTCGGCCTTGGTCGGGCGGGAGTTGGCCACACCGCTGCCGCCGAAGCGCGCGGCGTCCGTGTTGAGCGCCTCCTGCCAGAGCTGCTCGCGCCCCTCCAGCCGGGGCAGGCCGACCCGGTGGCCGCGCCGGACCACCGGCGCGAAGTTGCAGACCGCGACCAGCGGGGTGCCGTCGGCGGCGTACCGGACGAAGGAGAGCAGGTTGTCCTCGGCCGCGCCGCCGTCCAGCCAGCGGAAGCCGTCGGGGGTGTTGTCCTGCTCCCACAGCGCGGGGGTGGCGCGGTAGACCCGGTTGAGCTCGCCGACCAGCCGCTGGACGCCCTGGTGCTCGGCCGCGGCCGGCCAGTCGTCGGCGAGCACCCACCACTGCGGGCCGTGCTCGTGGTCCCACTCCGCCCCCTGGGCGAACTCCTGCCCCATGAAGAGGAGTTGCTTGCCCGGGTGGGCCCACATGAAGCCGAGGTAGGCCCGGTGGTTGGCGCGCTGCTGCCACCAGTCGCCGGGCATCTTGGCGACCAGGGCCTGCTTGCCGTGCACCACCTCGTCGTGCGAGATCGGCAGGATGTAGTTCTCCGAGTAGGCGTACACCATCGAGAAGGTGATCTCGTTGTGGTGGTACTTGCGGTGCACCGGCTCCTTGGACATGTAGACCAGCGAGTCGTGCATCCAGCCCATGTTCCACTTCAGCCCGAAGCCGAGGCCGCCGGTGTCGGTGGGGCGGGTGACGCCGTCCCAGGCGGTGGACTCCTCGGCGATGGTGATCACCCCGGGGCAGCGCCGGTAGACCGTGGCGTTCATCTCCTGAAGGAAGGCGGCCGCGTCCAGGTTCTCCCGCCCGCCGTACTGGTTCGGGGTCCACCCGCCGCCCTCGCGGGAGTAGTCGAGGTAGAGCATCGAGGCGACGGCGTCCACCCGCAGGCCGTCGATGTGGAACTCCTCGCACCAGTAGACCGCGTTGGCCACCAGGAAGTTGCGCACCTCGGTGCGGCCGTAGTCGAACTCCAGGGTGCCCCAGTCCGGGTGCTCGGCCCGCAGCGGGTCGGCGGGCTCGTAGAGCGGCTCGCCGTCGAACCGGGCGAGCGCGAAGTCGTCCTTGGGGAAGTGCGCGGGCACCCAGTCGACGATCACGCCGATGCCGTGCCGGTGCAGCGTGTCGACCAGGTGCTTGAAGTCGTCCGGGCTGCCGAGCCGGGCGGTCGGTGCGTAGAAGCCGGACACCTGGTAGCCCCAGGAGCCGCCGAACGGGTGCTCCATCACCGGCATGAACTCGACGTGGGTGAAGCCGAGTCGATCCAGGTAGCCGGGCAGCTCGGCGGCGATCTCGCGGTAGCTGGTGAGATCCGGCCGCCAGGAGGCGAGGTGCAGCTCGTAGACCGACATCGGCGCGCGGTGGTGCACCGAGCCCGCCCGCCGGGCCAGCCACTCGGCGTCGCCCCACTCGTAGTGCGAGGTGTGCACCACCGAGGCGGTGTCCGGCGGGCACTGCGCGGCCCGGGCCAGCGGGTCGGCCTTCTCCAGCACCCAGCCCTGCTTGGTGCGGATCTGGTACTTGTACGTGGTGCCCTCGCCGAGCCCCGGCACGAACAGCTCCCAGATGCCCGAGGAGCCGAGCGAGCGCATCGGGTGGCCGGTGCCGTCCCAGTGGTTGAAGTCGCCGATCAGCCGCACCCCGACGGCGTTCGGCGCCCAGACGGCGAAGGTGGTGCCGCGCACGCCGCCGACCTCGCGGACGTGCGAGCCGAGCGCCCGCCAGAGCTGCTCGTGCCGGCCCTCGGCGATCAGGTGCAGGTCCAGCTCGCCGAGGGTGGGGGCGGCCCGGTAGCCGTCCTCCTGGGGCAGCAGCCCGGTGCCCGGGTAGGACACCTTCAGCCGGTACGCCGGGAAGTCCTCGCCCGCCAGCAGGCCGGTGAACAGGCCGGACCGCTGGTGGGTCAGCTCGGCCGGGCCGTGCTCGGTCTCGATCAGCACCCGCTCGGCGAACGGGCGCAGCACCCGGATCGCGGTGCCGCCCTGGGTGGGGTGCGCGCCCAGTAGAGCGTGCGGGTCGTGATGGCCGCCGGACACCAGCCGGTCGACCTCGGCCGGCGGCAGTGGTGCCTCCGGCAGCCGGAGCACCGAGTCCGGGCGGGCCTGGGCGACCGGCCGGTCGGCGGGCTCGGCGGGCTCGGGCTCTGCGGAGCGCCGGGCCGGCGGCCGGGGCGCGGACGGCGGCGCCTGCCGTCCGGCGGGCGCCGGTCCGGTCTGGGCCGCGGGCCGGCCGTCGGACGGCTCGGTCCGCCGAGCCGCCCCGGCCGCCCGCGACCGACCCGCCCGGGCTGGGGTGCCCCGCTCGGGCAGGAAGGTGGCGGGCACGGCGGGGTTGGTGCGGTCGGGCTTCGGGCCGAGCGGTGTCACGACGGGATCCTCCTGCGGCGGTGGTTGTGCGGGGGTCAGACGGTGAGGGCCAGGCGGTTGATGGCGGCCAGCGGGATGGGGAGCCAGCTGGGCCGGTGGCGGGCCTCGTACACCACTTCGTAGACCGCCTTGTCGATCTCCAGGGCGCGCATCAGCTCCGGTGCGGCCGTGGGGTCGGTGCCGCCGCCCGCGGTGTACCCGGCGCAGTACGCGGCCCGGTTGCGGGCCGCCCAGGCCGCGGCCAGGTGGGCCAGCTCCGGGTCGGTGCCGGGGGCGCCGGCCAGCAGGTGGGCGGCCGCGTAGTCGAAGGAGCGGAGCATCGCCGCCACGTCCCGCAGCGCGGGCTGCGGCAGCCGGCGCTCGGCCAGCGGCTTGGCGGGCTCGCCCTCGAAGTCCAGCAGCACCCAGCCGTGCGGGGTCCGCATGGCCTGGCCGAGGTGCAGGTCGCCGTGGATCCGCTGGACCTGCAGGCCGTCCAGGTGGTCGGCGGTGAGCTGCTGGAAGGCGGCCCGCAGCGCCGAGCGGTAGCGCAGCAGGCCGGGGACGGCCGCCACCGCGCTGTCCAGCCGGTCCGCCATCGCGCCGGCCAGCCGGGCGATCCGCTCCCGGTCGAGCCGGTCGGTGGGCATCGACCTGGCCAGCACCCGGTGCACCTCGGCGGTGGCCCGGCCGAGCCGGTGCGCCTCGATCGCGAAGTTACCGGGGGAGGGGTCGCCCTTGAGCCGGGCGACCTGGTCGAGCGCGAGCTCCCAGCCGTCCTCGGCGTCCGGCAGGTAGCGCTGGAGCAGGCCGAGAGTGGCCGGTTCCGATCGCTCCAGCCGGCTCTCGAACCACGCCGCCACCCGGGGGATGCGGGTGGAGCCGGCCCGCGAGAGGGCGAGCGAGAGCTCCAGGTCCGGATTGGTGCCGGGGCTGATCCGGCGGAACAGCTTGAGGATGAAGGCGGTGCCGTAGATCACCGAGCTGTTGGACTGCTCGGCGGTGGAGGCCCGGCCGGGCAGGTTGCCGGGCAGGCCGGGGCCGGGGGTGCGGCGGAAGGACAGCGGGCCGAACCGGTCGCCGGTGGCCAGGTGCTCCAGCAGCCGGCCGGTCAGCTCCGGGTCGTGCACGGCGTCGTAGAGCATCGCCCCGTCGTAGGTGGTGCCCTGCAGCCGGCCCAGCACGGCGCCGGGCGGGATGCCGCCCGGCTCGTGCGAGCGGATGCCGAGCAGCAGTTGGTAGATGTCGCCCTGGGCGGCCGGCCCGGTGCCCTGCTCGACCCGCAGCAGCAGGTGCAGCAGCGCCGGGTCACCGACCTGCAGGGGGGTGCCGACCACCGGGGTCAGCCCGGTGATGGCCCGCCCCTTGCCGGCGTACCAGCGCTGGGTGGGGAGCCAGTCGGCGATCAGCGGCAGCGCGGCATGGACCAGCTCGCTGACCCCCGCGGCTGTTCTCCGGGCCCCGGATCCGCGCGTACCGACGGGCCCGGGGGCGCCGTCGGGCGTGTCGCGGTGCACTTGGGCTTGAGAACGGGAGGTTTCGGACATGACTCCCTTTCCCCGGAAGCGGGCGGACTGCCCGACGGGTCCTGGCCGGGTCCGTCAGTCTTCCGGATTTCGGCGGCGCGGCGGCGACGGCACGCGAGCGGGGCTCGGGTGTCACGCCATAGTGTGGGTGGCCGTTGGGCTGTTCTCCGTACGCGGTGGTGCAGAGGCCTCCGGGGGCGCGGGGTGGAGCTCTCGCGCCCCCGGAGGGTAGGTGCTGTGGGGCCTGATGGATCGTTACTTCGAGGGCGGTGCTACTTCGCGCCGGGCTTGCGGAGCTGGAACCAGTAGAAGCCGTGGCCGGCCAGGGTGAGCAGGTACGGCCACTCGCCGATGGACGGGAAGCGCACGCCGCCGATCAGCTCGACCGGGTAGCGCCCCCCGTACCGCCGCAGGTCCAGTTCGGTCGGCTGCGCGAACCGCGAGAAGTTGTTCACGCACATGACCAGGTCGCCCTCGTACTCGCGCACGAAGGCCAGCACCGCGGGGTTGCTGGAGGGCAGCTCGGTGTAGCTGCCGAGGCCGAACGCCGGATTGAGCTTGCGGATCTCGATCATGCGACGCGTCCAGTGCAGCAGCGAACTCGAACTGCTCTGCTGTGCCTCGACGTTGGTCACCTGATAGCCGTACACCGGGTCCATGATGGGCGGCAGACTGAGCCTGCCCGGGTCGGCGGACGAGAAACCCGCGTTGCGGTCCGGCGTCCACTGCATCGGGGTCCGGACGCCGTCCCGGTCGCCCAGCCAGATGTTGTCGCCCATGCCGATCTCGTCGCCGTAGTAGAGCACCGGCGAACCGGGCAGCGAGAGCAGCAGGGCGGTGAACAGTTCGATCTGGTTGCGGTCGTTCTCCAGCAGCGGCGCGAGCCGGCGGCGGATGCCCACGTTGGCCCGCATCCGCGGGTCCTTCGCGTACTCCGCGTACATGTAGTCGCGCTCCTCGTCGGTGACCATCTCCAGGGTCAGCTCGTCGTGGTTGCGCAGGAAGATGCCCCACTGGCAGCCGGAGGGGATGTCCGGGGTCTTGGCGAGGATCTCGGAGACCGGGTAGCGGGACTCCCGGCGGACCGCCATGAAGATCCGCGGCATCACCGGGAAGTGGAAGGCCATGTGGCACTCGTCGCCGCCGGAGGCGAAGTCGCCGAAGTAGTCGACCACGTCCTCCGGCCACTGGTTGGCCTCGGCCAGCAGCACGGTGTCCGGGTAGTCCGCGTCGATCTCCTTGCGCAGCCGGCGCAGGAACTCGTGGGTCTCCGGGAGGTTCTCGCAGTTGGTGCCCTCGCGCGCGTACAGGTACGGCACCGCGTCCAGCCGGAAGCCGTCGATCCCGAGGTCCAGCCAGAACCGCAGGGCCGCGATCACCTCCTCCTCGACCCGCGGGTTGTCGTAGTTCAGGTCCGGCTGGTGGGAGAAGAACCGGTGCCAGAAGTACTGCTTGCGGACCGGGTCGTAGGTCCAGTTGGAGGTCTCGGTGTCGACGAAGATGATCCGGGCGTCCGGGTACTGCTTGTCGTCGTCGGCCCACATGTAGAAGTCGCCGTACGGGCCGTCCGGGTCGTTGCGGGAGGCCTGGAACCACGGGTGCTGGTCGCTGGTGTGGTTGACCACGAAGTCGATGATCACCCGCATCCCGCGCAGGTGGGCGGCGTCCACGAACTCGACGAAGTCGGCCAGGTCGCCGAACTCGGGCAGCACCGACTTGTAGTCCGCCACGTCGTAGCCGCCGTCCCGCAGCGGGGAGGCGAAGAACGGCGGCAACCAGAGGCAGTCCACGCCCAGCCACTGCAGGTAGTCCAGCTTCTCGGTGAGCCCCTTGAGGTCGCCGACCCCGTCGCCGTTGCTGTCCTGGAAGGACCGCACCAGGACTTCGTAGAAGACCGCGCGTTTGAACCAGTCCGGGTCCCGGTCCTTGCTCGGTGTCTCGGCGAAGGTGTCGGGGACGGGCTCGTTGACTGTCACTGAGGATGCCTCCGAACGGTGAGGAGGTGGGCCGGCCCGGCGGACGGGTCGAGCCGGACGTAGTTGTGCCGGGCCCAGGTGTAGGTGGCACCGGTGAGCTCGTCGTGCACGGTGATCGGGTGGTCGCCGTCGAGGGTGACGGTCGCCTCCTGGGCATGCCTCGGGTCCAGGTTGACCACCACGATCACGTGGTCCTCGATGCCGTCCTCGGTGGTCGCGGACTTGGAGTAGGCGATGACCTGGTCGTTGTCGGTCGGATGGAAGCGCAGGTCGCGCAGCTGCTGCAGGGCGGGGTGCCGGCGGCGCAGCCGGTTCAGTGCGGTGAGCAGCGGGGCCAGGGTGTCCTGCCGGGTCCAGTCCCGGGGGCGCAGCTCGTACTTCTCGGAGTGCAGGTACTCCTCCGAGCCCGGGTGGGCCGGATCGTTCTCGTAGTGCTCGAAGCCGGCGTACACGCCGTAGCTGGGAGCCAGCGTGGCGGCCAGCACGGCGCGGACGGCGAAGGCCGCCGGGCCGCCGTGCTGGAGGAAGTCGGGCAGGATGTCCGGGGTGTTGGCGAAGAAGTTCGGCCGCATGTACGCGGCGGCCTCACCGCTCAGCTCGGTCAGGTACTCGGTGAGCTCCTGCTTGGTGTTGCGCCAGGTGAAGTAGGTGTAGGACTGGTGGAAGCCGACCTTGCCCAGGGTGTGCATCATCGCCGGGCGGGTGAAGGCCTCGGCCAGGAACACCACGTCCGGGTCGGTCCGGGCGATGTCGGCGAGCACCTTCTCCCAGAAGCTGACCGGTTTGGTGTGCGGGTTGTCCACCCGGAAGATCCGCACCCCGTGGGTCATCCAGAACCTCAGGATGCGCAGGGTCTCCTTGACGATCCCGTCGAAGTCCTGGTCGAAGTTGACCGGATAGATGTCCTGGTACTTCTTGGGCGGGTTCTCGGCGTAGGCGATGGTGCCGTCGGCCCGGTGCGAGAACCACTCGGGGTGCTTGTTCACCCACGGGTGGTCGGGCGAGCACTGGAGGGCGAAGTCGAGGGCGACCTCCAGGCCCAGCGCGCCGGCCTCGGCGACGAAGTGGTCGAAGTCCTCGATGGTGCCCAGGTCCGGGTGGACGGCGTCGTGGCCGCCCTCCGGCGAGCCGATCGCCCAGGGCGAGCCGACGTCGTGCTGACCGGCGGTCAGGGTGTTGTCCGGGCCCTTGCGGAAGGCTCGGCCGATCGGGTGCACCGGCGGCAGGTAGACCACGTCGAAGCCCATCGCGGCGACCGCCGGCAGCCGCTCCGCGGCGGTCCGCAGCGTGCCGGAGACCGGCGCCGCGACCCCGGACGGGTCGACCACGGCCCCCTCGGAGCGCGGGAAGAACTCGTACCAGCCGCCGTACAGCGCGCGCTGCCGGTCCACCTGGAGCGGCAGCGGGCGGGAGGCGCTGACCAGCTCGCGCAGCGGGAAGCGGGCCAGCAGCGCCGACACCTCCGGGGCCAGTGCGGCCGCGTAGCGGCTGAGGGTGGGCAGGCCCGGGTCGCGCAGCGCGTCCACGGCGGCCAGCACATGGGCCCGGCCGTCCTTCTTCGGCACTCCGGCGGCGGCGCGCTCCAGCAACTGTGCGCCCTCCTCCAGGACGAGCGCGGTGTCGATCCCGGCCGGCAGCTTCACCGCGGCGTGCCGGCGCCAGGTGGCCACCGGGTCGCTCCACGCCTCGACCAGGTACGACCAGCGACCCTCGGCGGTCGGGGTGACGTACGCGCCCCAGCGGTCGGTGCCCTCGGCCAGCTCGCGCATCGGGGTCCACGGGCCGCTGCGGCCGCGGGGGTCGCGCAGCACCACGTTGGCGTTGACCGCGTCGTGGCCCTCGCGGAACACCGTGGCGCTGACCAGGAAGCGTTCCCCGACCACCGCCTTGGCCGGGCGGCGACCGGCGTCCACGAGCGGGGAGACGTCCAGGACGGGGATGCGGCCGATCACGGTGTCGCTCTCTGTCGTCTTGCGGGCCGCCGCCCGGCGGGGGGTGGATCCCGCCGGCGCGGCCTTCGCGGTGCCGGTCTTCTTCGGGGCGGTCTTCGCCGGGCTGGTGCCGGTGGCGCTGCTCTTCGCGGTGCCGGTCCTGGTCGTGGTGGTGCGCGCGGTGACCGGCCGGGTGGGGGCCGCCGCGGCGGCCGCCGTCTTGCGCGGCGCCCGGCGGGCCGGGGCGGCGGCGCCGGTCGCGGCGCCCGGGCCGCCGCCGCGCGGGGCGGGCAAGGGCGGCTCCGTGGTTGACGGTGTGTCGGGTGAGCCCGACGGCGAGATGGACTGGTCCCGCGTGTCGCCGTGCATGCCAAACTCCTGCCCGAGATCGGCGGCGGCTCCCGCGGGCCGGTGGCCGGGGAGTGCCGGGGGAACTGCTGGCTGAGGAAGGACGTGCGACCGGAAGCCTGCCCGCACCGACGCGCCCGGCAACCTGCCCACCGGCCCGCGACCGCGGCCCGCGCCCGAGCGGCCGCGCGCGTCCCGGCGCGCGCCACTCGGGACACGCCCCGAGGTGACCCAACCCAACCGGAAACGAGCGGAGCAGGGGCGAGGACACGCGCTGAGGCCGCAGTTGAGGGCCGAACGGGCTAAGGAAGGAGGGTGAGGATGACGGTTCGCCAACGAGGCATTCCCGGACCTGGAGCAGCGGGGTGCGCCAACCGGCTCGCACTTCCCGCGGCACCAACGACCTTTGTGCATCCTCGCACCACCGGCAAGTCCTAGGAGCCGGTATGCATGCGGTTTCGGACGATGAACGGGGGCAAATCAGACAGCCGACATGCAGCTGTTCCCAAGTGTTTACGCGCCCAGGGCGCGCCCTCCGCCCGCCGTGCGCCCCCTGCGCCCCCCGTCTGCCGGAGTGCGCCCAATGCGATCTCACCAATGGACCGAACGGGTGCGCAATACGGTAGTTGACGCTCCTTCAGGCGCGCCTCGGGGTCTACGCTTCAGGTCGTGAAGGCAATCCGCAGATTCAGCGTCCGCACTGTCCTGCCCGAGCAACTCCAGCCGCTGCACGAACTGGCGCTCAACCTGCGCTGGTCCTGGCATCCCGAGACCAGGGAGCTGTTCCGCTCGGTCGACCCGGAGGTCTGGGCCGCCGTCGGGGAGGACCCGGTCCGGTTGCTCGGCGAGGTGCCGGCGGCCCGGCTGTCCGCGCTCGCCGCCGACCGGCGGTTCCTGCGCAGGCTAGGCGACCTCGCGGACGACCTCCGCGACTACCTCACCGGCCCGCGCTGGTACCAGTCCGCCCTGCCGCCCGGCGACGGCTCGGGCCCGCTGCCGGCCGCCATCGCCTACTTCTCGCCCGAGTACGGCATCGCCGCCGCGCTGCCGCAGTACTCCGGCGGGCTCGGCATCCTGGCCGGCGACCACCTCAAGGCCGCCAGCGACCTGGGCGTGCCGATCATCGGCGTCGGTCTGTTCTACCGGCACGGCTACTTCCGCCAGTCGCTCTCCCGGGACGGCTGGCAGCAGGAGCGCTACCCGCTGCTCGACCCGGACGAGCTGGCCGTCAGCCTGCTGCGCGAGCCGGACGGCACCCCCTGCCGGGTCGACCTGGCCCTGCCGGCCGGCCGCAGCCTGGCCGCGCACATCTGGAAGGCCCAGGTGGGGCGCGTCCCGCTGCTGCTGCTGGACTCCGACATCGAGCCCAACGGCCCGGCCGAGCGCAACGTCACCGACCGGCTGTACGGCGGCGGCAGCGAGCACCGGCTGATGCAGGAGATACTGCTGGGCATCGGCGGCGTCCGGGCCGTGCGCAGCTACTGCCGGCTGACCGGGCACGCCGCCCCCGAGGTCTTCCACACCAACGAGGGCCACGCCGGCTTCCTCGGCCTGGAGCGGATCCGCGAGCTGGTCGGTGCCGGCGAGAAGCCGGTCGAGGGCGCCCCCGCCGGGCAGCCGGAGCTGGACTTCCCCGCGGCACTGGAGGCGGTCCGGGCCGGCACTCTGTTCACCACCCACACCCCCGTCCCGGCCGGCATCGACCGCTTCGACCGGGACTTGGTGGCCCGGCACTTCAGCGGCGACGCCGCGCTGGCCGGCGTGCCGGTCGAGCAGGTGCTCGCGCTCGGCGCCGAGACCTGGGCCGACGGCGATCCCAAGCTGTTCAACATGGCCGCCATGGGCCTGCGGCTGGCCCAGCGGGCCAACGGCGTCTCCACCCTGCACGGCGAGGTCAGCCGGGCGATGTTCAACGGCCTGTGGCCGGGCTTCGACGCCGCCGAGGTGCCGATCACCTCGGTCACCAACGGGGTGCACGCGCCGACCTGGATCGACCCGGCGGTGGTCCGGCTCGGTGCCGGCGAGATCGGCCTGCAGCGGGCCGAGGACGCGATGACCATCGGCGAGGAGAAGCGCTGGACGGGGCTGGAGCGGATCGCCAACGCCGAGATCTGGGAGCTCCGCCGCAGCCTGCGGGCCCAGCTGGTGGAGGAGGCCCGGAGCCGGGTGCGCGCCTCCTGGCGCCAGCGCGGCGCCGGTGAGGCCGAGCTCGGCTGGGTCTCGGCCGCGCTCGACCCGGACGTGCTCACCATCGGCTTCGCCCGGCGGGTCCCCTCGTACAAGCGGCTGACCCTGATGCTGCGCGACCAGCAGCGGCTGCGGTCGCTGCTGCTGCACCCGACCAGGCCGGTGCAGATCGTGGTGGCGGGCAAGGCGCACCCGGCGGACGACGGCGGCAAGCGGCTGATCCAGCAGCTGGTGGCCTTCGCCGACGACCCGGCGGTCCGGCACCGCATCGTCTTCCTGCCGGACTACGACATGGCGATGGCGACCCACCTCTACCCGGGCTGCGACGTCTGGCTGAACAACCCGCTGCGCCCGCTGGAGGCCTGTGGCACCTCCGGAATGAAGGCGGCCCTGAACGGCTGCCTCAACCTGTCCATCCTGGACGGCTGGTGGGACGAGTGGTACGACGGTCAGAACGGCTGGGCGATCCCCACCGCCGACAGCTCGGGGCTCGGCCGGCTCGACCCGGAGAGCGCCGAGGCGGAGAAGCGGGACGACATCGAGGCCGCCGCGCTCTACGACCTGATCGAGCACCAGGTCGCCGCCCGGTTCTACGACCGGGGTGCGGACGGGCTGCCGCACCGGTGGATCTCGATGGTCCGGCACACCCTGGTCACCCTCGGCCCGAAGGTGCTGGCCGGCCGGATGGTCCGCGAGTACGTCGAGCGGCTCTACGCCCCGGCGGCCGACGCCCAGCGCGAGCTGGCCGCGGCCGAGCCCGACGGGCCCTCGTACCCCGGTGCACGGGAGCTCGCCGAGTGGAAGGCGCGGGTGCGGCAGGCCTGGCCGGCCGTCCGGGTCGAGCACGTCGAGGCCGACGGCCCGGACGAGGCCCAGGAACTCGGCAGCACGCTGGCCCTGCGGGTGCAGGTCTCGCTCGGGCCGCTCCAGCCCACCGACGTCGAGGTGCAGGTGGTCTCCGGCAAGGTCGACGAGAGCGACGGCATCTCCGACGCGGTCGCGCTCGCCCTCAAGCCGGCCGGCGGCCCCGACCTGGACGGGCGGCGCCGCTACGAGGGCTCGCTGGAGCTGTCCCGGACGGGCCCGTTCGGCTACACCGTCCGGGTCCTGCCGGCCCACCCGCGGCTGGCCTCCCCGGCCGAGCTCGGACTGATCGCCCTCCCGGCGGAGGCGGTCGGTATGGATGCGGGCATCCTGCGGTGACCACCGGCTGAATCATGGTTGCGCGGTCCCTCCGCGGTCATTATCGTCACTCTGACGCAATGACCGGGAGGGACCGTGCCCATCAGCGACTACCTGAGCGAGCTCACCGCGCCGCTCACCACCGTGCTCTGCCACGTGGGCCAGGACGAGGTGACCTGGGCGGAGCTGCTCGGCTTCGCCACCGGCGCGGCCGGCGTCTGGCTCACCGTGCGGGCGAGGATCTGGAACTTCCCGGTCGGCATCGCCAACAACCTCTTCTTCCTGGTGCTCTTCGCGGGCGCCCGGCTCTACGCCGACGCCGCCCTGCAACTGGTCTTCCTGGCGCTCGGCGCGCACGGCTGGTGGCAGTGGCTGCGCGGCCGCCCGGACGGCGCCGCCGGTCCGGCCTTCCGGCGGGCCGGGGCCGGGACCGTGCTGACCCTGGCCGCGCTGCTGGCGCCGGCCACCTGGGGGCTCACCGTGCTGCTCACCCGGGCCGGTGACAGCGCGCCGTTCTGGGACGCCCTCACCACCGCCCTCTCGCTGGCGGCGCAGTGGCTGCTGAACACCCGGCGGATCGAGACCTGGTACTTCTGGATCGCCGCCGACCTGGTCTACGTGCCGCTCTACCTGAGCCGGTCGCTGGACCTCACGGCGCTGGTCTACCTGCTCTTCCTGGCCATGTGCGGGCTCGGCCTGCGGGCCTGGCACCGCGACCTGGCCGCCCCGCGCCTGCCGGTGGTGCCGGCATGAGCGCGCGCTTCGGACACGGCCTGGTGATCGGCAAGTTCTACCCGCCGCACGCCGGCCACCACTTCCTGATCCGGGCCGCGGCCGACGCCTGCGAGCTGGTCACCGTGGTGGTGATGGCCGCCGACCGGGAGTCGATACCGCTGGCCGCCCGCCTCGCCTGGGTGGCCGAGGCCTGGGCCGGCGAGCCGCGGGTCCGGGTGACCGGCGTGGTGGACAACCTGCCGGTCGACTACGAGAGCGCGGAGGTCTGGGCCGCGCAGGTCGCGCTGATGCGCGCGGGCGTGGCCCAGGCGCCGGCCGCCGGGCCGGTGACGGCGGTGTTCAGCTCGGAGCCGTACGGGGTGGAGCTGGCCCGGCGGTTCGGGGCCGCGCCGGTGGTGCTGGACCGGGCGAGGGAGACCTTCCCGGTCTCGGGCACCGCGGTGCGGGCCGACCCGGCCGGCCACTGGCCGGAGCTGGAGCCGCCGGTGCGGGCCTGGTTCGCCCGGCGGGTGGTGGTGCTGGGCGCCGAGTCCACCGGCACCACCACGCTCTCCCGGGACCTCGCCGCTGCGCTGCGCGCCCGGGGCGGCCCGCACGCCTCGACCGGCTGGGTGCCGGAGTACGGCAGGGAGTTGACCGCGGCCAAGCTGGCCGTGGCCCGGGCGACGGCCGCGCCCGGCCGGCCGGCGCCGACCGTCTTCGACCTGGAGTGGGACGACGCCGACTTCGAGCTGGTCTGCCGGCGGCAGGGCGAGGCGGAGGAGCGGGCCGCCCGGGCCGGCGGGCCGGTGCTGGTCTGCGACACCGACGCGCTCGCCACCACGGTCTGGCAGGAGCGCTACCGGGGGGCGGTCACCGAACCCGTGCGCACCCTGGCCGCCGGGCTGTCGCCCCGGGCGCTGTACCTGCTGACCTCGGACCAGGGCGTGCCGTTCCACGACGACGGGCTGCGCGACGGCGAGCACCTGCGGCCCTGGATGACCGGCCGCTTCCGGGAGACCCTGGCGGCCGGTACCACCCCCTGGCTGGAACTGACCGGCGACCGCGAGGAGCGCCTGCGCCTCGCCCTGGCCGCGGTCGACCGTCTGCTCGCCGAGGGCGTCCCCCTGGCCGACCCACCGGGCTAGGGCCGGTCGGACCTGGCCCGGGCGCCGTACCGCGCGCTCCGCGCGGCCCCGGGTCACACCAGGCTGTCCTGCCAGGTCCGGTGGAGGTCGGCGAAGCGGCCGCGGTCGGTGATCAGGTCGGCGGGGGCGCCGTCCTCGACGATCCGGCCCTGCTCCATCACCAGGACCCGGTCGGCGATCTCCACCGTGGAGAGGCGGTGCGCGATGATCACGGCGGTGCGGCCGGCCAGGACCGTCCGCATGGCGCGCTGCACCGCCTGCTCGCCCGGCACGTCCAGCGAGCTGGTCGCCTCGTCCAGGATCAGCACCGCCGGGTCGGCCAGCAGCGCCCGGGCGAACGCCACCAGCTGGCGCTGGCCGGCCGAGATCCGGCCGCCGCGCTTGCGCACGTCGGTGTCGTAGCCGTCCGGCAGGGCGGCGATGAACTCGTGCGCGCCGATCGCCCGGGCGGCCTCCTCGACCTCGGCGCGGGTGGCGTCCGGGCGGCCGACCGCGATGTTCTCGGCGACCGTGCCGGAGAACAGGAAGGACTCCTGGGTCACCATCACCACATTGCGCCGCAGGTCGGCGGTGGCCAGCTCGCGCAGGTCGGTGCCGTCCAGGGTGATCCGGCCGTCGGTCGGGTCGTAGAACCGGGCCAGCAGCTTGGCCAGGGTGGACTTGCCCGCACCGGTCGCGCCGACCACGGCCGTGGTCCGCCCGGCGGGCAGCACCAGGTCGAAGACCGGCAGCACCTCCTTGCCCGTCCGGTAGGCGAACCTGACCTCCCGGAAGGCCACCTCGCGGCCGGTGCCGACCGCGGCCGGCAGCGCCAGCGGGGCGGCGGGCTCGGACACGGACGGCTCGTGGGCCAGCAGCCCGGCCATCTTCTCCAGGGCGGCGGCCGCCGACTGGTAGCTGTTCAGGAACATCGCCAGCTGGTCGATCGGGTCGTAGAGCCGGCGCAGGTAGAGCACGAAGGCGGTGAGCACGCCCAGCTCCAGACTGCCCTCGGTGACCAGGTACGCGCCGAGCACCACGACGCCGGTGATCCAGGTGTTGGCGGTGGCCCGGGAGAAGCCGACGTAGCGGGCCATCTCCAGCAGGCCGTCGGCGGTGGCGGCCGCGGACTGCCGGTTGACGGCGTCGAAGGCCTCGTCGTTGGCCTCCTCGCGGCGGAAGGCCTGCACCGGGCGGATGCCGTTCATGGTCTCGGTGAACTTCACGATCACCGAGGCGACGGCCGTCCGGGAGCGCCGGTAGACCCGCAGCGAGCGCCGCCGGAAGGAGCGGACGATCAGGTACATCGGCAGGAAGGAGGCCAGCGCGGCCAGGCCCAGGCGCCAGTCCATCACCATCAGCACCACCGAGATGAAGCTGACCGACAGCGCCACCGAGAGCAGCTCCTGCAGGCCCTCGTTCAGCAGCTCGCGCAGCGCGTCCACGTCGCTGGTGGCCCGGGAGATGATCCGCCCCGAGGTGTAGCGCTCGTGGAAGTCCAGGCTGAGCCGCTGGGCGTGCCGGAAGATCCGGCCGCGCAGGTCGAGCAGGACGTCCTGGTTGATCCGGGCGCTGTACCGGATGAACAGCCGCTGCAGGTAGGTGGAGAGCAGGGCGCAGCCCAGGTACGCGGAGATGACCGCGATCAGCGGGCCGCCGTCGTTCTCGCGCAGCGCCGGGATGCCGCGGTCCATCGCCAGCGCCACCAGCAGCGGGCCGCTCTGCAGCGCCGCCTGCTGGATCAGGATCACCAGCATGGCCAGCACGATCCGACGGCGGTGCGGGCCGAGCAGGGCGCCGAGCAGGGCGCGGGCCGCGCCGGGCGGGACGGGGATGTCCTCCTCGTCCTGTGCCGGGGGCGGTAGCTCCTCCAGCTCCTCGGTCGGCTCCAGGGTGGTGGTCATCGCCGGACACTCCCTTCGAGCTCCTGGGCATCGAGCTCCTCGGCGGCCGTGCCGGACATCAGCTCGCGGTAGGCGGGGGAGCTCTTCAGCAGCTCCTGGTGGGTGCCGACGGCGGCGATCCGCCCGTCGGCGAGCAGCGCGACCCGGTCGGCCAGCAGCACGGTGCTCGGGCGGTGGGCGACCACCAGCGCGGTGGTGCCCGCGAGCACCTCGCGCAGCGCCCGCTCGACCAGGGCCTCGGTGTGCACGTCCAGCGCCGACAGCGGGTCGTCCAGGACCAGGAAGGCCGGATCGCCGACCACGGCGCGGGCCAGCGCCAGGCGCTGGCGCTGGCCGCCGGACAGGCTCAGGCCCTGCTCGCCGACCTGGGTGTCGGCGCCGCCCGGCAGCCGGTCGACGAACCCGGCCTGGGCGGTGGCCAACGCGGTGGCGAGCTGCTCGGGGCCGGCCCCGGGGGCGCCCATCAGCACGTTGTCGCGGACCGAGGCGGAGAACAGGGTCGGCTCCTCGAAGGCGATCGAGACCATCCGGCGCAGCTGCTCGCGGGGGATGTCCCGGATGTCCCGGCCGTCCAGGGTGATCGAGCCGCCGCTGGTCTCGTACAGCCGGGGGAGCAGCGCGGTGAGGGTGGTCTTGCCGCTGCCGGTGGCGCCGACCAGGGCGAGCGTCTCGCCCTGCCGGATGTGCAGGTCGATGCCGGCCAGCAGGTCGGGGGTGTCGGCGGGGGCGTCGGGGTAGCGGAACCGGACCCCGCTGAACCGGATGCCCCGGTCGGCCACCGGGGCCAGGCCCGAGGCGTGCTCGAACGGCTCCGGCTCGTCCATCACCTCGAAGTAGCGGTCGGTGGCGGTGGCCGCCTCGTTGGCGTACGCGAGCAGCCAGCCGAGCGACTCGACCGGCCAGCGCAGGGCGAGGGCGGTGGACAGGAAGGCGACCAGGGTGCCCGCGGACAGGTCGTCGTGCGCGACCTGGACGGCGCCGACGGCCAGCGCGCAGCCGAGCGCCAGCTCGGGCAGGCCGACGATCACTGCCCAGAGGTTGGCCAGCAGGTCGGCCTTGCGCAGCTCGGTGGTACGCAGCCGGTGGCTGTGCCCGCCGAACTCCTCGGCCATCGCGCGGTGGCGGCCGAAGGCCTTGAGGATCCGGATGCCGAGGATGGACTCCTCGACCACGGTGGCCAGGTCGCCGTTCTGGTCCTGGGCGAGCCGGGCGGAGGCGGCGTACCGGCTCTCGAAGTACCGGGTGAGCACCATCAGCGGCACCGCGGGCACCAGGGTGATCAGCGCCAGCTGCCAGCTCAGCGTGAACATCAGCACGGTGCCGGTCAGGAAGACCATCGTGTTGACGATCAGGAAGACCAGCGGGAAGGCCAGGAACAGCCGCATGGTGAACATGTCGGAGGTGGCCCGCGACAGCAGCTGGCCGGAGGACCACCGGTCGTGGAAGGAGACCGGCAGCCGCTGCAGCCGGGCGTAGAGGTCGCCGCGCATCGCCGTCTCGACCCGGGCCAGCGGCCGGGCCACGATCACCCGGCGGACGCCGAACAGGCCCGCCTCGACCAGCCCGAGCAGCAGCAGCACCCCGGCCGGCGCCCACAGGCCGGCCAGGTCGCGGTGGGCGATCGGCCCGTCGACGATCCGGCGCAGCACGATCGGGACGCCCAGCACGCTGACCGAGGCGACCAGCGCGGCGACCACCGCCCCGGCCAGCTGCCAGCGGGCCGGGCGGGCGTACGGCCACAGGCGCAGCAGGGAGCGCGCCGTGGACCGGTGCGGTGGCCCTGCGGCGGGGTCGGGTCTGCTCACCGACGGTTCGTCAGGGCCGTCGGTGGTCTGCGCGGTCTGCTCGTTCTCGGCCATCGCGGAGAGGGTAGGCCGTGACCCTGACATTTCTCAT
Source organism: Kitasatospora sp. NPDC049258 (assembly GCF_040678895.1). Taxonomy (NCBI): domain Bacteria; kingdom Bacillati; phylum Actinomycetota; class Actinomycetes; order Kitasatosporales; family Streptomycetaceae; genus Kitasatospora; species Kitasatospora sp. NPDC049258. The sequence goes on from NZ_JBFAQT010000011.1 coordinate 128,731, forward strand.
CCGGTTTTACGCGCCTGTCGGCGGGAACCGGCCAAGGTCGTCCACGGCCCGCAGCAGCCGGCAGGAGCGCCCGGCCAGCGTGACCGAGGTCAGCGCGGGGTGCGGGTCCTCGGGCAGGTCGTCCCGGGCGGTGTCCACCTCCGTCCGGTAGGCCGAGGCCCAGGGCTCGCCCGGGAGGGTGAAGGAGACCGCCTGCGGCCCCGCGTTCAGCAGCAGCAGGAAGCTGTCGTCGCGCAGCGGGCAGCCGTGCTGGTCGCGCTCGGACATCGCGGAGCCGGACAGCAGCATCCCGAGCGCGGCGGTGGGGGTGAACCAGTCGGCCTCGGTCATCTCCCGGCCGGTGCCGGTGAACCAGGCGAGGTCCCGCTGCCCGCCGGGGACGGCGGCCCGGCCGGAGAAGAAGGCCCGCTGCCGCAGCACCGGGTGCCGGCGCCGCAGCCCGATCAGCCGGCCGGTCAGCTCCGCGAGCGAACGCCACTCGGGCTGCTCCAGCAGCGACCAGTCCAGCCAGCTGGTCGCGTCGTCCTGGCAGTAGGCGTTGTTGTTGCCGAGCTGGGTGCGGCCGAGTTCGTCCCCGGCGGTGAGCATCGGGACGCCGGTGGACAGCAGCAGGGTGGTCAGCAGGTTGCGCAACTGGCGGGCGCGCAGCGCCAGCACCTCGGGGTCGGTGCTCCCGCCCTCGGCGCCGCAGTTCCAGGACCGGTTGTCCTCGGTGCCGTCCCGGTTGTCCTCGCCGTTGGCCTCGTTGTGCTTCTGGTTGTACGAGACCAGGTCGCGCAGGGTGAAGCCGTCGTGGGCGGTGACGTAGTTGACCGAGGCGTACGGGCGGCGCCCGCCGCGCTGGTAGAGGTCGGAGGAGCCGGAGAGCCGGTAGCCGAGCTCGCGGACGTCCGGCCGGGCGCCGCGCCAGAAGTCCCGGACGGTGTCGCGGTACTTGTCGTTCCACTCCGCCCACAGCGGCGGGAAGCCGCCGACCTGGTACCCGCCGGCGCCGACGTCCCAGGGCTCGGCGATCAGCTTGACCCGGCTGAGCAGCGGGTCCTGCGAGACGGCGCCGAGGAACGGGTGGTGCATCTCGACCCCGTCGCTGCCCCGGGTGAGCGCGGAGGCCAGGTCGAAGCGGAAACCGTCCACGCCCATCTCGGTGACCCAGTAGCGCAGCGAGTCGGTGATCAGCCGGACGGTGTGCGGCTGCCGGGTGTCCAGGGTGTTGCCGCAGCCGGTGTAGTCGGCGTAGCCGCGGCGGCTGCGGTCGAGGCGGTAGTAGCCGCCGTTGTCGATGCCGCGCAGCGAGAGGGCCGGGCCCATGATCCCGCTCTCGGCGGTGTGGTTGTAGACCACGTCGAGGATCACCTCGATGCCGGCCGCGTGCAGGGCCCGCACCATCCGCTTGAACTCGCCGACCTGCTGGCCCCGGCTGCCGGCGGAGGAGTACCCGGCGTGCGGGGCGAAGTAGCCGAGGGTGTTGTAGCCCCAGTAGTTGACCAGGCCGCGCTGCTGGAGGTGGTCCTCGCTGACGTGGTGGTGGACCGGCAGCAGCTCCACCGCGGTGACGCCGAGGCCGGTCAGGTGGGCGATCGCGGCCGGGTGCGCCAGGCCCGCGTAGGTGCCGCGCAGCTCCGGCGGGATCTCGGGGTGGCGCATGGTGAAGCCGCGTACGTGCAGCTCGTAGAGGACCGTCTCGGCCCACGGGGTCTTGGGCCGGTGGTCGTCGTACCAGTCGTCGTCGTCGTGCACCACCACCCCGCGGGGGACGTACGGCGCCGAGTCGCGGTTGTCCCGGACGGTGTCGGCGACCTCGCGCTCGGGCCAGTTGCGCACGGCGGCGCAGGTGGCGTCGTGGGCGGTGTAGTGGCCGTCCACGGCCCGTGCGTAGGGGTCCAGCAGCAGCTTCGCCGGGTTCCACCGGGCGCCGGTCCACGGGTCCCACCGGCCGTGCACGCGGTAGCCGTAGCGGGTGCCGGGCAGCACCCCCGGCAGGTAGCCGTGCCAGGTCTGGAAGGTCTGCTCGGCCAGGCGGTGTCTGCTCTCCTGGCCCCGCTCGTCGAAGAGGCAGAGCTCCACGGCCTCGGCGGCGGGCGCCCAGAGGGCGAAGTTGGTGCCCCGGCCGCCCTCCAGGTCGGTGCGGAACCGGGCTCCGAGCGGCTGCCAGCTGCCCGGCCAGGGGTCGGGCGGGGCCGGGTGGGGCGCCGTGCCGTTCGGCCGGTCGGCCACCGGGCGCGGTGCGCCCGGGCTCGTCCCCGTGTCCAGCTCCTGCCACGCCGTCATCGCCGCACCCTCCCAGCGCGGGGGTCCCTTCCCCGCTCTCCTCTTGTTCCCTGATCGGATGCCCCCGTCACGTGACGGAGCGCCCCGTGACGGACTGTGACCGATTGTGTCCCGCAGTGAGCCCTGGCGGCGTCCGGTGAAGGGGATCGTTCCCACGTGTCCCCGTCCCGATGCGGTCGTTATGCCCGCTGTCGGGCCGGTCGCGGCCCGGGCAGCGGACCAGGGGAGGGCCGGGATGCATCCCGGAGCAAGGGTGTGGGCACGACGGGCGGCCGCCCTCGGACTGTGCCTGCTGGCCGGGTGCGGCGGCCCGGCCGCCCGGCCGTCCGGTGACGCGGCGGGCCCGGCGCCCGCGCCGCCGCCGGTCTCGCGGGCGCAGCTGGCCGTGACCCCGGGCGACGGCGCCCAGGAGATCCCGGCCGAGGGGCCGGTGCGGGTGACCGTGTCCGAGGGGCGGCTGCGCAGCGTGCGGCTGGCCGACGACCAGGGCACCGAGGTGCCGGGCCGGATCAGCGCCGACGGCCGCAGCTGGAGCCCGCAGGGGCGGCTCGCGCTCGCCACCCCGTACACCCTCGACGCGGTGGCCGAGGACGCCGCCGGACTGGCGGCGGCCCAGCACGTCGCCTTCGCCACCCGGACGCCGGACCGCAGCTTCGTCGCCTTCTTCACCCCCGAGAACGGCTCCACCGTCGGGGTCGGCATGCCGGTCTCGCTGCGCTTCACCCGGGCGATCACCGACCGGGCGGCGGTCGAGCGGGCGGTGACGGTGACCGCGGACCCGCCGGTGCCGGTGGTGGGCCACTGGTTCGGCGCCCGGCGGCTGGACCTGCGCCCGCAGAAGTACTGGGCGGCCGGCACCCGGGTGGTGCTGACCCTGCGGCTGCAGGGCGTGCAGGGCGCGCCGGGGTACGTCGGCACCCAGTCCAAGGTGGTGCGCTTCACGGTCGGCCGCTCCCAGGTCAGCACCGTCGACCTGGACAGCCGGACGATGACCGTGCGGCAGGACGGCCAGGTGCTGCGCACCCTGAAGGTCAGTGCCGGCAGCCCGGAGCACACCACCTATCTGGGGGCGCTGGTGGTCTCGGAGAAGTTCCAGGTCACCAGGATGAACTCGCAGACCGTGGGGCTGGGGGACGAGTACGACATCAAGGACGTGCCGCACGCGATGCGGCTGACCGCCTCCGGCACCTTCGTGCACGGCAACTACTGGTCACCGCGGACGATCTTCGGTACGGCCAACACCAGCCACGGCTGCATCGGCCTGCCGGACGCCAAGGGCGGCTCGGCGGACTCCCCGGCCGGCTGGTTCTTCGAGCACACCATCACCGGTGACGTGGTCGAGGTGCGCGGCTCGGCCGGCGACCGGGTGCCGCCGGACAACGGCCTGAACGGCTGGAACCTCGGCTGGGCGCAGTGGACCGCGGGGAGCGCGCTGAACACTGGATGATCATTCACCGAACCGGCACCCACCGCCCCTCGAAGATTCACTCGGACGGGCCAGTTATCCTGACCTCCCGCGCCGATCCGGGGTCCCTGCCCAGCGGGCAGCGCGAAAGAACTTCGCCTCCCGGTGCAACCTGACCGGGTGGCGGCGCGTGTAATCGCTTGGGTTACCGGGAGGGGAGCAGACCGACGTGAAGCCGGTTCAGGCGGCCGACGCCGCAATACGCAGAAACACGGGGACGGCCGGACGGACCGTCCGGCAGACCGGGGTCGCAGTGCTGATGGGCAGCGTGCTGCTGCTCGGCTCGGCGTGCAGCAGCTCGGGCGGGGGTTCGGCCGACGGCGGCTCCGGCGGCGGGGCGCAGGGCGGCGGGTCCACGACCGCGGCCGCACCCGCCAAGGTCTCGACGGCGCAGCTGACCGTCACGCCCAAGGACGGCAGCACCGACGTCGCCCCGAACGGCCTCCAGGTCACGGTGGCCAGCGGCAAGCTGGTCAACGTCGAGGTGACGGACAAGAACGGCAAGGCGGTGGCCGGCGCGATCGCGGCGGACGGCCTGAGCTGGAAGCCGACCGACACGCTCGCGGTCGGCATGGTCTACAAGGTGAACGCGCAGGCCAAGGACGACGCCGGCCTGGAGGCCGCGTCGACCAGCACCTTCACCACGCTGACCCCGGCGAAGACCGCGGCGACCAACGACAACATCTCCGACAACGGCACCTACGGGGTCGGGATGATCGTCTCGGTGGCCTTCAGCAAGCCGATCAAGAACAAGGAGGCGGTGACCCAGGGCATCACCTTCGAGGCCTCCGACGGCACCACCGTCAAGGGTCACTGGTTCGGCACCCAGCGGCTGGACTTCCGTCCGGCCGAGTACTGGAAGCCGGGCACCAAGGTCACCATCCACTACCGCCTGAAGAGTGTCGAGGTCGCGCCCGGCGTCTACGGCGACGTGGACAAGGACGAGCCCTTCACCATCGGCCGCTACCAGGTGAGCACCGCGGACGCGGCCAGCCACCAGATGACGGTCAAGAAGGGCGACGGCTCGACCCAGACCATCCCGATCACCGCCGGCAACGACGACAACCCGTCGTGGAACGGCACCATGGTCGTCTCCAGCAAGGAGAAGGTGACCCGGATGAACTCCGCCACGGTCGCCAACGTGGTCGGTGGCGAGTACGACGTCCCGGACGTCCCGCACGCGATGCGGCTCACCAACAGCGGCACCTACGTGCACGGCAACTACTGGAGCAGCGCCTTCGGCAAGTCCAACGCCAGCCACGGCTGCATCTCGATGCAGGACGGCAAGGGCGGCGACGACTCCTCCACCGCCGGCAAGTTCTGGTCGGGCTCGCTGGTCGGTGACGTGGTCAAGATCGTGAACTCCAAGGGCAAGCAGGTCTCCCCGGACAACGGCCTGAGCGGCTGGAACGTCGCCTGGGGCAGCTGGTAGCCACCCCGTACGGCCCGTGCGGCCCGGCCGTTCCTCGGAACGGCCGGGCCGTTTCCCGTTCGTGACCGAATCTCGACCCTGGTCACGCAACCTGGGGTGGGTACCCCACGTGTATAGGGCTGACGGCCCACGGGGAGAGCGGGAGAACAGAGTGAAGTCGATACGCACGGGTCTGGCGGCAGGGGCGCTCGGCAGCGCCCTGGTACTGCTGGCGACCGGTTGCAGCTCGGGCGGCGGCGACAGCAGCGCCGCGCGACTGGCGGCCGGCCCCTCCCAGGCCGGTGCGGCGCCCGCCGCCGCCAGCTCGGCGAAGCCGACCACCTCGGCCGCGGTGCTGAGCATCGAGCCGGCCGACGGCGCCAAGGACGTGAAGCCCGCGGGGGCGCTCAAGGTCGGCGTGGCCGGGGGGAAGCTGACCACCGTCTCGGTCACCGGGCCGGACGGCCAGGCGGTGCCCGGCGCCCTCGCCGCGGACGGCCTCAGCTGGGTGCCGAGCGGCAACCTGGCGGTCTCCGCGCAGTACAAGGTGGCGGCGCGGGCGACCGACGCCAACGGCGTCGAGACCGCGGCCACCAGCGCGTTCAGCACGCTCACCCCCACCAAGGAGGCCGGCGCGCACGACAACATCTCCGACAACGCGGGCTACGGGGTCGGCATGATCGTCTCGCTCACCTTCGAGCGGCCGGTCAAGGACAAGGCGGCGGTGGAGAAGGGGGTCACCTTCGAGACCTCCGACGGCACCGTGGTCAAGGGCCACTGGTTCGGCAGCCAGCGGATCGACTTCCGCCCGGCCGAGTACTGGAAGCCGGGCACCAAGGTCAACGTCCACTACCGGCTGAAGAGCGTCGAGGTCGCGCCCGGCGTCTACGGCGGGGTGGACCGGGACGAGCCGTTCACCATCGGCCGCTCCCAGGTCAGCACGGCGGACGTGGCCACCCACCAGATGAAGGTGGTCCGCGACGGCCAGGAGGTCGACAGCGTGCCGTTCACGGCCGGCAAGGCGGGCTTCGACACCTGGAACGGCACCATGGTGGTCGAGGACATGGCGGAGACCACCCGGATGACCTCCCAGGGCGTCGCGGGGGTCGGCTCGGGCGAGGAGTACGACATCTCCGACGTGCCGCACGCGATGCGGCTGACCGACTCCGGCACCTACGTCCACGGCAACTACTGGAGCAGCGCGTTCGGCTCCTACAACGCCAGCCACGGCTGCATCGGCCTGGCCGACGGCAAGGGCGGCAGCGCGAGTTCGCGGGCCGGGAAGTTCTACGCCTCCTCGCTGATCGGCGATGTCGTCACCGTGGTCAACTCCAAGGGCAAGTCGGTCGAGGCGGACAACGGTCTGAGCGGTTGGAACCTCGCCTGGGCCAACTGGTAGGCCCCCGAACGGTCCTGGCGGGCGGACGTTCGGTTGCGGCGGGCATATGCCAAGTGACTAGTGATCGTTTGGTCATTGTCCGTACGCGCCCGCATGCGTTCCGCAATGATTGGCGCATGGCAGGATGGGGCGAAGCAGACCAGGCATCACATTCCTTGGCCGCGCCGGCCGATCAGGGCCTGGCGGTGTGCAGCGTGCTGGCGCTGTCGGAGCTGGAACGGCGGACGCCCGAGGAGTTGGAGCGGGCCGCCCACCGGCTGCTCCGCGACCACACCGCGGCCGAGGAGGCCCGGCTGCCGTCCCGTCCGTCGGCCGGTGGCATCGCCCGGCGGGTGGTGCTCGCCGTCCTGTCCGACTGGGGTCTCCACCAGCACCTGGAGGCGGGGGAGTTGCTCACCGGCGAGCTGGTCGCCAACGCGGTGCGGCACGCCGGCGGGCGCACAGTGGGGTTACGGATGGTCCGCAGACCCGGTTGGGTGCGGATCGAGGTGCGGGACTCCTCGCGGGCGCTGCCCTGCCTGATCATGTCCACCGAGCCGCTGCACGAGAGCGGGCACGGCCTGCGGGTGGTCTCGGAGGTCTCCGACCGCTGGGGCGCGGATCTGCTGCCGCGCGGCAAAGGGGTCTGGTTCGAGCTGAAGGTCCGCGAGCGCGTCGCCGGTTGACCTGACCGGCGGCGAAAACCATTGCGGGGCCCCCCGTCCACGGGTGTACGTGGTCCGGGGGCCCCTGCAGGTCACCGCGCAGGCCAATGGGGGTGCATGCCGCGCAGTGGTGACGGCCGTGCCGGGTCAGGGAGGCCGTGGATCGCGCCGGGCGTGCGTAACGCCCGACTTGTTCGACTATTGCACGGTCTCAGCATGTGAGCAAATTGGATTGGAAGGTATGTAACCCACTTCACCTTAGGTGTGTGAATGGATTCGCGCACATGCCTGTGATTATTCAGGTCCTGGTCATCTGATGTGTGGATTCGGTGGCTTCAGGCGACTGAGGGTGAAGCCCTCGCCGGCCGGGTCCAGCGGCCTGGTCGCCTGCTTGAAGAGGTACTCGGCGCGCTCGTAGGACAGCCGGCCGCGCCCGGTGGTCGGGCAGCGGTCCGCCGCCGGCGGCCTCCGGGCCGGGCCCGGGCGGCGGTCGGTGAGGAAGAGCGGGCCGCTGGTCCGGCCGGCCAGCAGGGCGGGGAGCAGCCGGGCGGTCCCCGAGCGCCAGTTCACCCGGCCGCCGCCGGTGCGGGCCCGGCGGTCGTCCAGGTCCAGGTCCTCGACGTTCAGCGCGAGCACGGTCCGGATCCCGGCCGCCGACTCGTGCAGCAGGTGCCACAGCGTCAACTCCCTTACGGGCAGGTCGGTTCGCGCCCACAGGGCGTCGAGGTGCCGGGCGTCGACGGGGGCGGTGCGGGGCCGGGTCTCGGCCCGGCGTTCCAGCCCGGTGGCGAGGTCCTGCGCTCCGGCCCAGGTCGCGAAGGAGCGGACGGCGGACCGGTGCCGGTTCCAGGTCTTCGCGGCCGCCCCGCCCCAGGCCGCCGCGCACACCCCGGCCACCTGCTCGGCGGTCAGCGAGGCCAGCGGCAGCCGCTCGCCCAAGGCCAGGCACAGCCGGCGCAGGGTCTGCCCGTAGGAGCGGAGCGTGGCGGCGTCCAGGTCGTCGCGGGCCAGGAAGCCGCGTGCGGCCGCGCCGAGGGTGGCCGGGTCCGCGCCGACGGCGATGCCGTCCGCCCGGCGGAGCAGGAAGGCGCACTCGGCGGCGTTCCTGGTGAGCGCCGCGGCCCGCTCGAACTCCCGCCGGGCGTCGGCGAGTTGACCGTCCCGGAGCAGCAGGTCGCCGCGGACGCTCGGGAGCAGGTGGTAGTCGCGCAGGGCCGGGTCCGCGGTCAGCTCGTCGGCCAGCGCGAGCCCCGCCCGGGGCCCGCGGGCCATGCCGACCGCCACCGCGCGGTTGAGCCGGACGACCGGCGTCGGGAGCAGCCGTACCAGGGCCTCGTACAGCCCGGCGATCTGCCCCCAGTCGGTGTCCTCGGCCCGCCGCGCCTGCGCGTGGCAGACGGCGATCGCCGCCTGGAGCACGTACGGGCCGGGCGGGCCGCCGAGCGACCGGGCCCGCAGCATCGCGGTGAAGCCGCGGCGGATCAGCAGTTGGTCCCAGCGGCCGCGGTTCTGCTCGTGCAGCCGGACCGGCTCGCCGCGGGGGCCGGTGCGGGCGGGTGTGCGGGAGGCCTGGATCTCCATCAGCGCGACCAGGGCGTGCACCTCCGGCTCCTGCGGGGCCAGTTCGGCGAGCAGCCGGCCCAGGCGCAGCGCCTCCAGGCACAGGCCCGGCCGCATCAGGTCGTCCCCGGAGGTGGCCGAGTACCCCTCGTTGAAGATCAGGTAGATCACTTCCAGCGCCGAGGCCAGCCGCGCGGCCAGCTCGTCCCCCGCCGGCAGCTCGAACGGGACCCCCGCCACGGCCAGGGTCCGCTTGGCGTCGGCGATGCGCCGGGTGATCTCGGTGCTGGCGACCAGGAACGCCCGGGCGATCTCGTCCGCCGTCAGGCCGCCGAGCAGTCGCAGGGTCAGGGCGGCCCGGGCCGCGGTCGGCAGCACCGGGTGGCAGGAGACCAGGATCAGCCGCAGCAGGTCGTCCGGCTCGGGCTCGGGCTGCCGCTCCAGCTCCTGGGCGAGCTGCTCCTGCTTGCGCTCCAGCCGCTTGGAGCGCCGGATGTGGTCGACGGCGCGGCGCTTGGCGATGGCGGTCAGCCAGGCGCCGGGGTTGTCCGGGACGCCCGAGGTGGGCCACTGCTCCAGTGCGGCGACCAGCGCGTCCTGCGCCAACTCCTCGGCGAGGCCCACGTCGTGGACCAGCCGCGCGAGGGCGGCGATGATCCGGGCCGATTCGAGCTTCCAGACCGCGTCGATGGTGCGATGGGGATCCAGCACCGCACGATGACAGCACCCGCCACGGCCGGCGTGCAAGCCGTGGCGGGTGCGGGCGGCCCGGCTCAGGGGCCGAAGACCTGCTGGATCACGCTCTCGCCGTCACCGACGATCCGGCGAAAGCGCCGGGCCAGCTCGACGGCCTCCTCCTTCGAGCGGACCTCGATCAGCGCGAAGCCGGCCACGGCCTCCTTGGCCTCGGCGAACGGCCCGTCCGTCACCGTGATCTCGTCGCCCACCGAGCTCACCCGCAGGCCGCCCGGCTCCAGGCCGCCGGTGGCGAGCAGTACGCCCGCCGCGGACAGCTCCTCGACGAACTTCGCCATCTCGGCGAACAGGGCCTCGTCGGGGGCGGTGTCGGATGCCTTGGTGGTCATCAGGTAGCGCATGGGGTGCTCCTCCGTCTGGTGGTGATGCGGTGTTCCGCCCTGACGTCGAACAGGTCGATGTGACAGGGAACGCTCCGGCATTCCCTGTCACATCCGGCGTTCGACGTGTCGGCGAGAGACCGAGACGGACCGACCCGAGAAGGACACCGAGACCATGCCGAAGTTCACCACCGCGCACGAGTACGTCGACGCCCTGCCCGAGGCCCAGCGCGAGATCACCGACCGGCTGCTGCCGCTCGTCGAGGCGGCACTGCCGGGCACCGGCGCACTCTGGCACGGGCACCCGGTGTGGAGCCTGGGCGCCGCGCCGGGTAAGGCCCCGGTCTGCTACCTGAAGGCCTACGCCGGTCACCTCGCCTTCGGCTTCTGGCGCGGCCAGGAGATCCCCGACCCCTCCGGCCGGCTGGCTCCCGGCGCCCGCGCGATGGCCGCGGTCAAGCTCCGCTCGACGGCCGAGGTCGACCCCGAACTCTTCACCACCTGGCTGGAGTTCGCCCGAGGACTGGAGAGCGCCGAGGGGTGACCTCGCTCCGGGCGCTGCGGGGACTCAGCGGTCGTGCAGCACGCTCGGCCTGGTCACGGGCGCCACCGTGAGGAGTGACTCCAAGTCCTTGAAGTCGTCGGGGTTGGTCGTGAACAGCGGCAGCTCCTCGGCGACGGCGATCGCTGCGATCATCAGGTCGGCCACCCGGCGCCTCGGCTTGCGGCCGGCACCGATCACCCCCGCGCAGATCCGGCCGTAGATCCGCGCGGCCTCGGTGCCGAAGGGGATGGGGTCGAACTCGTTCTCGGCGCGCTGGAGCACGTCGAGCCGCCGGGCACGCTCGGCGTACTCGTCGTAGTCGCTCTGCTCCTCGTTGCGACGAACGTCGTGCGGACCGGCGGACAGCTCGGCCAGCGTGATGGCGCTGATGGCCATCTCGGCGGGGAGCTCGGCCGGGTCCACCCACTTGCGCAGGATCATGATGTTGGTGTCCAGCAGGCCCTGCGCGAACTCAGCGGGCATAGGGATCGTCCGTCCCCTGCTCGGCGGTGATGTCCTGGTCGGCGCGGAACGCCTCCAGGGAGATGTCGGGCGCGCTTCTCGACATCGCGGCGAACTCCCCGCGGGGGACGAACCGCCTGCGCCTGCGCAGCGGGATCAGCTCACCGATCCCATGACCGTCACGGGTCACCGTGAAGGACTGGCCGGCCTGGACGGCATCCATGATCTCTTTCGACCTGCTCCGCAAGTCCCGCTGTGTGATCTCCGGTTGGGCTGGCACGGCTCCAGCATATCCGGGTGTGCCACACCGTGCCATGGTGTGCTACGCGCGCCTGGCAGCACTGCCCCCCGCGCTGCCCCGTCGGGGACGGGCGAACCCCCGGCCGGGGTTGGTGCTGGCCGGGGGCTCGTCAGGGGGTCCGTGCGGGGCGGGGGGTCAGCACTCGATGACGTTGACCGCGAGTCCTCCCCGCGAGGTCTCCTTGTACTTGATCTTCATATCGGCGCCGGTCTCCTTCATGGTCTTGATCGCCTTGTCGAGGGAGACGTGGTGCCGGCCGTCGCCGCGCAGGGCCATCCGGGCCGCGGTGACGGCCTTCACGGAGGCCATGCCGTTGCGCTCGATGCACGGGATCTGGACCAGGCCGCCGACCGGGTCGCAGGTCAGGCCGAGGTTGTGCTCGATGCCGATCTCCGCCGCGTTCTCGACCTGCTCCGGGCTGCCGCCGAGGACCTCGGCGAGGCCGCCGGCGGCCATCGAGCAGGCGGAGCCGACCTCGCCCTGGCAGCCGACCTCGGCGCCGGAGATCGAGGCGTTCTCCTTGAAGAGCATGCCGATCGCGCCGGCCGCCAGCAGGAAGCGGACGATGCCGTCGTCGTCGGCACCGGGGATGAAGTTCTGGAAGTAGTGCAGGACGGCCGGGATGATGCCCGCCGCGCCGTTGGTCGGGGCGGTGACCACCCGCTGGCCGGAGGCGTTCTCCTCGTTGACGGCCATCGCGTAGAGGGTGACCCACTCCATCGCGTTGGCCGGGCCGATGCCCTCGGCGCGCAGCGCCCGGGCGCCGGAGGCAGCGCGGCGGCGGACCTTGAGGCCGCCGGGCAGGATGCCCTCGCGGGACATGCCGGCGCTGACGCACTCGCGCATCACGCCCCAGATCTCCAGCAGCCCGGTGCGGATCTCGGCCTCGGTCCGCCAGGCCTTCTCGTTCTCCAGCATCAGGCCGGAGATCGACAGCCCGGTCTCCCGGGTGAGCCGCAGCAGCTCCTCGCCGGTGCGGAACGGGTAGCGCAGCACGGTGTCGTCCGGCACCACCCGGTCGGCGCCGATCGCGTCCTCGTCGACCACGAAGCCGCCGCCGACGGAGTAGTAGGTCTTCTCCAGCACCGTGGCGCCCTCGGCGTCGAAGGCCCAGAGGGTCATGCCGTTGGCGTGGTAGGGCAGCGACTTGCGGCGGTGCAGGACCAGCTGGGTGTCGGCGTCGAAGGCGATCTCGTGCATGCCCAGCAGACGCAGCCGCTTGTCGGCCTTGATCCGGTCCACGTCCAGGTCGGCCTGGTCGACGTCGACGGTCCGCGGCGAGTTGCCCTCCAGACCGAGCAGGACGGCCTTCGGGGTGCCGTGGCCGTGGCCGGTCGCGCCGAGCGAGCCGAACAGCTCGGCCCGAACGGTGGTGACCTGGGCCAGCATCCCCTCGGACTTCAGGCGGCGGGCGAACATCCGGGCCGCCCGCATCGGGCCGACGGTGTGCGAGCTGGACGGGCCGATGCCGATGGAGAAGAGGTCGAAGACGCTGATGGCCACGGGGGACGTCCTTGTCTGGTCTCGTGGAGACGTGCTGGGGGGCGTGCGGACACGGCGCGGGGCACCGCGACCACGTTCCAGTGTGCGCGGTGCCCCGGAGAACCGGGAGGTACGGCGGGGGTCGCCCGCCGTACCCCGGGGTGAACTACAGGTTCGGGTAGAGCGGGTACTTCTCGGCCAGCGCGGTGACGCGGGCCTTCAGCGCGGTGGCCTTGGCCTCGTCGAAGGCGGGCAGCAGCGCCTCGGCGATGATGTCGGCGACCTCGCGGAAGTCCTCCGCCTGGAAGCCGCGGGTGGCCAGGGCCGGGGTGCCGATCCGCAGGCCGGAGGTGACCATCGGCGGCCGCGGGTCGTTCGGGACGGCGTTGCGGTTGACCGTGATGCCGACCTCGTGCAGGCGGTCCTCGGCCTGCTGGCCGTCCAGCTCGCTGTGCCGCAGGTCCACCAGGACCAGGTGCACGTCGGTGCCGCCGGAGAGCACCGAGACGCCGGCGCCGGTCGCGTCGGCCTGCAGCAGGCGCTCGGCGAGGATCTTGGCGCCTTCCAGGGTGCGCTGCTGGCGCTCCTTGAACTCCTCCGAGGCGGCGACCTTGAAGGAGACCGCCTTGGCGGCGATCACGTGCTCCAGCGGGCCGCCCTGCTGGCCGGGGAAGACCGCGGAGTTGATCTTCTTGGCCCACTCGGCCTTGGAGAGGATCACGCCACCGCGCGGGCCGCCCAGGGTCTTGTGGGTGGTGGTGGTGACCACGTCCGCGTACGGCACCGGGGACGGGTGCAGGCCCGCGGCGACCAGACCGGCGAAGTGCGCCATGTCGACCATCAGCAGGGCGCCGACCTCGTCCGCGATCCGGCGGAACTCGGCGAAGTCCAGCTGGCGCGGGTAGGCGGACCAGCCGGCGATGATCAGCTTGGGCTGGTGCTCCTTGGCCAGGCGCTCGACCTCGACCATGTCCACCAGGCCGGTCTTCTCGTCGACGTGGTACGCGGCCACGTTGTAGAGCTTGCCGGAGAAGTTGATCTTCATGCCGTGGGTGAGGTGGCCGCCGTGGGCCAGGCTCAGGCCCAGGATGGTGTCACCCGGCTGGATCAGCGCGAACATCGCGGCGGCGTTGGCCTGCGCGCCGGAGTGCGGCTGCACGTTGGCGTGCTCGGCGCCGAACAGCTCCTTGATCCGGTCGATCGCGATCTGCTCCACCACGTCGACGTGCTCGCAGCCGCCGTAGTAACGCTTGCCGGGGTAGCCCTCGGCGTACTTGTTGGTCAGGACCGAACCCTGGGCCTCCATGACCGCCACGGGGGCGAAGTTCTCGGAGGCGATCATTTCGAGGGTGGTCTGCTGGCGGTGCAGCTCGGCGTCGACCGCGGTCGCGATCTCCGGGTCGAGTGCGTGCAGGGACTGGTTGAGAACCGTCATGAGTGGGTCTTCCCGTGGGGCTGGGCGGGTTACCTGAGGGGAAGGGGCCGTCCGCCGCGCTGCGGCCGGCCCCCTTTCACGCGGTGGTTCAGCCGCCGGTGGTGAAGGCGGTGTAGGCCTCGGCGTCGAGCAGCTCGTCGGTCGCCTCGACCTTGAGCTTGAACAGCCAGGCACCCTCGAAGGGCTCGCCGTTGACCAGCGCCGGGTCGTCGATGACGGCCTGGTTGATCTCGACGATCTCGCCGGTGGCCGGCGAGTACAGGTCGCTGACCGACTTGGTGGACTCGAGCTCACCACAGGTCTCGCCGGCGGTGACGCTCTCCCCGACCTCCGGGAGCTGGACGTACACGATGTCGCCGAGCGCGTCGGCGGCGTGCTTGGTGATGCCGACGGTGGAGACGCCGTCCGCGTCAGCCGCGGTCAGCCACTCGTGCTCCTTGGTGTACTGCAGGTGCGTGGGGTTGCTCATGAGGTCATTCTCCAGGATCGCAAGAGGGTAGGGCGAAGCCGTCCGCTGAGCGGACCGGACCAGGGGTTCGTACGGACGCCTCAGCGGGCGCGCTTGTAGAACGGCAGCGCGACGACCTCGACCGGCTCGTGCTTGCCGCGCACGTCGACCGCGACCGCGGTGCCGGGGGCGGCGTGCGCCGCGTCCACGTACGCGATGGCGATCGGCTTGCCCAGGGTGGGCGAGGGGGAGCCGGAGGTGATCCGGCCGATCGGGGTGCCGTCGGCGGAGACCACCGCGTACTCGGCGCGCGGGACGCGCTTGCCCTCGGAGACCAGGCCGACCAGCACCTGCGGCGGGTTGGTCCCGGCCGCCGCGGCGGCCTGCTCCAGCGCCTTGCGGCCGACGAACTCGCCGTCGTTGGTGGTCTTGTCGAAGCGGACCACCCGGCCCAGCCCCGCGTCGAACGGGGTCAGGTCGGTGGAGAGCTCGTGCCCGTACAGCGGCATGCCGGCCTCCAGGCGCAGCGTGTCGCGGCAGGACAGGCCGCACGGGACCAGGCCCTTGTCGGCGCCGGCCTCGGTCAGCGCCTGCCACAGGTGCTCGGCGTCGGCGGGGGCGGAGAAGATCTCGAAGCCGTCCTCGCCGGTGTAGCCGGTGCGGGCCAGCCAGACCTGCCGGCCGGCCACCGTGGCGGGCAGCAGCGCGTAGTACTTCAGACCCGGCAGGTCGGCGTCGGTCACCGAGGCCAGGATGCCGTTCGCCTCGGGGCCCTGGACGGCCAGCAGCGCGTAGGCGTCGCGGTCGTCGCGGACCACCGCGTCGAAGCCCTCGGCCCGCTCGGTCAGCGCGTCCAGCACCACCTGGGCGTTGGAGGCGTTGGCGACCACCATGTACTCGGTCTCGCCGGTGCGGTAGACGATCAGGTCGTCCAGGATGCCGCCGTCCTCGCGGCAGATCATGGTGTAGCGGGCGCGCAGCACGCCGAGCGCCGAGATGAAGCCGACCAGTGCGTGGTCCAGCAGCTCACCGGCCTGCGGGCCGGTGACGGTGATCTCGCCCATGTGCGAGAGGTCGAACAGGCCGGCCCTGGTCCGGACCGCGAGGTGCTCCTCGCGCTCCGAGCCGTAGCGCAGCGGCATGTCCCAGCCGGCGAAGTCGGTCATGGTGGCGCCGAGCGAGCGGTGCAGGGCGTCGAGTGCGGTGTGGCGCAGGGACATGGGGGCGGGACTCCTCGGCTGGCACTGACAGGAGCGCACCCGCGTCTGGACGCGGGCATGCGGGGGCGGAGTCTCCCCGTCTGTCGTCACAACCTGAGAGCTTCACCGCACATAAGAATGGCGGCTTGCACCGTGGGTGGGCGCACGGCGCGGCCGTGTCCACTTTCCAGATGTGCCTAGCCCGGGCGGTATGGGTGGCCTGAGAGATTCCGGGGAGGACTTGCTCCTTCGGCGCCGGCCCAGCCTTCAGAAGGCAATCCGGACTCTCCCGCGCGGGTTCGAGCGGCCAGTATGAAGTTCGATCGGGGCCATCATGGCATGCCCGGGCGGCCCGGGGGGAGGGGGGCCGGGCGATACGCTCTGCGGGACGGTTCTTCGGCCGGCGCACGGGCCGCGCGGCGCGTGGCTCGCCCGGCCAAGCTGGAAGGGGCAGAAGCGGATGGGGTACCCGGCGGGCGAGGCACAGCCTTGGACGGAGCCGGGCTCGGCTCCCGAGGGCGGGAGCTGGCCGGTCAACGAGCTGGAACAGGTGCTCACCGCGGCCCTGGGCGATCCGGGCGCCACACCCCGGGTGATCGAGGTGCTGGCCCGCAGCCAGGTCTGGATCCCGCTGCCGGCCGGCGCCGACCGGCAGGGCGAGTCGCTCGACCTGCCCACCATCGAGCTGGCCGGCGCCCCGTACGTGCCGGTGTTCTCCTCGCAGGAGGAGTTCCTGCGCCAGGCGCCGGGGATGGCCTTCGCGATCGCCCCGATGTGGGAGTTCGCCCGCGGGCTGCCGCTGGGGATCGGGATCGCGGTCAACCCCGAGGCGCCGGTGGGCATCCCGGTGCCGCCGGAGGGGGTGGGCGAGCTGCGCCGCGGCCCGCAGGGGGAGCGCGGCGAGGCCGTCCAGGAGGGCGCCCGGGTGGCCCTCAAGGAGCCCGAGCCGCACCAGGAGCCGTACGCCTTCCTGGCCGCCGCCGGTGCGGAACTCTCGTTGCTGCCGGAAGTGTTGACGGCCCGTCGGGCACTGGCCAAGGTGGAGGGCGAGGCCACGCTGCTCTACCTGGGCATCCAGCTCGACCCGGGGCTGCCGGCCGACCCGGCCCGGGTGGGCGAGGCGCTCGGCCGCGCGCTCGGAACCGCCGCTCCGGCCTGGGGCGTCCACCTGGTGCTGCTCGACCTGGCCGCCGACCCGGTGGTCGACTGGCTGCTGGCCCGGGTCCGGCCGTTCTACGTCCGGGGCTGAAGCGGTCCGAGGCCGGGCCGCAGTGGGCCGGGCGCCGCGGGCCCGCGGCGGTGCGGCCGCCCCAAGGACGAACCCCCCGGTAGGGGATGGCGGTATGACGGCTGTCGGCCCGGCCCAATAGGGTTGCTGCCGACAGCCCCGCGCGGCGGGGGCGCGGAGGCGACGGGACGGGCGAGAGCGAGGTGGGCGCGTGAGCGCGGGAGCGGCAGGCGGCGGCGCGCCGGGCCAGTGGGGCCCGGCTGCCGCGGCGCGTCCCGGTGGTGACCCGGGCGCGATCGAGCGCGCCCTGGGCCAGGTCGCGCCCGAGCGGTACGAGGCGTACGAGGCACTGCTGCGCGCGCTCGCCGAGGGCCAGGTCTGGATGCTGCTCTGGCACGGGCAGCCCGGCAGCCCGGACGCCCAGTACGGGAACATGGACATCGGCGGCCACGGCTACGCGCCGGCCGTCACGTCTCCCGGGCAGCTCACCGCCAGCGGCTGGGCCCGCGGCCACGAGGTGATCTCCGGGCTGGAGATCGCGGCCGCGCTCTACCGCACCCGCTGGGGCCTGTGGCTGGATCCGCACGTGCCCGGCGGCGGGGTCGGCGTGCCCTGGGCGGACCTGCGCCGGATCGCGGTCGGCCTGGACCGGCTGCCGGCCGGTCCGCTCCGGCTGAGCGAGCCGCAGCTGCAGGCGCCGCAGTTCTACGAGGTGCTGGTCCGGCAGGCGGCCGAGGTCCGCCCGCTGCGCTCGCTGCGGCAGGTCTGGGTCCGCCCGGCGCTGGGCGAGCCCTACCTGGCGATCGGCCTCGACCTGTACGACACCTCGCCGCCCGCGGTGGAGGCGGCCCGGGCGCTGGTCCAGCGCGCGGTCGCGCACGTGCCGGACGGCACGGCGGTGTCCACGGTGATGCTGGCCGACGAGTTCGACCCGGTCGCGATGTGGCTGCTGGCCAACGGGCGGCCGATCTTCGACCGCGAGGGCCACTACGGCCACTCGCAGGCCGCGCCCCCGCCGTATCCGGGGTACGGCTATCCGCCGCCGCAGCACGGGCAGTCCGTGGCGGGCTGGCAGCAGCAGCCGTGGCCCGGTTACCCCGGCCGCTGAAACAGGTTCGTACACCATTTCCCTGAGCACCCGACGGGTTTTTCCCGGGCGGGTGCTCCGGCCTGCCGTGGCGGCGACCACCTGGCAGTTCTCCGCCATTGGCGACCTTCCGTCAGCATGCGTCTTGACAGGCGAGTAACACCTGTGTGAAGAGCGATATGCGGCGGAAACAGTCGTGCATGCAGGCAGATCACGGTTGGGCATCCTTCCCTTGTGAGGTCTGGCGCAAAGCTGTCCGAATGACACAGAGTTCTGCGCAATGCAGAGCGCGTGAACGAGCCCCACGAAGGCGAGCGCGCCAGCCGAAAGTCACAGGTCCGTGCGATGAGCATTCCGCCCGGACCGCACCGCGCACATCTGCACCGCCCGCACCACTCAGCACCATCCCTGAAGTCCAGCCTCCACTGACCCGACCCCCACGCCGAGTCAGCGGTCGGCTCCCCCTGAAAACGAACTCTGCACCGCCGCAACGGTTTTCGGTACCACCGCACCGCTCTGCACACGCACCTGTCACGATCCCGGGCCACCCGGGGCCAGGCCCGGACCGGGCCCGGGCCCGGCCGGGGGCGCGACACCGTGGGCCGGCCACCGTCGGCGAGGGGAACGAACTGACTCATGAGCACACCCACCGAGACCACCGGTACCGAGGCCGAGGCGACGCCCGCCGCGGTCGCCGGCCCGTCCAAGAAGATCGAAGGACGGTCTCCCGGCCGGATCGCCTGGGACCGACTGAAGCGTGACAAGGTCGCCCTGACCGGCGGCGTCGTGGTGATCCTGCTGATCCTGGTGGCACTCTTCGCCCCGGTCCTCACCGCGATGTTCGGCCACCCGGTCGACGAGCCGCACCCGGATCAGATCAACCCCGACCTGGGCCTGCCCAACCACCCCTTCGGTGGGATGAGCGGCGACTTCCTGCTGGGCGTGGACCCGACCTTCGGTCGGGACGTCTTCAGCCGGATCATCTACGGCGCCCGGATCTCGCTCGGCGTGGCCTTCTCCGCGGCGATCGTCTCCGTGGTGATCGGCGTGGTGATGGGCATCGCGGCCGGCTACTTCGGCGGCTGGGTCGACTCGGTGATCAGCCGGGTGATGGATGTCCTGCTCGCCTTCCCGCAGCTGCTGTTCAGCATCGCGCTGGTCTCGGTGATGCCCAACTCCCTGCTGGGAGTGGACGGCAGCCTGCTGCGGATGGGCATCCTGGTCCTGGTGATCGGATTCTTCGGCTGGCCGTACATCGGGCGCATCGTCCGGGGGCAGGCGATGTCGCTGCGGCACCGCGAATTCGTGGACGCGGCGCGCAGCCTGGGCGCCGGCCGGGCGCACATCCTCTTCCGCGAGCTGCTGCCCAACCTGGTGGCGCCGATCCTGGTCTACGCGACCCTGATCATCCCCACCAACATCCTCAGCGAGGCCGCACTCAGCTTCCTCGGCGCCGGCGTCAAGCCGCCCACGCCGTCCTGGGGTCAGATGCTGTCCGCCGCGACCAAGATCTACCAGGCCGACCCGACCTACATGGTCGTCCCCGGTGTGGCCATCTTCGTCACCGTGCTCGCCTTCAACCTCTTCGGTGACGGCCTGCGTGACGCGCTCGACCCCAAGGGCACCTGAGCCCGCACAGTCCACAGTCCCGGCAGGGCCTGTCTGTTCCTGCCACACCCCCACGGGGCGTCAGCCCCGGCGGACCGTCCGGGCCCGCACATCTCCAGGAGGATTCAGTTCCCATGACGCGTAACAGGACGCTCGCCGCCGCAGCCCTGGTGGCCTCGCTGGCCCTCACCACCGCCGCGTGCGGCGGCAGCAAGGGCGGCGGCACCGGCGACGGCGGCGCCACCAAGGCCGCCAGCGCGGGCTTCAACGCCGCTGCCGAGAAGGTGGTGAACCCGTCCGACAAGAAGGGCGGCACCCTCAACCTCTGGACCAGCACGGATGCCGACTCCTGGGACCCGGGCCGCGCCTACTACGCCTCGGTCTGGAACTTCGAGCGCTTCTACGCCCGCACCCTGCTGGCCTTCGACGCCAAGCCGGGCAAGGACGGCCTGAAGCTCGTTCCCGACCTGGCCGCCGACCAGCCGACCATCGCGGCCGACGGCAAGACCTACACCTTCAAGCTCAAGCCCGGCGTGAAGTTCGAGGACGGCTCGGCCATCACCTCGAAGGACATCAAGTACGGCATCGAGCGCATCTTCGCCCAGGACGTCGTCTCCGGCGGCCCGACCTACCTGATCAACTCGCTGGACCAGGGCCAGAACTACAAGGGCCCCTACACCGACACCGACCCCAACAAGCTGGGTCTGAAGACGGTGGAGACCCCGGACGACAGCACGATCGTCTTCCACCTGGACAAGGCGGACTCCTCCTTCCCGTACCTGCTGGCGATGGGCTCGGCCTCGCCGGTCCCGCAGAAGCTGGACACCGGCAGCAAGTACGGTGACCACCCGGTCTCCTCCGGTCCGTACAAGTTCAAGACCATCGACCCGGGCAAGTCGGTCGAGCTGGTCCGCAACGAGAGCTGGGACGCGGCCACCGACCCGTTCCGCAAGGCGCTGCCGGACACCGTCAAGCTGACCATCACCACCAACGCCGACGACATGGACGCCCGTCTGCTCGAGGGCAGCGCGGACATCGACTTCAGCCAGACCGGCCTCTCCCAGGCCGCCCAGGTCAAGGTGCTGCAGGACCCGGCGCTCAAGGCCAACACGGACGACCCGTACAACGGCTTCATCCGCTACATCACGGTCGTCCCGAAGGTCGCCCCCTTCGACAACGAGCACTGCCGCAAGGCCGTCATGTACGCGGCCGACACCACCGCGCTGCAGACCGCCCGCGGCGGCTCGGTGGCCGGCTCGACCTACGGCTCGATGCTGCCCCCGAACATCCTGGGCTCGGACGACTACGACCCGTTCGGTCTGACCAAGGGCAAGCCCGACCTGGCCAAGGCCAAGGAGGAGCTGGCCGCCTGCGGCAAGCCGGACGGCTTCAAGACCACCATCGCGGTCCGTGGCAACAAGGAGAAGGAGGTCAACTCCGCGGTTGCCCTCCAGACCGCGCTGAAGGCCATCAACGTCGACGTCACCGTCGACCAGTACGACGGCAAGCTGCTGGCCTCGGTGGCCGGTGCGCCGGACGTCGTGCACAGCAAGAACTACGGTCTGCTGGTCGTCGGCTGGGGCGCCGACTACCCGAACGGCGCCGGCTACATGCAGCCGCTCATGGACGGCCGCTTCATCGTCAAGAACGGCAACAGCAACTACGCCGAGACGGACGACCCGGAGGTCAACGCCTGGTTCGACCAGGCCGCGGCGGAGACCGACCCGGCCAAGGCCGCCGAGCTCTACAAGAAGATCAACCACAAGGTGACCGACTCCGCGGTCTACCTGCCGATCGTGGCCGACAAGGCGCTGAACTACCGCAACCCGCGGCTCACCAACGTCTTCGTCAACCAGGCCTTCGGCGAGGTCGACTTCCAGGCGCTCGGTGTCTCCGACGGCAAGTGACCTGCCCCGCCCGCTCCCGTAGTTCGCACAGCTAGTCCGAAGGGCAGGTGAAGGCTCCGCCCGGGTCGGCCGGGAACTCCCACCGGAGTTCCCGGCCGGCCGGGGGCGGGGCCGACCGCAGTGCTCGTGTATTTCATCCGACGGCTCATCAACGTCGTCGCCATGCTGCTGGTGGTCTCCGCGGTCACTTTCGGCATCTTCTTCATGGTGCCGAAGCTCACCGGCAGCGACCCGGCCCTGCTGTACGTCGGCAAGATCGCCGACAAGGCGGCGGTCGAGGGCATCCGCCACAAGATGGGCCTCGACAAGTCGATCGTCGAGCAGTACTTCCTCTTCCTGAAGGGGTTGTTCGCGGGCCGGGACTACAGCACCGGCGTCGACGTCACCCACTGCGCGGCCCCCTGCTTCGGCTACTCGTTCAAGACCGAGCAGGAGGTGTGGCCCGTCCTGCTCGACCGACTGGGCGTGACCGCCTCGCTCGCGGCCGGCGCCTCGGTGCTCTGGCTGGTCTTCGGCACCCTGGCCGGTGTCGTCTCCGCGCTGCGCCGGCGCAGCCTGCTGGACCGCTTCGCGATGACCACCGCCCTGGCGGGCGTCTCGCTGCCGATCTACTTCACCGGCATGCTGGCCAGCGCGATCTTCGTCTACCAGCTGGGCTGGTTCCCGCACGACTACGTGGAACTCGGCGTCGACCCGCTGATGTGGTTCCAGAACCTGGTGCTGCCCTGGATCACGCTCGCGTTCCTGTACGCCGCCACCTACGCCCGGCTCACCCGGGCCACCCTGCTGGACGTGCTCGGCGAGGACTACATCCGCACGGCACGGGCCAAGGGCCTGACCGAGCGGACCGTCATCGGCAAGCACGCGATGCGCTCCACGCTGACCCCGATCCTCACCGTCTTCGGCATGGACCTCGGCGGTCTGATCGGTGGCGCGGTGCTCACCGAGACGACCTTCAACTTCCGTGGCCTCGGCTACGAGGCGGTCGCCGCGATCAGCGCCAGCGACCTTCCGGTGATCATGGGTGTCACCCTCTTCGCCGGCTTCTTCATCATCCTGGCCAACCTGCTGGTTGACGTCTTGTACGCCGTTGTCGATCCCCGGGTGAGGCTGGCATGAGCAACACCGAGAAGACCATCACGCCGGTGGACACCGGCGCCGGGAAGACCTCCTCGGCCTTCCTCTCGGTCCGTGACCTCAAGGTGCACTTCCCCACCGACGACGGCCTGGTGAAGTCCGTCGACGGGCTGACCTTCGACCTGGAGCAGGGCAAGACCCTCGGCATCGTCGGCGAGTCCGGCTCCGGCAAGTCGGTCACCTCGCTGTCCATCATGGGTCTGCACCGGATGGGCACCAAGCGCGGTGCCCCGCAGATCAGCGGCGAGGTGCGGCTGGACGGCGAGGAGCTGATCTCCGCCGACCCCGACCGGGTCCGGCAGCTGCGTGGCCAGAAGATGGCCATGATCTTCCAGGACCCGCTGACCGCGATGCACCCGTACTACACGATCGGTGCCCAGATCGTGGAGGCCTACCGGGCGCACCACCCGCAGGCGAGCAAGAAGGACGCCCGCAAGCGGGCGATCGAGATGCTCGACCGGGTCGGCATCCCGCAGCCGGACAAGCGGGTGGACGCCTTCCCGCACGAGTTCTCCGGCGGTATGCGCCAGCGCGCCATGATCGCCATGGCGCTGGTCAACGACCCCTCGCTGCTGATCGCCGACGAGCCCACCACGGCGCTCGACGTCACCGTGCAGGCCCAGATCCTGGACCTGATCCGCGACCTCCAGCAGGAGTTCGGCTCGGCCGTCATCATCATCACCCACGACCTCGGGGTGGTCGCCGAGCTCGCCGACGACATCCTGGTGATGTACGGCGGCCGGTGCGTGGAGCGCGGCCCCGCCGCGACCCTGTTCGAGTCGCCCGAGCACCCCTACACCTGGGGCCTGCTCGGCTCGATGCCGCGCCTGGACCGCGAGCTCCAGGACCGGCTGATCCCGGTCAAGGGCTCCCCGCCCAGCCTGATCAACGTGCCGAGCGGCTGCGCCTTCCACCCGCGCTGCCCGTACGCGGACCGGACCGTCGGCCGCTCGACCACCGAGCGCCCGGTGCTGGCCGAGGCCGCCGAGCGGCACTTCGCCGCCTGCCACCTGCCGACCGCCGAACGCCACCGGATCTTCGCCGAAGAGATCGCGCCCCGGCTGTGAGCACGTACCACCCCTTTGGAGAGAACCGATGACGGACTCATCGACGGCGACGATCCCCGCACCCGCGCCCGCCGGCGACCGGGAGCCGCTGCTTCGGGTGACCGGTCTGACCAGGCACTTCCCGATCGCCAAGGGGCTGCTGCGCCGGCAGACCGGCGCGGTCCGCGCGGTGGACGGGATCGACTTCACGGTCAACGCGGGCGAGACCCTCGGCGTGGTCGGCGAGTCCGGCTGCGGCAAGTCGACCATGGGCCGGCTGATCACGCGGCTGGACGAACCGACCGGCGGGAAGATCGAGTTCGAGGGCACCGACATCACCCACCTGGGCGTCGGGGCGATGCGGCCGCTGCGCCGCGACATCCAGATGATCTTCCAGGACCCGTACTCCTCGCTGAACCCGAGGCAGACCGTGGGCACCATCGTGGGAGCCCCGTTCCGGCTCCAGAAGGTGCCGAGCGAGCACGGGCTGAAGCGCCAGGTCCAGGACCTGCTGGAGCTGTGCGGTCTCAACCCCGAGCACTACAACCGCTACCCGCACGAGTTCTCCGGCGGGCAGCGCCAGCGCATCGGCATCGCCCGCGCGCTGGCCCTGCGGCCGAAGATGATCGTGGCGGACGAGCCGGTCTCCGCGCTGGACGTCTCCATCCAGGCGCAGGTGGTCAACCTGCTGGACGACCTCCAGAAGGAGCTCGGCCTGACCTACCTGATCATCGCGCACGACCTCTCGGTGGTCCGGCACGTCTCGGACCGGGTCGCGGTGATGTACCTCGGCAAGATCGTCGAGATCGCCGACCGGGACTCGCTGTACCGGGCGCCGATGCACCCGTACACCAACGCGCTGATGTCGGCGGTGCCGGTGCCGGACCCGCGCCGCAAGGAGCGCCGCGAGCGGATCCTGCTCACCGGCGACGTGCCCTCGCCGCTCAACCCGCCGAGCGGCTGCCGGTTCCGGACCCGCTGCTGGAAGGCGCAGGACATCTGCGCCGGCCAGGAGCCGCCGCTGGTCGCGGCGAAGTCCGGCCACCAGGTGGCCTGCCACTTCCCGGAGAACCCGGCGACCGACTGACCGTCCGGTCGTCCCGAGGGCCCGGGCGCGTGCGCGCGCCCGGGCCCTCGCACGTCCGGACGGCCGGGGCAGCCGGGGAGGGCGGGGGCGTCCGGCGGCCGTGCCAGACTGGGCCGCGGCACGGCCCGAGGGCCGAGGAGACAGCGACATGGCGGTTACGGCTGACGACGAGGAGTTCGCCGCGTTCGAGCGGCGCGGCTGGGCCCGGCGCAGCGCGACCTACCACGACGGCTTCGGCGCGATGACCGCCGGCCTGCACGAAGCCCTGCTGGACGCGGCCGCGGTGGGCGCCGGCATTCGGCTGCTGGAGGTCGGCTGCGGCACCGGCCGGCTCGCCGCGCGGGCGCTGGCCCGCGGCGCGCGGGTGGTGGCCACCGACGCGGACCGGCGGATGGCCGGGGCCGCCGCCGCGGCGCTGCCCGGCGCCCTGGTCCGCACCGCCCGGCTGCCCGGACTGCCGTTCGCCGGGGCGGAGTTCGACGCGGCGATCGGCGCCTTCGTGATCAATCACGTGCCGGACCCGCCGGCCGCCGTGGCCGACCTGGGCCGGGTGCTGCGGCCGGGCGGCCGGCTGGTGCTCTCCTGCTGGGACACCGCCGAGCGCAACCGCGCCCAGGGGGTGTTCTTCGACGCGGTCGCCGAGGCCGGCGCCGCCCGCCCGCCGGGCGTGCCCGCCGGATCGCCGTTCGCCCGGTACGCGGGCCCCGAGGCGCTGGCCGGGCTGCTGCGCGCGGCCGGCCTCGCCGAGGTCCGGGTCGAGCGGGCCGGCTGGACCCACCGGGTCGACGCCGACCGCTGGTGGCAGGACGTGCTGGACGGGACGGTGCTGACCGCCGCGCTGATCGAGGGCCGGCCGCCGCAGGAGGTCGAGCGGATCCGGGCGGCCTACGGCCGGCTGGCCGCGCGCTACCGCGACGGCTTCCCGGCGGCGGCGCTGGTCGCGGTCGGCACCCGGGTGTAGGCCTTCTGCCGGACGGCCGGTCCTCCGTACGGAGCAGGCGGCGGCCCCACGTGTTGCGGGTGGGGCGGCCCGGTGCGTTCACTGATCGGTGTTGTGATCCGATCGACGCCCGACCCCGGCCGGGCAGCTGGGAGGCCTGTCCGGTGCTGTCCGCACGCAGTCTGTTCCAGGAGATCCATGACCACGACGAGGCGTTCCGGCTGTTCTGCTCCATCGCGGCCAAGGGCGAGGACCAGGGCGGCTGGGAGAACGGCCGGATCGCCCGGCTGGTCGAGGACCAGTGGCTCGCGCCCAGGATCGCCCGGCACGGCGCGGACGAGGACAAGCACGGCCGGATCTTCAACGCCCTGCTGCACAAGCGCGGGCTCTCGCCGGTCGAGGTGCCGGACGACACCGACTACACGATGCTCCTGGAGCGCCAGGGGATCGGCCTGGCGCACACCCGGCTGCGCCGGGACGAGCCGCTCGGCGAGGCGGACGTGATCACCTACCTGGCGCACAGCCGGGTCACCGAGCAGCGCGCCTCCGAGCAGATGCGGCTGCTGCGCAAGGTGTTCGGGCAGCACCCGGAGATCGGCCGGGCCGTGCGCATGATCTCCAACGACGAGGACAACCATCTCGCCTACTGCCACGAGGAGTTGCTCCGGCTGGCGGCCGCCGGGCACGGTCGGCGGATCCTGCAGACCCTCCAGGAGACGGCCCGGGCCGAGATCCGTACCTACCGTGACGTCAGCCTGGCGGTGATGTCGCACATGGGCCGGATCCTGCGCTGGCCGACCGCCAAGTCGGCCGTGCTGGCGGCCGGGATCCACGGCGTGTTCGCCTACGAGCTGATCGGCGGCCGGCACCGGATGACCACCCTGCGGATGCCCGACCGGCTGGACGCCCTGGGCGGCCCGCCGCCGCGTGAGTCCTTCGTCTGACCCCGCCCGGCGGCCGGCCGGCCGATTCGTCGGCCCGCGGAGCAGGCATGGACACTGAGCCGGTGACATCGCAAATCTTTTCGCCCGGGGTGCAGCAGGCCCTGGACCTGATCGGCATCTTCGTCTTCGCCCTGTCCGGCGGCCTGCTGGCCGTCCGCAAGAACATGGACATCTTCGGTATCTGCGTGCTCGCCGAGGCGACCGCGCTGGGCGGCGGGGTGATGCGTGACCTGGTGATCGGTGCCACGCCGGTGGCGGCCTTCACCAACCTCGGGTACTTCTCCACCCCGCTGGCCGCCGGGGTGGTGGTGTTCTTCCTGCACCCGCAGGTGGAGCGGATCAACACCGCGGTGCAGACCCTGGACGCGGCCGGTCTCGGCCTGTTCTGCGTCAGCGGCACCATCAAGGCGCACGACTACGGGCTGGGCTCGGTCGCCTCGGTGGCCCTCGGGATGCTGACCGCGGCCGGCGGCGGCGTGATCCGCGACGTGCTGGCCACCGAGCAGCCCTCGCTGCTGCGCTGGGACCGTGAGATCTACGCGGTGCCCGCCCTGATCGGCTCCACCGTGGTCGCGGTGCTGATCGCCACCGACCGCCTCACCTCGCTGAACGCCTCGGCCGCCGCGCTCTGCGCCTTCGTGATCCGGATGCTGGCGCTCAGGTACGGCTGGCGCGCTCCGCGTGCTTGGCACCGCAACGGTTCTCGCACCAGCGAGGAGTAGGCGTCCCGCCGTAGGCCAGCGAGATCGCCTCCACCGTGCACAGCAGCTCCGGCACCAGCCGGCTCAGCTCGGCCGTCGAGGCCTCGTGCGCGGGCGCGGAGATCGAACAGGCGGCGATCGCCCGGCCCTCGGTGCCGGCGATCGGCGCGGCGATCAGACCGGCCGTCGCCGGGGCGTCGGCCTGGTCCATCGACCAGCCCTGGCGCCGCACGGCGGCCAGCTCGGCCCGGAAGTCCGCCGCCGAGCCGATGTCCTGGCCGCCGGTCTGCTGGGCGGCCAGAAAGGCCGTCAGCTGGTCGTCCGGCAGGTCGGCCAGCAGCACCTTGCCGATCGCGCTGGCCACGGCCGGGGCGCGGTGGCCGAACCGGCCGTCCGGGCCGAGCCGGGAGCCCGGCCGGTCCGGGTAGCGGCTCTGCGCCTTGTCCAGGTGCAGCACCTTGCCGTCCTCCAGCACCGACAGGTGCACGGTGTGCCCGTACCGCTCGTTCAGCGAGGCCAGGTAGGGCGCGGCCACCTGCCGGATGTCGATGGTCTCCAGCGCCTGCTGGGCGAGCGAGAACAGCCGGCCGCCCAGGCGGTAGCGGTGGTCGGGCTGGCGGGTCACGAAGCCGTGTTCCTGCAGCGTGCGCAGCAGGCGCAGGGCCGTCGACTTGTGCACGCCGATCCGGTTCGCCGCCTGCTCCAGCGAGCTCGGGCCCTCGCCGAGGGCCACCAGGATGGTCAGCGCCCGGTCCACCGTCTGGGACATCGCGTCCACCCCTCCACGCCCGGCAGTGAGCCAGGAGGCTAATCGCGCGTTGCAGGGGGTGCAATGGCCAAATCGTGACCCAGGCCCGGTGTTCGGCCGGTCGGCCCCCCGGCGACGCCTACACTTGGTCCCGCTATGGCTTACCTCGACCACGCCGCGACCACTCCGATGCTGCCCGAGGCTGTCGCCGCCATGACGGCGCAGCTCGGCGTCGTCGGCAACGCCTCCTCCCTGCACGCGGCCGGCCGCCGGGCCCGCCGGGTGGTCGAGGAGTCCCGGGAGTCCCTCGCCGAGTCGCTGGGCGCCCGCCCGAGCGAGATCGTGCTGACCGGTGGCGGCACCGAGTCGGACAACCTCGCGGTGAAGGGCCTGTACTGGGCCCGCCGGGGCGCCGACCCGGCCCGCCGTCGGGTGCTGTGCAGCCCGGTCGAGCACCACGCGGTGCTGGACGCGGTGCACTGGCTCGCCGAGCACGAGGGCGCGCTGGTCGACTACCTGCCGGTGGACGGCTTCGGCCGGGTGCACCCCGAGGCGCTGCGCGCGGCGATCGAGCGCGATCCCGGCTCGGTCGCGCTGGTCACCGTGATGTGGGCCAACAACGAGGTCGGCACCCTCCAGCCGGTCGCCGAACTCGCCGCCGTGGCAGCGGAGTTCGGCATCCCGATGCATGCCGACGCGGTGCAGGCGCTCGGTCAGGTGCCGGTCTCCTTCGCGGAGTCCGGGCTGACCGCGCTCACCGTCACCGGCCACAAGATCGGCGGCCCGTACGGGGTCGGCGCGCTGGTGCTGGCCCGCCAGGCCCACCCGGTGCCGTTGTTGCACGGCGGCGGCCAGGAGCGCGACGTGCGCTCCGGCACCCTGGACGTGCCCGGCGCCGCCGCCTTCGCCACCGCCGCCGGCCTCGCCGTGGCGCGCCGCGAGCCGTACGCCGCCGGCGTGGGCGCGCTGCGCGACGAGCTGGTCGCCGCCGTCCGCGCCGCCGTGCCGGACGCCGTGCTCAACGGCGACCCCGCGCCGGCCGGCCGGCTGGCCGCCAACGCGCACTTCTCCTTCCCCGGTTGCGAGGGGGACGCGCTGCTGATGCTGCTGGACGCCCAGGGCGTCGAGTGCTCCACCGGCTCGGCCTGCTCGGCCGGGGTGCCGCAGCCCAGCCACGTGCTGCTGGCGATGGGCGCCGACCCGCTGCTGGCCCGGGCCTCGCTGCGGTTCTCGCTCGGCCACACCTCCACCCGGGCCGATGTCGAGGCGCTCACCGCGGCGATCACCCCGGCCGTCGAGCGGGCCCGCAACGCGGGCCTGGCGGCGGCGGCCCGGCGCTGAGCGCCGGGGGGCGATCCCTTACCGCCGGTCCGGCCGGAGCACGTACGCTGGTCGCATCATGAGTGACTTCCCCGGTGCCCCGACCGCTCCGTCCGATGGCCGCCGTCTGCGCGTGCTGGCCGCGATGTCCGGCGGGGTCGACTCCGCCGTCGCCGCCGCCCGCGCCGCCGAGGCCGGCCACGAGGTGACCGGGGTGCACCTGGCGCTGTCCGCCAACCCGCAGTCCTTCCGGACCGGCGCGCGCGGCTGCTGCACCCTGGAGGACTCCCGGGACGCCCGCCGGGCCGCCGACGTGATCGGCATCCCGTTCTACGTCTGGGACCTCGCCGAGCGCTTCCGCGAGGACGTGATCGACGACTTCGTCGCCGAGTACGCAGCCGGCCGCACCCCCAACCCCTGCCTGCGCTGCAACGAGAAGATCAAGTTCGCCGCGCTGCTGGACAAGGCCGTCGCGCTCGGCTTCGACGCGGTCTGCACCGGCCACTACGCCCGGATCGTCGAGCTGCCGGGCGGTGGGCGCGCGCTGCACCGGGCCGTCGACCCGGCCAAGGACCAGTCCTACGTGCTCGGGGTGCTGGACGCCGAGCAGCTCGCGCACTCGATGTTCCCGCTCGGCGACACCACCAAGGACGCCATCCGCGCGGAGGCCGAGCGGCGCGGCCTGGCCGTCGCCAAGAAGCCCGACAGCCACGACATCTGCTTCATCGCCGACGGTGACACCCAGGGCTTCCTGGCCAAGCACCTGGGCACCGCCACCGGCGACATCGTCGACGTGGACGGCAGCAAGCTGGGCGAGCACGACGGCGCGTACGGCTTCACCATCGGCCAGCGCAAGGGCCTGCGGATCGGCCGCCCGGCCGCCGACGGCAAGCCGCGCTACGTGCTGGACATCTCGCCGGTGGACAACACCGTCACGGTCGGCCCGGCCGAGGGTCTTGACGTGCTGGGGCTGACCGCGATCCGGCCGCGCTGGTGCGGGGCCGAGCCGGTCGGCGAAGCCGCGTACACCGCGCAGCTGCGGGCGCACGGCGAGGAGGTGGCGGTCACCGCCGCCGTGGTCGGCGGCGAGCTGGTGGTCCGGCTGGCGAGCCCGGTCCGGGGCATCGCGCCCGGGCAGGCCGTGGTCCTCTACGACGGCACCCGGGTGGTCGGCTCGGCCACCATCGCGACCACCGAGCGCCGGAGCGTCCCGGCCTGACCGGCCCCGGGAACGGGTTCCCGGGTGGGCCGCCGTCCGTGGTAGACCTGGGGCCATCATGAACATCACCGTCTTCTGCTCCGCGTACTCGCTGGACGACCGCTACACTGCCCCCGCCGCCGAGTTCGCCCGGCTGCTCGGGGCCGGCGGCCACACCCTGGTCTGGGGCGGCTCGCACGCCGGCCTGATGGGCCTGCTCGCCGACGGGGTGAAGGAGGCCGGAGGCCGGCTGGTCGGCATCTCGGTCGAGCTGCTCGCCCACAAGACCTACGAGGGCGCCGACGAGCTGGTGATGACGGTCGACCTGGCCGCCCGCAAGGCGCAGCTGCTGGCCCGGGCGGACGCCGTGGTGGTGCTGGTCGGCGGGCTCGGCACGCTGGACGAGGTCACCGAGGTGCTGGAGCTGAAGAAGCACGCCCTGCACGACAAGCCGGTCGTGGTGCTGGACACCGAGGGCTTCTACGGCGGACTGCGCACCCAGCTGGAGCGGATGGACGCCGAGGGCTTCCTGCCCCGTCCGCTCGCCGAGCTGATCACCTTCGCGCGGACGCCCGCCGAGGCGCTCGCGCAGCTCGACCGGGCCTCCTGAGCGGCCCCGCCGCCGCCCGACCACGCGACCACGACCCGAGGGACATCATGGGTGTACACCTGATCACCGGCGCCGGCTCCGGCATCGGCGCGGCCGTCACCGAGCGGCTCGCCGCCCGCGGCGAGGAGCTGTGGCTGCTGGCCCGCGACGCCAAGCGCGCCGCCGTGCTGCGCTCGCGCTACCCCGGCGCCCGGACCCTGGTCGGCGACCTCGCCGACCCCGCCAAGCTCTCCTGGGCGCTCGGCCACCAGGAGATGCCGGTCGAGATCGACGCCCTGCTGCACATCGCGGGGGTGGTCGAGCTGGGGACGGTCGGCGACCTGCCGGTGAAGGCCTGGCAGCACCAGCTGAACGTCAACGCCGTCGCCCCCGCCGAGCTGACCAGGCTCTTCCTGCCCTCGCTCCGGCAGGCCCGCGGCCAGGTGCTCTTCGTCAACTCCGGCGCCGGGCTGCGCGCGGACGCCAACTGGAGCGCGTACGCGGCCAGCAAGTTCGCCGTCCGGGCGCTCGCCGACGCGCTGCGCGTCGAGGAGCAGGCCAACGGGGTCCGGGTCACCACGGTCTACCCGGGCCGCACCGCCACCCCGATGCAGCTCAAGGTGCACCACCAGGAGGGCAAGGAGTACGACCCGAGCCGCTGGATCGACCCGGGCTCGGTCGCCACGGCCGTCCTCACCGCGCTCGACCTGCCCCGCGACGCGGCGATCACCGAGATCACCGTCCGCCCCGGCGGCTGAGCCGGGCTCCGGGCCCGGGGCCGATCGCAGCGGCGCCGGCGCACTAGGCTCGGGCCCGTGAGCACCGAGAGCACCGAGAACCCCCTGCAGACCCTGCCCGGAGCCGCGACCGGCGTCGGGTCCATGCCCGGCACCGACGCCCGCGAGGCCGCGAAGACCGTGACGGGCTCGCTGGAGCTGCTGCCGCACCTGGCGGAGCTCCCGGCGCGCGGGCCCGGCGCGGACATGATCGGCCGTGGCGCGGGGCTGCTGGTCGAGCTGTTCGCCCAGGTCGAGCCGAGCGGCTGGCGGTTCGCCGACCGCCCCGGGCGGGACAGCCGGCGGGCCCGCTCCTGGCTGGGCGAGGATCTGGACGCGCTGGAGGAGTTCACCCAGGGCTACCGGGGGCCGCTCAAGCTCCAGGCGGTCGGCCCGTGGACGCTGGCCGCCTCGATCGAGCTGCGGCACGGCGAGAAGGCGCTCGCCGATCCGGGCGCCTGCCGGGACATCGCCGGCTCGCTGACCGAGGGGCTGCGCCGCCACCTCGCCGACGTCCGGGCCCGGATCCCCGGCGCGCAGCCGGTCCTGCAGCTCGACGAGCCCTCGCTGCCGGCCGTGCTGACCGGCTCGGTGAAGACCGCCAGCGGCTTCCAGCGGCTGCGCGCCGTCGACCGGCAGGTCGCGGAGGAGGCGCTGCGCGGGGTGGTGCAGGCCCTGGACGTGCCGGTGGTGGTGCACAGTTGCGCCCCCGGGGTGCCGCTCGGGCTGCTGCGCCGGGCCGGGGTGGCGGGAGTGTCGCTGGACTTCTCCTTCCTGACGGAGCGTGACGACGAGGACCTGGGCGAGGCGGTCGAGGGCGGCACCGTGATCCTGGCCGGTGTGGTGCCCTCCACCGACGAGGGAATGTCCGACCCTGCCGGTAGTGTCCAGGGTGTCAGGACGTTGTGGCGCAGGCTCGGGCTGGACCCGGAGTTGCTGGGCCGCCGGGTGCTGGTGACGCCGAGCTGCGGGCTGGCGGGGGCTTCCCCCGACTACGCCAAGCGGGCGCTGTCACTGAGCGTGAAGGCGGCGCAGAGCCTGGTGGACAACCCGGAGTAGCACGGCAGGAGGGCCCAGGGTGGCGGGTGTTGAGGGCTGGGAGGAGATCCCGGCCGAGGTGCGGACGCGGCACGCCGAGCTGGCGGCCGAGATCGAGGAGCACCGGGTCCGGTACTACGACCAGGACGCCCCGACCGTCAGCGACGCCGAGTTCGACCGGCTGATGCGGCAGTTGGAGGCCCTGGAGGCCGAGCACCCGGCCCTGGTCACCCCCGACTCGCCCACCCAGAAGGTCGGCGGCACCGCCACCGAGGGCTTCGCCAAGGTCGAGCACCGGGAGCGGCTGCTCAGCCTGGACAACGCGATGGACGACGAGGAGCTGGCCGCCTGGGCCGAGCGGGTCGCCGGCGAGCTCTCCGGGATCGACTACCACTACCTGTGCGAGCTGAAGGTCGACGGACTGGCCGTCAACCTCACCTACGAGCGCGGCCGGCTGGTGCTGGCCGCCACCCGGGGCACCGGCCGGATCGGTGAGGACATCACCGCCAACGTCCGCACCATCAAGGAGATCCCGCACCAGCTGCAGGGCGAGCACATCCCCGAGCTGGTGGAGATCCGCGGCGAGGTGTACCTGCCCACCGAGGCCTTCGCCGAGCTGAACGCCTCGCTGGCCGCGGAGAACGAGCGCCGCAAGGCGGAGAACGCCGAGCGGGAGAAGACGGGCAAGCGCCCGCAGGCGCTGCTGAAGCTGTTCGCCAACCCGCGCAACGCCGCGGCCGGTTCGCTGCGGCAGAAGGACACCCAGGTCACCGCCTCCCGCCCGCTGCACATGGTGGTGCACGGCATCGGCGCCCGGGTCGGCTTCGACATCGACTGCCAGTCGCACGCCTACCAGCTGCTGCGCGACTGGGGTCTGCCCACCGCCCGGCACAACCGGGTGGTCGGGACGCTGGACGAAGTGCGGGATTTCATCCGGCAGTTCGGCGAGCAGCGGCACTCGGTCGAGCACGAGATCGACGGCGTGGTCGTCAAGGTGGACGAGATCGCGCTCCAGGGCCGGCTCGGCGCCACCTCCAAGTCCCCGCGCTGGGCGATCGCCTGGAAGTACCCGCCGGAGGAGGTCACCGCCAGGCTGGCCAGCATCAAGGTCGGGATCGGCCGCACCGGCCGGGCCACGCCGTACGCGGTGCTGGCCGAGCCGGTGAAGGTGGCCGGCTCGATGGTCCAGTACGCCACGCTGCACAACCAGCAGGTGGTCAAGGCCAAGGGCGTGCTGCTGGGCGACACGGTGGTGCTGCGCAAGGCCGGTGACGTCATCCCGGAGATCCTCGGCCCGGTCGAGGACCTGCGCGACGGCACCGAGCAGGAGTTCGTGATGCCCTCGCACTGCCACGAGTGCGGCACCGAGCTGCGGCCGATGTCCGAGGGCGACATCGACCTGCGCTGCCCCAACGCGCAGTTCTGCCCGGCCCAGGTGCGCGAGCGGATCGCCTACCTCGGCGGCCGCGAGTCGCTGGACATCGACGGCCTCGGCTACGTCGCGGCCACCGCGCTCACCCAGCCGCTGGAGCCGGCCGATCCGCCGGTCAAGAACGAGGGGGACATCTTCGGCCTCACCGTCGAGCAGCTGCTCCCCATCAAGGTGCTGGTGCGCGAGCCGAAGACCGGCATGCCGAAGCTGGACGACCGCACCGGCGAGGAGAAGGTGGTCGCCTTCTTCGCCAATCTGCGGGGCGAGCCGAAGAAGTCCCTGACCCTCCTGCTGGACAACCTCGCGGCCGTCCGCGACCGTCCGCTCTGGCGGTTCGTCAACGGTCTGTCGATCCGTCACGTCGGCCCGGTCGCCGCCCAGGCACTCGCCCGGGAGTTCCGCGATCTGGACAGGATCTTCGCCGCCACCGAGGAGGAGCTGGCCGCCGCCGAGGGCGTCGGCCCGACCATCGCCCGCTCCGTCAAGGAGTGGTACGAGGAGGAGTGGCACCGCGAGGTCCTGGAGAAGTGGCGCGCCGCCGGCGTCCGCTTCGTCGAGGAGGGCGCCGAGGAGCAGGGCCCCCGGCCGCTGGAGGGCCTGACCGTGGTGGTCACCGGCACGCTCGCCGGCCACACCCGGGACGGCGCCAAGGAGGCGCTGACCTCGCGCGGAGCCAAGGTGACCGGCTCGGTGTCGAAGAAGACCCACTTCGTGGTGGCCGGCGACAACCCGGGCTCCAAGTACGACAAGGCCGTCCAGCTCGGCCTGCCGGTGCTGGACGACGCGGGCTTCACCGTGCTGCTGGAGCAGGGCCCCGAAGCGGCCAGGGCGCACCTCGGCCTTCCCCCGGAGCCGGTCGCCGCACCCGCCGCGGACACCGGGCAGGAGAGCACCGCCGACCGGTGACGGGCTGTCCACCCCTCGGTCGTTATGCTCCTGATGCGGCGTCACCGGGGTCCACCCGCAGGAATTCGGGCATTCTGTCACTGTGCGGCAGTGTCGGCCTCTCCTGGCGGGGAAGTCCGGCCGGTGGCGCGCTCAGGGATGTCCGAAAGTCTGCCCTCCCGGTCGGCCCCGGCATACCCTGGAGCGCAACAGAGAGTCAGCAGGGGTGGGTGGCTCCGGTCTCGGCCGGCGCCCGTGGGGACACCCCGTCGCCTGACGTCCATCGGCACCAGTACGGTGCCTCACCGTAAGGCGGCCTGACGGGGCGGGCCCGACGGAGGACAGGGCTTATGGATCGTACGACCGGCGGTGCGCCCACACGCCCGCCGCAGGGGGTGGCAGGTGCGGTCCTGCTGCTCGGCGTTGTGCTGGCCGGGGCCGCGCCGCTCATCCCGCTCGCCGTCCTGGTCTACCGCTACGAACCCGAGCTGCTGCCGCTGTTCGCGGTCCCGCTGGCCGTCCTGGTGGCGGCCTGGCGGATCGCCCGCGACCGGGCCAGGGACCAGCTCACCGACCCGCTCACCGACCTGCCCAACCGACAGGCCCTGCTGCTCGCGGCCCAGGAGGCGATCGCCCAGCACGACGGGGAGGACGGCTACAGCGTCGGGCTGATCCTGCTCGACCTCGACCGGTTCCGCTCGCTCAACGACGCCCTCGGCCACACCGCGGGCGACCGGCTGCTGGTGCACATCGCCCGCCGGCTGAACCGCGCGCTGCGCTCCGGACCGGCGCCGCAGTCCGCCCCGGTGCGCCCCGGCGCCCCGGACACCTCCGAGGACGTGTTCGCCGCCCTGCCCCCGTCGGTGCAGCGCAGCGGGCAGGCCGTGGTGGCCCGGATGGGCGGCGACGAGTTCGCCGTCCTGCTGCCCGGGGTGGGCAGCCCGGAGACCATGGAGCGGGTGGCCAAGGCCCTGATCGTGGAGCTCGCCGCGCCGATCCGCCTGGACGGGCTGCTGCTGGTCCTGGAGGCCAGCGCCGGGGTCTGCGTCTACCCGACCCACGCGCAGGACGCCGAATCGTTGCTCCGCCGGGCCGACGTGGCGATGGCCCACGCCCAGCGCAGCCGCAGCGGGGTCGAGCAGTACGACGAGGCACGGGACATCGACACCCCGTACCGGATCGGACTGCTCGGCGATCTGCGGCGGGCGCTGGAGACCTCCGAGGTCAAGCTCCATTACCAGCCGAAGGTGGCCTTCGACGGCCGGGTGGTCGGCCTGGAGGCGCTGCTGCGCTGGGAGCGGGCCGGCCAGGGCCGGGTCGCGCCGGACGAGTTCATCAGCCTGGCCGAGTCCAGCGGGCTGATGCCCCGGCTCACCGACTACGTGCTGGAGTCGGCCGTCGGCCAGCTGGCGATCTGGCGGGCCCAGGGCCTCAAGGTGCCGGTGGCGGTCAACGTCTCGCCCCGGGACGTGCTCAACCCGGGCTTCGCCGCCCGGGTGGCCGGCCACCTCGACCGGAACCAGGTGCCGGCCGACGCGCTCCAGCTGGAGATCACCGAACGGCTGCTGCTGGACGACTCCCGCCGGGCCGCCGACACGCTGGACGAGCTGCGCCGCTACGGCGTGCGGATGTCGCTGGACGACTTCGGCACCGGGCACTCCTCGCTGGTGCGGCTGCGCAGCCTGCCGGTCGGTGAGCTGAAGATCGACCGGTCCTTCGTCTCCCGGATGG
This sequence comes from Kitasatospora sp. NPDC049258, assembly GCF_040678895.1. Lineage (NCBI taxonomy): Bacteria > Bacillati > Actinomycetota > Actinomycetes > Kitasatosporales > Streptomycetaceae > Kitasatospora > Kitasatospora sp. NPDC049258. The sequence goes on from NZ_JBFAQT010000011.1 coordinate 165,827, forward strand.
TCGCCGACGACCACGACGCCGCGGTGGTGCGCTGCTCGGTCGAGCTGGCGCACTCGCTGGGGCTGACCGTGGTCGCCGAGGGCGTGGAGGACGACGAGACCTGGGAGCGGTTGCAGGACATGGGGGTGGACGCCGTCCAGGGCTGGCTGGTGTCGGCCGCGCTGCCGGCCGACCAGGCCACCGCCTGGCTGATGGTGCACAGCACCGGCGCGCCGTCGGTCGAGCGGCTGACGGCGACCCAGGTGCGCCCGGCGCCGCAGATCCGCCCGGGGGCGAAGGCCAAGCCGGAGCTGGGGGCCCCGACCAGCCAGCAGTGACCCGCCCGCCGCGCCCCGTCCACCCCTCGATCGGGTGGGCGGGGCGCGGCGTTCGCGCGCGCCCGGCGGCCCGCTTTCCCCCCGGTCGCCCGATCGGCGTGGCCGGTGGCCGGGCCGCGCCCCATAGGATGGGGCCACAGACCATGAGGACGGGGTGCGCCCGGCGCCCGCCCGTCCGGGCCGGGCACCGCGACAGCGCGTTCCGGCCTCACCAGAACTCACCTTGAGGATCGCTGCATGCCTGGCATCACGCGCGAGGAGGTCGCCCACCTCGCCCGGCTGTCGCGTCTTGAGTTGCAGGCCGAAGAGCTGGACCACTTCGCCGAGCAGCTCGACGTGATCATCGGCGCGGTCGCCCGCGTTTCCGAGGTCGCCGGACAGGACGTCCCGCCGACCTCCCACCCGCTGCCGCTGACCAATGTCATGCGCGCGGACGAGGTGCGGCCCTCGCTCACCCCGGAGCAGGCGCTGTCCGGCGCCCCGGCCAGCGAGGAGCAGCGTTTCCGCGTGCCCCAGATCCTCGGGGAGGACTGACCCGTGACCGAGCTCATCCGCTACACCGCCGCCGAGACCGCCGCCGCGATCGCCGGCGGCCAGGTGTCCGCCGTCGAGGTCGCCCAGGCCCACCTGGACCGGATCGACGCCGTCGACAAGAAGGTCAACGCCTTCCTGCACGTCGACACCGAGGGTGCGCTGCGGGCCGCCCGCGCGGTCGACGACAAGCGCGCCAAGGGCGAGGAGCTGGGCCCGCTGGCCGGCGTCCCGCTCGCGCTGAAGGACGTCTTCACCACCGAGGGCATCCCGACCACCTGCGGCTCGAAGATCCTCGAAGGCTGGATCCCGCCCTACGACGCGACCCTGACCAAGCGTCTGAAGGACGCCGGCGTGGTCATCCTCGGCAAGACCAACATGGACGAGTTCGCCATGGGGTCCTCCACCGAGAACTCCGCCTACGGCCCGACCGGCAACCCCTGGGACCTCAGCCGGATCCCCGGTGGTTCCGGCGGCGGCTCGGCGGCGGCCCTGGCCGCGTACGAGGCCCCGCTGGCGATCGGCACCGACACCGGTGGCTCGATCCGCCAGCCCGGCGCCGTGACCGGCACGGTCGGCGTGAAGCCGACCTACGGCTCGGTCTCCCGCTACGGCCTGGTCGCCTTCTCCTCCTCGCTGGACCAGGGCGGCCCGTGCGCCCGTACGGTGCTGGACGCGGCCCTGCTGCACGAGGCGATCGCCGGCCACGACCCGCTGGACTCCACCTCGATCGACGCGCCGGTGCCGGCCGTGGTCGCGGCGGCCACGATGCGCGACATCCGCGGCATGCGGATCGGCGTGGTCAAGGAGTTCGCCGGTGAGGGCTACCAGGCCGGCGTGATGCAGCGCTTCGACGAGTCGGTGGAGCTGCTGCGCGAGCTGGGCGCCGAGGTCGTCGAGGTCTCCTGCCCGTCGTTCACCCTGGCGCTGCCGGCGTACTACCTGATCGCGCCGAGCGAGGCCTCCTCCAACCTGGCCCGCTTCGACGCCATGCGCTACGGCCTGCGGGTCGGCGACGACGGCACCCGCTCGGCCGAGGAGGTCACCGCGCTCACCCGCGAGGCCGGCTTCGGCGACGAGGTCAAGCGTCGGATCATCCTGGGCACCTACGCGCTGTCCTCGGGCTACTACGACGCCTACTACGGCTCGGCCCAGAAGGTCCGCACCCTGATCTCGCGCGACTTCGACGCCGCCTTCGCCGGGGTCGACGTGCTGATCTCGCCGACCACGCCGACCACCGCCTTCCCGATCGGCGAGCGCGCCGACGACCCGATGGCGATGTACCTGGCCGACCTGTGCACCATCCCGTCGAACCTGGCGGGCAACGCGGCCATGTCGCTGCCCTGCGGCCTGGCCCCGGAGGACAATCTCCCGGTCGGCCTGCAGATCATCGCTCCCGCGATGGCGGACGACCGCCTGTACCGGGTGGGCGGCGCCGTCGAGGCCGCACTCAACGACAAGTGGGGACACCCCCTGCTGGAGGAGGCACCGGCACTGTGAGCACCGTTGCGAAGGCAAAAGGGTTCAGGCACTCCAAGCCCGGCCTGTGGCTGTCCATCGGGACGAGCGCCTTCGGCGCGGTCTCGATCGTCAAGGACGTCAAGAAGGCGCGTGGCGACAACGACACCCTCAAGCTGATCAACGCCCTGGTCGGCGCCGCCGCGCTGATCACCGGCACCGCGCTCCTCGTCCGTGAGCTCAAGCGGCTCGGGGACGACGACGTGCTGCTGGGCTGACGGACCTCCAAGACTCAAGTGAAGGGGACGCTGTGAGCGTCATCAGTCTGGTCTCGTACGAGGACGCTCTCGCCTCGTACGACCCGGTGATGGGCCTTGAGGTCCACGTCGAGCTGGGTACGAAGACCAAGATGTTCTGCGGCTGCTCGACCGAGCTGGGCGCCGAGCCCAACTCGCAGACCTGCCCGACCTGCCTCGGCCTGCCCGGCTCGCTGCCGGTGGTCAACGCGATCGGCGTGGAGTCCGCGATCAAGATCGGCCTGGCGCTGAACTGCGAGATCGCCGAGTGGTGCCGGTTCGCCCGGAAGAACTACTTCTACCCGGACATGCCGAAGAACTTCCAGACCTCGCAGTACGACGAGCCGATCGCCTTCAACGGCTACCTCGACGTGCAGCTGGAGGACGGCTCGACCTTCCGGGTCGAGATCGAGCGCGCCCACATGGAGGAGGACACCGGCAAGTCCTCGCACATCGGTGGCGCGACCGGCCGCATCCACGGCGCCTCGCACTCGCTGCTGGACTACAACCGGGCCGGCATCCCGCTGATCGAGATCGTCACCAAGCCGATCGAGGGCGCCGGCGAGCGGGCCCCCGAGGTCGCCAAGGCGTACGTGGCCGAGCTGCGCGAGCTGATCCGGGCGCTGGGCGTCTCCGAGGCCCGGATGGACAAGGGCCAGATGCGCTGCGACGTCAACCTGTCGCTGCGCCCGAACGGCACCTCGACGTTCGGCACCCGCTCGGAGACCAAGAACGTCAACTCGCTGCGCAGCGTCGAGCGGGCGGCCCGGTTCGAGATCCAGCGCCATGCCACGGTGCTGACCGACGGCGGGACGATCGTCCAGGAGACCCGGCACTTCCACGAGGACAACGGCAGCACCACGGCGGGCCGGATCAAGGACAACGCCGAGGACTACCGCTACTTCCCGGAGCCGGACCTGGTGCCGGTCGCCCCCGCCCGCGCGTGGGTCGAGGAGCTGCGGGCCGCGCTGCCCGAGCTGCCCCGGGTGCGCCGGGCCCGGCTGCAGGCCGAGTGGGCGCTGTCCGACCAGGACATGCAGTCGGTGCTGAACGCCGGCGCGGTCGAGCTGCTGGAGCAGACCATCGCCGCCGGTGCGCCGGCCGACCAGGCCCGCAAGTGGTGGCTGGGCGAGCTGGCCCGCCGGGCCAACGAGACCGGCACCGAACTGGCCGAGCAGCCGATCACCCCGGCCCAGGTGGCCCGGGTGTGCGCGCTGGTCGCCGAGGGCAAGCTGAACGACAAGCTGGCCCGCCAGGTGATCGAGGGCGTGCTGGCCGGCGAGGGTGAGCCGGACGCGGTCGTCGAGCGGCGCGGCCTCGCCGTGGTCTCGGACGACTCCGCGCTCGGTGCGGCCGTCGACCAGGCCATCGCCGACAACCCGGCCATCGCCGCCAAGATCCGCGACGGCAAGGTCCAGGCGATCGGCGCGCTGGTCGGCGCGGTCATGAAGACCACCCGCGGCCAGGCCGACGCGGCCAAGGTCAAGGACCTGCTGCTGGCCCGGCTGTCCTGAGGACCCCTTAGGCGCCTTCGGGCCGCCTTAGACCGTCAGGCCCGTCCCTACCCCTGCTCATGGGGTGCGGGCGGGCCTGACGGCTTCGAAGGGAAGGTCTCTAAGGCACTCGGGCCCCGGAAGATCAGGCATGCTGCCGATGCCCCGGCCCCGGCTGGGACGGAATGGTGGACCTCGGACGACGGACCGGCCGACCGAGGCCGGGAAGCGTCCTGACCAGGGGGACACCACCACCATGTTCGAGTACGAGCTCATCCGCCAGCGCCAGCAGCAGCTCCAGCAGGACGCCGAGCACGCCCGGCTGGTCCGCGAGGCCCGGGCCGCGGCGGCGCCGGCCGCCCGCTCCGGGCTGCGGGCGCGGTTCGCCCGCAGCGTACGCCGCACCGACGGCGCCGTGGCCGGCGCCGGCACCGTCCGGGCCGCGCGCCTCGGCGAATGCTGACAGAGCGGCACATCCCGGGTGCCGGTACCGGGACAGAAGGGGAGGACGCCTCGGGCGCCTCCCCTTCGGGCCGTCCGGACCCCCGGATAACGCCTCGGCCGGGGTCGCCGCCCTGTGGCATGCTCGCCGACATGGAGCAGATATCGGTCAGCCCGGTCTTCGTCGGGCGCAGCAGCGAGACCGACCTTCTGGCCGCGGCCCTGCGCCGCGCCGAGGCCGGTGCGCCGCAGACCGTGCTGATCGGGGGAGAGGCCGGGGTGGGCAAGACCCGGCTGGTGGAGGAGTTCCTCGGCAGTGCGGCCGCACAGGGCGCGGTCACCACGCTCGGCGGGTGCCTGGAGATCGGCGCCGAGGGCCTGCCGTACGCCCCGCTGGCCACCGCGCTGCGGCGCCTGCACCGGCTGCTGGGGCGGGAGTTGGAGCAGGCGGCGGCCGGAATGGAAGGCCATCTGGCGCGCCTGCTGCCGGGCTTCGGCGAGGTCGACGGCGAGCCGAACGACGAGTTCGGCCGGGCCAGGCTCTTCGAGCACACCGCCCGGCTCTTCGAACGGCTGGGCGCCGAACGGACGTTGGTGCTCGCGGTGGAGGACCTGCACTGGTCCGACCGCTCCACCCGGGAGCTGCTCGCCTACCTGATCCGCACCCTGCACCGCTCCCGGGTCCTGATCGTCACCACCTACCGCAGCGACGACCTGCACCGCCGCCATCCGCTGCGCCCCTTCCTGGCCGAGCTCGACCGGCTGCGCACCGTCCAGCGGCTGGAGCTGGACCGCTTCGGGCAGGGCGAGGTGGCCGCCCAGCTGGCCGGCATCCTCGGCACCGGGGCGCCGGACCGCGCGCTGGTGGACCGGATCCACCGCCGCTCCGAGGGCAACCCGTTCTTCGTCGAGGAGCTCGCCACCGCCCACCAGCAGGGCTGTCCGGCCGGGATGACCGACTCGCTGCGGGACATCCTGCTGGTCCGGGTCGAGGCGCTGCCCGACGAGGCCCAGCAGGTGATCAGATTCGCCGCCGAGGGCGGCTCCTGCATCGAGCACGAGCTGCTGGCGGCCGTCCTGGACGAGGGCGAGGAGCCGCTGATCGAGGCCCTGCGCACCGCCGTCGGCGCCAACATCCTGCGGCCGGACCCGGACGGCGAGGGCTACTGCTTCCGGCACGCCCTGGTCCGCGAGGCGGTCTCCGACGACCTGCTGCCGGGCGAGCGGCACCGGATCAACCGCCGCTTCGCCGCCGTGCTGGAAGAGGACCCGTCGCTGGTCGGCTGCGACGCGCGGCCCGCCCGGCTGGCCAACTACTGGTACCACGCGCACGACCCGGCCCGGGCCCTGCCGGCCGCCCTGGAAGCCGCCCGGGCCGCCCGCCGCCGGAACGCCTTCGCCGAGCAACTGCGGATGCTGGAGCGCGCCCTGGAGCTCTGGGACGAGGTCTCCGAGGACGTCCTGGAGCACACCCTGCGCCCGTACGACTGGGCCGAGACCTACCCGCCGTGCGCCTGTGAACCGGGCACCCACGACGCCTCCTGCGACCGGCTGCGGGTGGTGGACGTGCTGGCCGAGGCCGTGGTGGCGGCCCGCCGCAGCGGGGAGCGCGAGCGCGGGCTGAGCCTGGCCAAGCGCGGCGTCAAGCTGGTCGACGAGCAGGAGAACCCGACCCGGGCGGCCTGGTTCCGGATGCAGCGGGCCCGGATGCTCGGCCACCTGGACCGGCCCGGCGGCAGTGACGAACTCGCCTACGCGCACCGGCTGGTGGCCGACCTGGGGCCCTCCGCCGTGCAGGCCGAGGTGCTGGCGCTGGACGCCGCGCACGCGATGCTCCGGCGCCCGACCCGGGAGCACCTGGTGATCGCCGAGCGGGCCGCCCGGATCGCCCGGCAGGTCGGCGCCAGCAGCGTCGAGGTGCACGCCCGGATGACCCTGGGCAGCCTGCTCGCCGATTTCGAGGACCCGGCCGACGGGCTGGCGCTGCTCACCGAGGCGGTGGCGCAGGCCCGGCCGCTGGGGGTGCCCGACCTGCTCTGCCGCGGGCTGAACAACCTGGCCAGCCTGCTCAACCTGGTCGGCCGGGCCGAGGAGGCCGCGGCGGCCGCCCGGGAGGGCCTGGAGGCGGCCGGCAGCACCGGGCTGCTGGGCAACACCGGCGCGATCCTGACCGGCAACCTGGCCGAGGCGCTGATCGCGCTCGGCCGGCTCACGGAGGCCGCTGTCCTGCTCGACGGCTGGGCCGAGGACCCGTCCCGGGACTCGCACCACGAGTTCCTCGGCCGGCTGCGGGCCGAACTCGCGCTGCTGGCCGACGACCTGCCCGCGGCCGAGGCGGCCCATGCGCAGACCATGGCGGCCGGCCGGCAGCAGCAGCCCCAGCACGTGCTGCCGACCGCGCGGATCGGGATCGAGCTGGCCGCCCGGCAGGGCCGGCCGCTGGCCGCGCGCCAGGCCCTGCTCGACGTCCTCGCCGCCGGGCCCCAGGCCGGCCAGGAGGCCCTGCTGCTGCCGCTGCTGGTGCAGGCCGCCGCGGCCGAGGCGGACGCCCGCGGACTGCCCGCCGCGGACCAGGGCCGGCCGCAGGTGCTGGCCCGGATCGCCGCCGCCGTCGCCGACCACCGGCCGCGGGTGCCGCTGCACCTGGGCCTGGCCCGGCTGCTGGACGGCGAACTCGCCCGGGCCCAGGGCGAGGACACCCCCGCACACTGGGCCGCCGCGGTGGACGCGCTGCGCCCCACCGGCCTGCCGCACCCGCTGGCGTACGCCCTGCTGCGGTCCGCCGAGCGGGTGGTGGTCGAGGGCCGGCGGGAGGCCGCGGCGGAGCTGCTCCGGGAGGCGCACGCGCTGGCCGGCCGCCGCGGCGACCGCTATCTGGAGCGGGAGGCCGGGCGACTGGCCGAGCGGGCCGCGCTGCCGCTGACGGCCGGCCGGCCCCGGCCCGCCACCGCGTCGGCCCCCGCGGGGAGTTCGGAGCGGGCGCCGGTGGTCGAGGCGCTCGGGCTGACCCCGCGCGAGCGGGACGTGCTGCGGCTGCTGGCGCTCGGCCGGACGAACCGCCAGATCGCCGAGGAGCTCTACATCTCGCCGAAGACCGCCAGCGTCCACGTCTCCAACATCCTGGCCAAGTTGGAGGTCGGCGGCCGCGGGGAGGCGGCCGCGCTGGCCCACCGGTGGCGGCTGTTCCCGGACGCGGCGCCGGTGGCCGGCGAGCGCTGACCGCCCCGGCCCGCCCGGCGGTCGGCGCCCCCGAGGGCGCACTCGACAGCGCACCTGCCGGCGCGTGCACGCCGGGGGGCGTGCGCCGCTGCCGATCGGGCGATCCCGATGGGCCGTCACCAGGCTCTCCCTGCACGTCATTACTCTAAGTTGAGGATGCGTGTCGTTGAGTGACGAAAGTGGTGTAGGGTCCGGATCGGGAACACCGGTACGGCACCGCGGACCGCCGCACAGCCGAGGCCCGGGCCGCGACGGTCCTGGGGTCGGAGGGGGAGATGTCGATTGAACTCCACCGATGCGGTGCTGCCCGCCTCCCGGACCACCCCGCGCGCCACCCGGCTGCGCGGCTCGCTGGTCCACCGGGCGCGCACCGCAGGCCCGGCCGGCGCACTGCTCGCGCTGCTCTGCCTCGGGTACACGGTGGGGGCCGCCTTCGGCTGGGGCTCACCCTCGGTCGCCCTGTTCATGGGTGACTTCGGCCTGGCCGGGGCCGCGCTGGCGGCCGCGTTCTCCTGCCTCGCGCACGGCTGCTCGGTCGCCGGGCCGTCCCGTCCGGCCTGGCTGCTGTTCGGCCTCTCCTCCGCCATGGTCGCCGTGGGCAACGGCACCTGGGGCTGGTACGAGGTGGTGCTGCGCACCGAGGTGCCGGCCGACTCGCTCGCCGACTTCGCCTTCCTGCTGTTCGCCCCGCTCGCCATCACCGGGCTGCTGGTGCTCGCCCAGCGCCCGCGCACCCCGGCCGGCTGGCTCTGCCTGCTGCTGGACGGCTGGCTGGTCGGCGGCTCGCTCTTCACCCTCAGCTGGAGCCTGGCGCTCGGCCGGGTGGCCACCGGCGAGGGCGGCGACCCGCTCAAGCTGGCCCTCGGCCTCGGGTACCCGGTGCTGGACATCCTGCTGGTCAGCCTGGTGGTCGGACTGCGCTTCCGGAGCCGGGACGGCAACCGGGCGGCGGTGCACACCGCGATGGTGGCGCTCGCCGTGACGGTGGTCTGCGACGCCCTGTTCACCGCGCCCGAGCTGCACAGCAGCTACCGCTCGGGGGAGCTGCTGGACGCCGGCTGGTTCGCCGGCAGCGTGCTGCTGGCCCGGGCGCCCTGGTCGCACGGGCCGCACGACTCCGGCCGCGGCGAGCACCCCTCGGCGGGCGGGGTGCCGCGCCGCCGGGTGGCCACCACCTTCAGCGCGCTGACCCCGTACGTGGCGGCCGCGGTCTGCACCGCGGGCATCCTCTACAACGCCATCGTCGGCCACTTCGTGGACCGCGAGGTGCTCGCCGCGGCCTGCACCGTGGGCCTCGCGCTCATCCTCCGGCAGGGGGTGATGCTGCTGGACAACCTCTCGCTGGCGCAGGAGCTGGCGCAGAAGGAGGCGCACTTCCGCTCGCTGGTGCAGGGGTCCAGCGACGTCATCATGATCGCCGGGGCGAACGGGGTGCTCTCCTACGTCAGCCCGGCCGCGCTGCGGGTCTACAGCCGGGACCCTGAGGAGCTGGTCGGCGGCAACCTGCTGAACCTGGTCCACCCCGACGACGTCGACCGGGTGCTCTCCGAGGTGGGCCGGATCCTGGCCCGCGGCCGGACGCCGTCCCGCCGGGAGGGCGGCGCCGAGCCGTCCGCCCGGGTGGAGTGCCGGATCCGCTCCGGCGGGGGCGAATGGCTGCACGTGGAGTCCACCCTCAACCGCTACCGCGACGGGCTGATCCTCAACAGCCGGGACGTCTCCGAGCGGGTCCGGTTGCAGGCCCAGCTCCAGCACCACGCCTTCCACGACCCGCTCACCGACCTGCCCAACCGGGCCCTGTTCGCCCAGCGGGTCCGGGCGGCACTGGGGCTCGGCGAGCCCGAGGCGGCCCGCGGGCACCGGCCGGTCGACGGCAGCACGGTGGCGGTGCTCTTCCTCGACCTGGACGGCTTCAAGGCGGTCAACGACACCGCCGGCCACCAGGTCGGCGACGAGCTGCTGGTGCAGGCCGCCCGCCGGCTCCAGGGTGCCGTCCGCTCCGGCGACACGGTCGCCCGCTTCGGCGGGGACGAGTTCGCCGCCCTGGTCTGCGGCCGGCTGGCCGCCACCCAGGTCCACGAGCTGGCCGAGCGGCTGCGCACCGCGCTCTCCGAGCCGTACTGGATCGGCGGCGCCGAGCTGGGGGTGGCGGCCAGCATCGGGATCGCCTTCGCCCCCCGCAGCCACGCCCCGGACGCCGACCCCAGGGCCGCCACCGACGAGCTGATGCGCAACGCGGACCTGGCGATGTACCGGGCCAAGTCCGAGGGCAAGGGCCGGGTGGTGCTGTACACCCCGGCGATAAGAGCCGAGCTGGAGCGCCGCACCGAGCTGGAGGAGCGGCTGCGCCTCGCCGTCCGCGAGGGCGGCTTCACCCTGCTGCACCAGCCCGTGGTCGACCTCGCCACCGGTCAGGTCGCCGTGGTCGAGGCCCAGGCCCGCTGGCGCTCCGCGCAGGGCCTGCTGCTCACCCCGGCCGAGTTCCTGCGCACCGCCGAGCACGGCGGCGCGGCGACCAGGTTCGCCCGCTGGATGCTGCAGGAGGCGATCCGGGCCGCCGCCCGCCGCCGGGCCGACCCGGGCACCCCCGACGTCCCGGTCTCGGTCCGGCTGACCGGGGAGCGGCTCTGCGCCCCCGGCATGTACGAGGCGGTCGCCTCCGCCCTGCGGGACAGCGGCCTGCCGCCCGGCCTGCTGATGCTGGAGCTGGCCCGGACCGACGCCGACGACGGTGCGGACGAGCTGGGCCGCCGGCTGGCCGCGCTGCGCCGGCTGGGCGTCGGCACCGCGGTGGCGGGCTTCGGGGTGGGCGGCGGCTCGCTCGGCACGCTGGCCAGGCTGCCGTTCGACGTGCTCAAGCTGGACCGCAGCCTGGTCCAGGACCTGGCGGACTCGGCGCTCACCCGGGCGCTCGCGGGCAACGCGCTGCGGCTGGGCCGCGACCTCGGGCTGGTCACCGCGGCCGAGGGCGCCGACCACCCGCGCCAGGTGGCCGTGCTGCAGGAGCTGGGCTGCCGGCGGGCCCAGGGGCTGGCCTTCGCGCAGCCGCTGGACGAGCCCCGGCTGAGCCGGGCGCTGGTGCGCCGGGCCTACCCGCTGCCGCGCCCGATCGGGTCGCTGGCCGGCCGCCGGCCGCACCTGGCACCGGAGGCCCGTTCGGGTGGCTGCCCGGAGCCCGTCCCGGGCCGCTCCGCACACCACCACGGGCCCCTCGACCTGCCACAACGCCATACCGTGGGGGGTCCGTCCGGGGGTCCGCATGGCGAGACGTCGATCCCACCAGCTTGACACTCGGCACCGCGCGGGAGGAAGGTCGGTGCCATGCGCACCCGAATTCTCGTACTTGGCGGGCGCGTCGGCTGAGCGGGCTCCTGTGCCTGCCTCATGACAGACCGACGCGCCACCCCTCGCATGCCCTGGGCACGAGGGGTTTTTTGTTGCACTGGAACTGCTCCACCACCGCGATACCCCTGGCCCTGAGCGTCCTAAAACGGGACGATTGGGGCAGAGCCGGAGATCGGCCCCCGAACGGCAGGACCCTCAACTGCCGGGGCCGGCAGAACCCGAGAAGAGACAGGCAGATGACTGAGCACGCCGCATCCCCCCGCCGCGGGGACACCCCGGCAGCCCACGCGCCGGGTCACCAGACCACCGAGACCATGACCGGCGCCCAGTCGCTCATCCGCTCCCTCGAGGCCGTGGGCGCCGACACGGTCTTCGGCATCCCCGGTGGTGCGATCCTCCCCGCCTACGACCCGCTGATGGACTCCGTCAAGGTGCGGCACATCCTGGTCCGGCACGAGCAGGGGGCCGGGCACGCGGCCACCGGGTACGCCCAGGCGACCGGGCGGGTCGGCGTCTGCATGGCCACCTCGGGCCCCGGCGCCACCAACCTGGTGACCCCGATCGCCGACGCCTACATGGACTCGGTGCCGATCGTCGCGATCACCGGGCAGGTCGCCTCCAAGGCGATCGGCACGGACGCCTTCCAGGAGGCCGACATCTGCGGCATCACGATGCCGATCACCAAGCACAACTTCCTGGTCACCGACCCGGCGGAGATCCCCCGGGTGATCGCCGAGGCCTTCCACATCGCCGGCACCGGCCGCCCGGGCCCGGTCCTGGTCGACATCGCCAAGGACGCGCTGCAGGCCACCACGGTCTTCCGCTGGCCGGTGGAGACCTCGCTGCCCGGCTACCGGCCGGTCACCAAGCCGCACGCCAAGCAGATCCGCGAGGCGGCCAAGATGCTGGTCTCCGCGCGCAAGCCGGTGCTGTACGTCGGCGGCGGCGTGCTCAAGGCGAACGCCAGCGCCGAGCTGCGGATCCTGGCCGAGCTGACCGGCGCCCCGGTGGTCACCACCCTGATGGCGCTCGGCGTCTTCCCCGACAGCCACCCGCAGCACCTGGGCATGCCCGGCATGCACGGCTCCGTCCCGGCCGTCACCGCGCTGCAGAAGTCGGACCTGCTGTTCACCCTCGGTGCCCGCTTCGACGACCGGGTCACCGGCAAGCTGGACAGCTTCGCGCCGTTCGCCAAGGTCGTGCACGCCGACATCGACCCGGCCGAGATCGGCAAGAACCGCCCGGCCGACGTGCCGATCGTCGGTGACGCCCGCGAGGTGATCGCCGATCTGATCGTCGCCGTCCAGGCCGAGTTCGACGCCGGTCACAAGGGCGACTACGCGGACTGGTGGGTCAAGCTCAACGCGTGGAAGACCACCTACCCGCTGGGCTACGAGGCGGCGCCCGAGGGCGAGCTGTCGCCGCAGCAGGTGATCGAGCGGATCGGCCAGTTGGTCGGCTCGGACGCCATCTACGCCGCCGGCGTGGGCCAGCACCAGATGTGGGCCTCGCAGTTCATCACCTACGAGAAGCCGGCCACCTGGCTGAACTCCGGCGGCGCGGGCACCATGGGCTACGCCGTCCCGGCCGCGATGGGCGCCAAGGCGGGTCGGCCGGACGCCGCGGTCTGGGCGATCGACGGTGACGGCTGCTTCCAGATGACCAATCAGGAACTGGTCACCTGCGCGCTCAACAACATCCCGATCAAGGTCGCGGTCATCAACAACGGCTCGCTCGGGATGGTCCGCCAGTGGCAGACCCTGTTCTACAACCAGCGCTACTCCAACACCGTGCTGCACGCCGGCCCGGAGCACGACGGCAAGCAGCCGCCGGCCCAGGGCACCCGGATCCCCGACTTCGTGATGCTCTCCGAGGCGATGGGCTGCGTCGGCCTGCGCTGCGAGCGCCCGGAGGACCTGGACGCGGTGATCAAGCAGGCGATGGAGATCAACGACCGCCCGGTGGTCATCGACTTCATCGTCCACCAGGACGCCATGGTCTGGCCGATGGTGGCCGCAGGCACCAGCAACGACGAGATCCTCGCCGCCCGGGACGTCCGCCCGGACTTCGGCGACGACCTCGACTGACGGCCCGACCTCACCGATAGAGAGACCATGACCATCATGTCCAAGCACACCCTCTCCGTCCTGGTCGAGAACAAGCCCGGCGTGCTAGCCCGGATCGCCTCGCTGTTCTCCCGTCGGGGATTCAACATCGACTCGCTGGCCGTCGGCCCGACCGAGCATCCGGACATCTCCCGGATGACCATCGTGGTCAACGTGGAGGACCTGCCGCTGGAGCAGGTCACCAAGCAGCTGAACAAGCTGGTCAACGTGATAAAGATCGTCGAACTCGACCAGAGCCAGGCGGTCCAGCGCGAGCTGGTCCTGGTCAAGGTCCGGGCCGACGCCGAGAGCCGCTCGCAGATCGTCGAGATCGTGCAGCTGTTCCGCGCCAAGACGGTCGACGTCTCGCCGGACGCGGTGACCATCGAGGCCACCGGCAGCTCCGACAAGCTGGAGGCGATGCTCAAGATGCTGGAGCCGTACGGCATCAAGGAGCTGGTCCAGTCCGGTCTGGTGGCCATCGGGCGCGGTGCCCGGTCGATCACCGACCGCTCGCTGCGGGCGCTCGACCGCAGCGCCTGACCGGGCCGCCGCACCCCGCCGTCTCACCCCCTGAAGCACCGCCCCGCCCCACTGCCGGGTCCACGTACGGTAGGTACGCACCGGCACCACCACCACGCAAGGAGATGTGCCCCCGTGGCCGAGCTGTTCTACGAAGACGACGCCGACCTGTCCATCATCCAGGGCCGCAAGGTCGCGGTCATCGGCTACGGCAGCCAGGGCCACGCCCACGCGCTGTCGCTGCGTGACTCGGGCGTGGACGTCCGGGTCGGCCTCCTGGAGGGCTCGAAGTCCCGTGCCAAGGCCGAGGAGGCCGGGCTGCGGGTGACCGACCCGTCCACCGCCGCGGCCGAGGCCGACGTCATCATGATCCTGGTGCCGGACCCGATCCAGGCCGACGTCTACGCCGAGTCGATCGAGCCGAACCTGAAGGCGGGCGACGCCCTGTTCTTCGGCCACGGCCTCAACATCCGCTTCGGTTTCATCACCCCGCCGTCGAACGTCGACGTCTGCATGGTCGCCCCCAAGGGCCCGGGCCACCTGGTCCGCCGTCAGTACGAGGAGGGCCGCGGCGTCCCGTGCATCGTGGCGGTCGAGCAGGACTCCACCGGCAAGGCGTTCGATCTGGCTCTGTCCTACGCCAAGGGCATCGGTGGCACCAAGGCCGGTGTCATCAAGACCACCTTCACGGAGGAGACCGAGACCGACCTCTTCGGTGAGCAGGCCGTCCTCTGCGGTGGTACCGCCGCTCTGGTCAAGGCCGGTTTCGAGACCCTGGTCGAGGCCGGCTACCAGCCGGAGATCGCCTACTTCGAGTGCCTGCACGAGCTGAAGCTGATCGTCGACCTGATGTACGAGGGGGGTCTGGAGAAGATGCGCTGGTCGGTCTCCGAGACCGCCGAGTGGGGCGACTACATCACCGGCCCGCGCATCATCACCGCCGACACCAAGGCCGAGATGAAGAAGGTCCTCACCGAGATCCAGGACGGCACCTTCGCCAACACCTGGATCGCCGAGTACAAGGCGGGCCTGCCGAAGTACAACGAGTACAAGAACGCGGACTCCGAGCACCTGCTGGAGACCACGGGCAAGAAGCTCCGCAAGCTGATGAGCTGGGTCGACGCGGAGGCGTAACGCCTTCGGGTGGTCCAACTGCCTTGTACAACCAGGCTGCTCCCGTCCGGGTGATTTCGCCGGACGGGAGCAGCCGGGCCCCCAGCCCGTCGATACACTTCGAATGCGCGTCAGGCCCACAGCGTCGTGCGTCTACCTACGCGGCATGCCACCTTCCCCCCGTTCGCCACGCCACCTACGTGCCGGGGAGAACCGGACAGTTAAGGACACTGTCGTGAGCAAATCCGTTGTACTGATCGCCGAAGAGCTGTCTCCCGCCACGGTCGACGCGCTCGGCCCGGATTTCGAGATCCGGCACTGCAACGGTGCGGACCGCACCGAGCTGCTGACCGCGATCGCGGACGTGGACGCCATCCTGATCCGCAGTGCCACCAAGGTGGACGCCGAGGCCCTGGCGGCCGCCAAGAAGCTGAAGGTCGTCGCCCGCGCGGGCGTCGGGCTGGACAACGTCGACGTCTCGGCCTCCACCAAGGCCGGCGTGATGGTCGTGAACGCCCCGACCTCCAACATCGTCACCGCCGCGGAGCTCGCCTGCGGCCTGCTGATCTCCGTCGCCCGCAACATCGCGCCGGCCAACGCCGCGCTCAAGCAGGGCGAGTGGAAGCGCAACAAGTACACCGGCGTCGAGCTGAGCGAGAAGGTGCTCGGCGTGGTCGGCCTCGGCCGGATCGGCGTGCTGGTCGCGCAGCGGATGTCCGCCTTCGGGATGAAGATCGTCGCCTACGACCCCTACATCCAGGCCGCCCGCGCGGCCCAGATGGGCGTCAAGCTGCTCTCCCTGGAGGAGCTGCTGGAGGTCTCCGACTTCATCACCGTGCACCTGCCCAAGACCCCGGAGACGATCGGCCTGATCGGCGACGAGGCGCTGCACAAGGTCAAGCCGACCGTGCGGATCGTCAACGCCGCGCGCGGCGGCATCGTGGACGAGGCGGCGCTCGCCAGCGCGCTGCGCGACGGCCGGGTGGCCGGCGCGGGCCTGGACGTCTACGCCAAGGAGCCGTGCACCGACTCCCCGCTGTTCGGCTTCGACAACGTGGTGGCCACCCCGCACCTGGGCGCCTCCACCGACGAGGCGCAGGAGAAGGCCGGCATCGCCGTCGCCCGCTCGGTCCGCCTCGCGCTGGCCGGCGAGCTGGTGCCGGACGCGGTCAACGTCCAGGGCGGCGTGATCGCCGAGGACGTGAAGCCGGGCCTGCCGCTGGCCGAGAAGCTCGGCCGGATCTTCACCGCGCTGGCCGGCGAGGTCGCCGTCCGGCTCGATGTCGAGGTCCGCGGCGAGATCACCCAGCACGACGTGAAGGTGCTCGAACTCTCCGCCCTCAAGGGCGTGTTCGAGGACGTGGTGGCCGAGACGGTGTCCTACGTCAACGCCCCGCTGTTCGCCCAGGAGCGCGGCGTGGAGGTCCGGCTGACCACCTCCAGCGAGAGCCCCGAGCACCGCAACGTGATCACGGTGCGCGGCACCCTGGCCGACGGCGGCGAGGTCGCCATCTCCGGCACGCTCTCCGGCCCCAAGCAGCAGCAGAAGATCGTCGGCGTGGACGCCTTCGACGTGGATGTGGCGCTCACCGACCACATGGCCTTCTTCAAGTACGAGGACCGCCCCGGCGTGGTCGGCACCCTCGGTCGGATCCTCGGCGACGCCGGCATCAACATCGCCGGCATGCAGGTGGCCCGGGACGGCGCGGAGGCGCTCGCCTCGATCACGGTGGACAGTGAGGTCTCCCAGGAGGTCCTGGCCGAGATCGCCGCCGCCATCGGCGCCCGCTTCGCCCGCGCGGTCAACCTCGGCTGACCCCGCACCGCTCGCAGAGGCCCTTCCGCCGCAGGCGGGAGGGCCTCCGTCGTGCCGGCGGGCTGCCGGTCGGGTGAACCCCGTCTCAGATACTAGGAAATCCAACTAATCGTGCAGACAGCGGCGGCGTGCCGTCGTACCGTGAAAGAGCCATACGGTGAGCCACCCCTGCAAGCCAGGGTCGGTGGCCCGTGTGCGCCCGTACGCAGCTCGGCAGGCGACCCTTGCCGGCGTACCCACCCTCCCCACCGCACCGCCGTGTGCGCCAGAAATCCGAGGAGACCGGTATGCCCCCCGTCGCAGACCGTCGCACCGCCCCCGCCACCGACACCACCCATGCCCCGCGCCGCCGCCGTCGCAGCGAGCCGCACCCGCACGCGGCCGCCGCCCTGCAGCGCGCCCTGGACCGCCGGGACAACGGCGGCGCCACCGGCCACGGCTACTGATCCACCTGCGCCACGGCCACCGGCCCGTTCACGGCCACCGATCCGTCCACTGGGCCGAACGCCTGACGGTCCGTCACCCACAGGAGTGCAAGCCGTCCTCCAACGGGGGACACTGCTCGCGCACTCCAGCTCGATGATCCTAATTTGGTGCCTCCGGAAGGGTGATCGACCTCCGCACGGCGCGGACCGCGGCTGACCGGCACGCAGATCAGTCCACCCCTGCCGGGGGAGACGGACCTGTGCGCACCCCACCAGCCCACCGCCGAGCGGCACCGATCGTCCGGATCGGACTGGCCCTCGCCCTGCTGACCGTCGCCGCGCCCTCGGGTGCGGCGGCGGCCGACCCGTCCGACGGGCCGGGCCGGGGCGCCCGTCCGGGCACCTCGGCCGGCTTCCTGCTCGAACTCGACACCGAGCCGGCCGCGCCCGCCTGGCGCCGGGCCGCCGACGAGGCCCGCCGGGCCCGCCGCAGTCCCGAGGCGGTCCGCACCGAGGCGGCCAGGGCCGGCGCCGCACAGCGGGCCGCCGCGCTGCGGGCCGTCGCGGGCCTGGAGGCGGCGGTGCACCGGGCCGAGCCCGGGGCCCAACTGCTCTACCGCACCGGCACGGTGCTCTCCGGCCTGGCCGTCCGGGCCCCCGCCGGCGCGCTGCCCCGGCTCGGCGCCCTGCCGGGTGTGCGGGCGGTGCACCCGATCACGCTCAAGGAGCGCGCCAACTCCTACTCGGTGCCGCTCACCGGCGCCCCCGAGGTGTGGTCCCCGCCGGCCGGCGAGGGGAACACCGGGCGCGGCACCCGGATCGGGATCATCGACTCGGGCATCGACTACACCCACGCCGACTTCGGCGGCCCCGGCACCGAGCAGGCCTTCCGCGCCGTGGACGGCGCCCGGCCCGCTCCGGCGGAGCTGTTCCCGAACGCCAAGGTGGTCGGCGGCAAGGACCTGGTCGGCGACGACTACAACCCGGACGCGTCCGCCAAGGGCTCCCAGCCCGTGCCGCACCCGGACGCCAACCCGATCGACTGCGCGCTGAACGGGCACGGCACCCACGTGGCCGGCACGGCCGCCGGGTACGGCGTCACCTCGGCCGGCGAGACCTACCACGGGCCGTACCGGGCGGGGCTGGACCCGGCCGGATTCAAGGTCGGCCCCGGCGCCGCGCCCGAGGCGCAGCTGTACGCGATCCGGGTGTTCGGCTGCACCGGCTCCACCGACCAGCTCGCCCAGGCCCTGGACGTGGCCGCCGACCCGAACGGGGACGGCGACCTGACCGACCGCCTGGACGTGGTCAACCTCTCGCTCGGCAGCGGATTCGGGGACCCGGGCGACGCCGACGCGCTGGCCGCCGACCGGCTCGCCGAGCTGGGCACCGTGGTGGTGGCCGCGGCGGGCAACGAGGGCGACGTCTACGCCGTCGGCGGCAGCCCGGGGATCGCCCCGCGGGTGCTCGCGGTGGCCGCCTCGGTCGACCGGCACAGCGATGCCGACGGCGTCCGGGTGCTGGCCCCGGCGGCGCTGGCCGGGCTGGTGCCGGCCCACTGGAGCGCCCGGTACCAGCAGTGGTCCACCGCCGACGTCGGCGGGGAGCTGGTGGCCCCGGTCGACCAGGCCGACGGCTGCACCGCCTTCGGCCCGGCCGACGCCGAGCGCCTGAAGGGCAAGGTGGCGCTGCTGTCCTGGCGCACCAAGGACCCGGACCGGGCCTGCGGCTCGGCCGCGCGGGCCGACCACGCGGCGGACGCCGGAGCCCTCGGCGCGCTGTTCGCCGCGGACGGCGACAACCTGGGCGAGCTGGCGGGGGACGACCGGGTGCCGGTGGCGATCCTGGCCCGGGCCGACGGCGAGCGGCTCACCCGGGCGGTGGCCGCCGGCCCGGTCCGGGTGCAGTTGGCGGCGGTGGGCAGCCGGCTGCACGGCGCGGTCTCCCAGGACCAGCCGCAGCGGGTGGACACCTTGACCTCGTTCACCTCGCGCGGGATCGGGCTGCCCGGCGTGGTCAAGCCGGACCTGGCGGCCCCGGGCGAGACCATCTGGTCGGCCCGGGCGGGCACCGGCACCGAGGGCATGCGCGAGGACGGCACCTCGATGGCCACCCCGCACATCGCCGGGCTGGCCGCGCTGGTCCGGGCGGCGCACCCGGACTGGTCGGTCGCCGAGGTGAAGGCGGCCCTGATGAACACCGCCGGCGACACCTGGCTGGGCGACGACCACGGCGGTCCGCTCTACGGGCCGGAGCGCACCGGCGCCGGGCGGGTCCGGGTCGACCTGGCGGTCCGTACCCCGGCGGTGGCGTACGCGGCGGGGGAGGGGGCCGTGGCGGGCGCGGTGGGGCTGTCCTTCGGCCCGGTGGCGGTGTCCCGGCCCACCGAGCTCGGCCGCGAGGTGGAGGTCCGCAACCTCGGTGACGCCCCGCTCAGCTACACCACGGGCTACCTCGCGGCCACCGAGCTGCCGGGCGCGTCCTTCGCGCTGAGCCCGGCCCGGGTCGAGGTGCCGGCCGGCGGCACGGCCCGGGTCAAGGTCACCCTGCGGGTGCCGGCGCGGCTGGACCGGGTGCCGGACCCGACGATCGACACCGTCCAGGGCGGGAAGGCCCGCGCCTACCGCGGCGAGCTCTCCGGCCGGCTGGTGCTGACCCCGGTCGGCGGCGGCGCCCCCGCGCTGCGGGTGCCGCTGTTCGCGGCCCCGCGCGCGGCCTCGGAGTTGACGGCCGGGCTGCAGAGCCGCGGGCCGCGGTCGGGCTCGACCCTGCTGGCGCTCGGCGGCACCGCCGCACCCTCCGGCGCGGGCGGCCTGGTCAGTGCCTTCCAGCTGGGCGGTGAGGGCGAGCAGTGGCCCGACTGCCCGGCCGACGGCCTGTGCGTGTCCACCCCGGCGGACCGGGCCGCCGATCTGCGGGCGGCCGGCGCCGCGACCGACGCCCCGGCCGTCGGCGGCGACCCGCTCCGGCAGGGGATGCTCTACCTCGCGGCGGCGCTGTGGGGCCCGGCCGCCACCCCGGTCGGCCAGTTCGGGGTCCGGGCTTCGCTGGACACCGACGGGGACGGGCGCACCGACGCGGTGGTGGCCGCCGGCCGGATGCCCGGCAGCGACGTCCTGGTGGCCCGCACCCTGGACGCCAGGACCGGCGAGGAGCTGGACGTCCAGCCGCTGAACGCGCGCTGGGGCGACACCGACACCGGCCTGCTGGACAGCGACACCCTGGTGCTGCCGGTCCGGCTGGCGGTCCTGCCCGGCCTCGGGCGGACGGGCTCCCGGATCCACTACGCGCTGTGGACGGGCTTCGGTGGCGGCGGCGCGCCGAGCGAGGCGGACGCGCTCTCCTCGATCGGGCTGGACGGCGAGCGGCCGACCCTGGCGATCGACGTGCTGCACCCGGCGCTGGACGTCCGCAGCGCGGCGGACGGCCGGGCCGCGATCGCCGTTCCGGCCCGGTCGGGCTCGGTGCTGGAGGTCCGCCGCGGGCCGGGCGGGGAGAGCGCCCGGCTGCTACTGGTCCACCACCTCAACGCGGACGGGCGCCGCGCGCAGCTCGTCACCCTGCGGTGAGCCGCTCGCCCGGCCGGTCAGCACCAGCCGGGTGAGCAGGAAGCTGATCGGGATCGCGCCCACGGCGACCACCGCGGGCGCGATCCGCTCGGCCAGGTGGCACCAGTGCACCAGGGCGAACAGGCCGGCGGTCTGCAGCAGGTAGTTGGTGAGGTTGGGCAGCGGGAAGAGCAGGAACTTCCGCCAGGTCGGCCGGGTGCGGTAGGTGAACCGGGTGTTCAGGAAGAACGACCCCACCATGCTGATCAGGTAGGCCAGGCTGAACGCGGCCAGGTAGGGCAGGGCGGGGTGCAGCAGCCAGAACAGCGCCAGGCAGGTGCCGGTGTTCACCACACCGACCAGCCCGAACCGGATCAGCTGCCACATTCCGCGCTCCATCTCTGCTCGTCCCGCCGCACTGTAGGGGCAAGGCCGCCGGGGGCACCACTCGCCGGTTGCCGGGAATGTCCGGATGGTGGACGCGAGATGTCACCCCATGGGACGCGGGAGTAGGGTCACGACCATGTCTCGTACCCTCCGCCTCGCAGTGATCCCCGGTGACGGTATCGGCCAGGAAGTGGTCGCCGAGGGCCTCAAGGTGCTCAGCGCCGTCCTCCCCGCCGACGTCAAGCTGGAGACCGTCGAGTACGACCTCGGCGCCCGCCGCTACCACCGCACCGGTGAGACCCTGCCGGACGGCGTGCTGGCGGAGCTGAAGGGACAGGACGCGATCCTGCTCGGCGCGATCGGCGACCCGAGCGTGCCGTCCGGCGTGCTGGAGCGGGGCCTGCTGCTGAAGCTGCGGTTCGCCTTCGACCACCACATCAACCTCCGCCCGGGCAAGCTCTTCCCCGGGGTGACGTCCCCGCTGGCGGGCGACCCGCAGATCGACTTCGTGGTGGTCCGCGAGGGCACCGAGGGCCCGTACGTGGGCAACGGCGGCTCGCTGCGCACCGGCACCGAGCACGAGGTCGCCACCGAGGTCAGCCTGAACACCGCCTTCGGCATCGAGCGGGTCGTGCGGGACGCCTACCGGCGGGCCGCGGCCCGCCCGCGCAAGAAGCTCACCCTGGTCCACAAGAACAACGTGCTGGTGCACGCCGGCCACCTGTGGACCCGGATCTTCCAGCAGGTCGGCCAGGAGTTCCCCGAGGTCACCACCGACTACCTGCACGTGGACGCGGCGACGATCTTCTTCGTCACCCAGCCCGAGCGGTTCGACGTGATCGTCACCGACAACCTGTTCGGCGACATCCTGACGGACCTGGCCGCGGCCGTCACCGGCGGCATCGGCCTGGCCGCGAGCGGCAACATCAACCCGACCGGCGCGTTCCCGTCCATGTTCGAGCCGGTGCACGGCTCGGCCCCGGACATCGCCGGCCAGGGCAAGGCGGACCCGACCGCCACCGTGCTCTCGGTCGCCATGCTGCTGGAGCACCTCGGGTACGCCGAGGAGGCCGCCCGGGTCGAGGCCGCGGTCGCGGCCGACCTGACCGAGCGCTCGGGCGCCCGGTCCACCTCCGAGGTCGGCGACGCGCTCGCCGCCCGAGTATCCGGCTGACGGGCCGGAGCAGGACGAGACAGCCCTCTGGCTGTTCGGCACGGCCCTCTGGATGCGAGTATCGACAGTGGGCCGTGCCGTCGTGCGTCTGATCACCGGCGGTGGCGGCCCTGACCAACCCCACGGTGAAGGACAGACAGCCATGAGTACGCCCACCCAGGCGCCCATCACGTTCGACCTCAAGCCCTCCGCGCACCCGCTGTCCGACGCGGAGCGCGAGGCCCGGCTGGCCAACCCCGGCTTCGGCCGGGTCTTCACCGATCACATGGTGACCATCCGGTGGACGGAGGGCCTGGGCTGGCACGACGCCCAGCTGACGCCCTACGCGCCGCTGGAGATCGATCCGGCCAACATGACCCTGCACTACGGCCAGTCGATCTTCGAGGGCCTCAAGGCCTACCGCCAGAGCGACGGCTCCATCGCCACCTTCCGGCCGGAGGCCAACGCGGCCCGGTTCCAGGCCTCGGCCCGCCGGCTGGCGATGCCCGAGCTGCCGATCGAGACCTTCGTCGAGGCGGTCGAGCTGCTGGTCGAGCAGGAGCAGGGCTGGGTGCCCTCGCAGGCCGAGCAGAGCCTGTACCTGCGGCCGTTCATGTTCGCCACCGAGGTGGGCCTCGGCGTCCGGCCGGCCAACTCCTACATCTTCATGATCATTGCTTCGCCGGCCGGCGCCTACTTCCCCGGCGGCATCAAGCCGGTCTCGGTCTGGCTCTCCGAGGAGTACGTCCGGGCCGCCCCCGGCGGCACCGGCGCCGCCAAGTGCGCGGGCAACTACGCCGCCTCCCTGGTCGCCCAGGCCCAGGCCGCCGCCAAGGGCTGCGACCAGGTGGTGTGGCTCGACGCCGCCGAGCACCGGTGGATCGAGGAGATGGGCGGGATGAACCTCTACTTCGTCTTCGGCGAGGGGGCCGACGCGAAGATCGTCACTCCCGAGCTCTCCGGCGCGCTGCTGCCCGGCATCACCCGTGACTCGCTGCTGCAGCTGGCCTCGGACCTCGGCTACGCCGTCGAGGAGCGGAAGATCTCCACCGACGAGTGGAAGCAGGCCAACGCCGACGGCAGCCTGACCGAGGTCTTCGCCTGCGGCACGGCCGCCGTGATCACCCCGGTCGGCTCGGTCAAGTCCGCCCGCGCGGACTGGACGGTCGGCAAGGGCGAGCCCGGCCCGGTCACCATGGAGCTGCGCAAGGCCCTGCTCGCCATCCAGGGTGGCCAGGCCCCGGACACCCACGGCTGGCTGCACAAGATCGTCTGACCCGTCGACGGGCGTCCCGCCCCGGCGGGACGCCCGTGCCCGGTAACCTCGAAGCCCCCCGTTCGTTGAGCCGTGCGGACCTGAAGGAGGGGCTGTGAGCGCGCCGACGCATGACTTCGCCGAAGCCTGGAACGACCAGGACGGAGACCTCCTCGACGCATTCCTGGCCCTGGACACCCCCGAGGGCTTCAAGGCCGAGCTCATCGAGGGGGAGATCATCCTGACGCCTCCGCCGGACGGGGACCGCGAGACCACGATCGGCCGGATCGTCCGGCAGGTCTTCAGGCAGTGCCCGGCGGACGTGGACTTCGCGGGCGGCAAGGGCCTGATCGTCCCGAGCGGCCGCTACATCCCGGACGGCACCTTCACCGCGGCCGACGCCATGCTCGGCCGGGAGTCCTGGTCCGAGCCGGACGGCGTCCTGATGGTCCTGGAGGTCACCTCCAGCCGGCCGGGCAAGGACCGCGAGGCCAAGCGGCTCGGCTACGCGGCCGCCGGCATCCCGCTCTACCTGCTGGTCGACCGGCAGGCGAACCGGCTCGTGCTGCACAGCGACCCGGCCCGCGGGGACTACGCCACCACCACCGCCGTGCCGGTCGGCACGCCGCTGCCGCTCCCTGCGCCGTTCGGTTTCGAGCTGTCCACCGACCGGCTGACCTGAGGCGTTTCGCATCGCGAGACAGCCCGGCCGGGATGCGGGCGGTGTGCCAGACTGCCAACGTGTCCTCGCTCTCGCTGATTATTAGCAGCAGGCGCGCCGGTCCGCAGTGACCGCTCCGCAGTACCCGAATGCGGAGCGACCACCAGCGTCCAGACCCGCGCGCAGACCTCTCGCACCCGCGAGGGGTCTTTTGTTTTGCCCCGGACCGGCCGGAGCCCCCACAAGGGGCCGAGGGACACCGGGTGCGCGCGGGATGCTGGACAGTGGAGCCGGATCCCGAACCGGCAACAGCAGTAACTCCATCGAACGGAGAACCCAGGGCCATGACCGAGGCCAGCAACAGCCGCCCCAACGACAGCTTCCACGTCTTCGACACCACGCTGCGCGACGGCGCCCAGCGCGAGGGCATCAACCTCACGGTCGCGGACAAGCTGACCATCGCCCGGCACCTGGACGACTTCGGCGTCGGCTTCATCGAGGGCGGCTGGCCCGGAGCCAACCCCCGCGACACCGAGTTCTTCGCCCGGGCCGCCGCCGAGCTCGACCTGCGCCACGCCCAGCTGGTCGCCTTCGGAGCCACCCGGAGGGCCGGCGGGAAGGCCGCCGAGGACCCCCAGCTGGCCGCCCTGGTCAACTCCGGCGCACCGGTGATCACCCTGGTCGCCAAGTCGCACGACCGGCACGTCGAGCTGGCCCTGCGCACCACGCTCGAGGAGAACCTGGAGATGGTCCGCGACAGCGTGGAGCACCTGCGGGCGCAGGGCCGGCGGGTGTTCATCGACTGCGAGCACTTCTTCGACGGCTACCGGGCCAACCCCGAGTACGCCCTCGCCGTGGTGCGCACCGCCCACCAGGCCGGCGCCGACGTGGTGGTGCTCTGCGACACCAACGGCGGGATGCTGCCGGCCGGTGTCCGTGAGATCGTCGCCGAGGTGCTCGCCCGGACCGGGGCCCGCCTGGGCATCCACGCCCAGGACGACACCGGCTGCGCGGTCGCCAACACGCTGGCCGCGGTCGACGCCGGTGCCACCCACGTCCAGTGCACCGCCAACGGCTACGGCGAGCGGGTCGGCAACGCCAACCTCTTCCCGGTGGTCGGCGCGCTGGAGATCAAGTACGACCGCCGGGTGCTCCCCGCCGGCCGGCTGGCCGAGATGACCAGGATCTCGCACGCGATCGCCGAGGTGGTCAACCTGGCGCCCTCCACCCACCAGCCCTACGTCGGCTTCTCCGCCTTCGCCCACAAGGCCGGCCTGCACGCCTCGGCGATCAAGGTCGATCCGGACCTGTACCAGCACATCGCGCCCGAGCTGGTCGGCAACACCATGCGGATGCTGGTCTCCGACATGGCCGGCCGGGCCTCGATCGAGCTCAAGGGCAAGGAGCTCGGCTACGACCTCTCCGCCGACCGCGACCTGGTCGGCCGGGTGGTCGCCAAGGTCAAGGAGCAGGAGAACCTCGGCTACACCTACGAAGCCGCCGACGCCTCGTTCGAGCTGCTGCTCCGCGACGAGGTGCGCGGCAGCCGGGAGCGGTTCTTCACGCTGGAGTCCTGGCGGACCATCAGCGAGCAGCTGCCGGAGGGCAAGGCGGGCAACGAGGCCACCGTGAAGGTCTGGGCCAAGGGTGAGCGCAAGGTCGCCACCGGCGAGGGCAACGGCCCGGTGGACGCGCTCGACAAGGCCCTGCGGGCCGCCCTGGAGCGGATCTACCCGCAGCTGGCCGGGCTGGAGCTGGTGGACTACAAGGTCCGCATCCTGGAGGGCCAGCACGGCACCGGCTCCAAGACCCGGGTGCTGGTGGAGTCCACCGACGGCACCGCCACCTGGTCCACGGTCGGCGTCGCCGACAACGTGATCGCCGCCTCCTGGCTGGCACTTGACGACGCCTACACCTACGGCCTGATCCACGCCGGGCTGGACCCGGCGGGAAGCTGACCGCACCACACCCCGGGGGGCCCGTGGACCGTGGTCCGCGGGCCCCTTCCGTGCGCACCGGACCGGCTGGTGCCGGCCGCGCCGGTCCTCAGCGGAGGCGGGCGAGGAGGGCGTGCTCGACGAGGGTGATGAGGGCGCTCTTGGCGCTGTCCCGGCGTCGGGCGTCGAGGGCGAT
>NZ_JBFAQT010000012.1:0-187780 GCF_040678895.1 Kitasatospora sp. NPDC049258
GGCTCCCAGTAGACGACTGGGTTGATAGGCCGGATATGGAAGCCTCGTGAGGGGTGGAGTTGACCGGTACTAATAGGCCGAGGGCTTGTCCTCAGACGCTCGCGTTCACTGTGTGGTTCCCGGGTAGCGAACAGCTATCGCCGGCGAATCCGCCCAATATTTGGCTCAGGCCAATGGGCAAAGAAACACTTATCAATTGAAGAGTGTGTTTCGCTGAATACCCGATAGGGTTTCGGTGGTCATAGCACGAGGGAAACGCCCGGTCACATTCCGAACCCGGAAGCTAAGCCTCGTAGCGCCGATGGTACTGCAGGGGGGACCCTGTGGGAGAGTAGGACGCCGCCGAACAATTATTCAAAGGCCGCGGCCCCAGCGATTCGCTGGGGCCGCGGCCTTTTTTGTTTTTCACAGCTCATGGAGTACACCGGCAAGGCCGGTTTGGCCCGCACGCGGGCTCGGACCGGATGCCGGACAATAGAGGTGGTGTGCGGTCAGGCGGCCGGCACCAGGATGCGATGACGCTGGTGCCCTTCCTGGCAGCGGCGGCAGAGGTCGAAGCAGCAGACAGAGGAGTCACCAGGATGTCGAACCCGCCCCAGGACCGTCCGGAGCGTCGATCGGACGAGGGCCGCGGTTACGAGCCCCGGTCGCGTGGAGGATCGTCGAACGACCGCGGCCCGCGCCGTGACGACCGTGATGACCGTCCGCGTCGGGATGACCGGCCGTCGTACGGTGACCGTGACCGTGGCAGCCGTCCGTCCTACGGTGACCGCCCCTCCGGTGGCGGCTACCGCGGTGGCGGCGACCGCCCCTCGGGTGGTGGCTACCGGGGCGGCGGCGACCGCCCCTCCGGCGACCGTCCGTCCGGTGGCGGCTACCGCGGTGGCGGCGACCGTCCGTCCGGTGGTGGTGGCTTCAACCGTGATGACCGTCCGCGTCGGGACGACCGGCCGTCGTACGGTGACCGTGACCGTGGCAGCCGTCCGTCCTACGGTGACCGCCCCTCCGGTGGCGGCTACCGCAGTGGTGGCGACCGCCCCTCCTACGGTGACCGTCCGCGCCGCGATGACCGCCCCTCCGGTGGTGGCGGTTTCAACCGTGACGACCGTCCGCGTGGCGACTTCCGCCGCGACGACCGTCCGTCCGGTGGTGGTGGCTTCAACCGCGATGACCGTCCGCGTCGCGACGACCGGCCGTCCTACGGCGACCGTGACCGTGGCAGCCGTCCGTCCTACGGTGACCGCCCCTCCGGTGGCGGCTACCGCAGTGGTGGCGACCGCCCCTCCTACGGTGACCGTCCGCGCCGCGATGACCGCCCTTCCGGTGGTGGCGGTTTCAACCGCGATGACCGTCCGCGCCGTGACGACCGGCCGTCCTACGGCGACCGCGACCGTGGTGCCCGTCCGTCCTACGGTGACCGCCCTTCCGGTGGTGGCGGTTTCAACCGTGATGACCGTCCGCGCCGTGACGACCGGCCGTCCTACGGCGACCGTGACCGTGGCAGCCGTCCGTCCTACGGTGACCGCCCCTCCGGGGGTGGCGGTTTCAACCGTGACGACCGTCCGCGCCGCGACGACCGGCCGTCCTACGGCGACCGTCCGCGCCGCGATGACCGCCCCTCCGGTGGTGGCGGTTTCAACCGTGACGACCGTCCGCGTGGCGACTTCCGCCGCGACGACCGTCCGTCCGGTGGCAGCTTCAACCGCGATGACCGTCCGCGTCGAGACGACCGACCGTCCTACGGCGACCGCGACCGCGGTGCCCGCCCCTCCTACGGCGACCGCCCCTCCGGTGGCGGCTACCGCAGTGGTGGCGACCGCCCCTCCTACGGTGACCGTCCGCGCCGCGACGACCGCCCCTCCGGTGGCGGCGGCTACCGCAGCGGTGGCGACCGTCCGTCGGGTGGCGGCTACCGTGGCGCCGGCGACCGCGGTGCCCGTCCCTCCTACGGTGACCGGGACCGCGGCGGCGACCGTGGCGGCCGCTTCGAGGGGCGTCGTGACGACCGTCGGGACGACCGCCGCGACGGTGGCGGCTACGACGACCGCCGGGGCAACTTCGAGCCCGTCCGGCGGCTGCCGATTCCGGAGGACGTCACCGGCTTCGAGATCGACGCGGATGTGCGCCAGGACCTGAAGAGCCTGCCGAAGACCCTCGCCGACGACGTCGCCCGCAACCTGGTGATGGTCGCCCGCCTGCTCGACACCGAGCCGGAGGAGGCCTACAACTACTCGCGGGTCGCCCTGCGGCTGGCGTCGCGGGTCGCGTCCGTCCGGGAGGCGGCCGGCTTCGCCTCGTACATGACGCAGCGTTACGCCGAGGCGCTCACCGAGTTCCGGGCCGCGCGCCGGATGACCGGCCGGGCCGACCTGTGGCCCGTGATGGCCGACTGCGAGCGTGGCCTCGGCCGCCCGGAGCGGGCGCTGGCGATGGCCGGCGAGCCCGAGGTGAAGCAGCTGGACAAGGCCGGCCAGGTCGAGATGCGTCTGGTCGCCGCGGGCGCCCGCAGCGACCTGGAGCAGTACGACGCGGCCGTGGTGACCCTGCAGAGCCCGGAGCTCGCCTCCAGCGCGGTGCACCCGTGGACCGCCCGCCTGCGGTACGCCTACGCCGAGGCCCTGATCGCGGCCGACCGTGCCGACGAGGCCCGCGACTGGTTCGCCAAGGCGGCCGAGGCGGACACCGACGGTGCGACCAACGCCTCCGAGCGGCTGGCCGAGATCGACGGCCTGGAGTTCGTGGACACCCTCGACCCGGAGCTGGTCGAGGACGAGGAAGGCGCCGAGGACGTGCGGGGCGACGAGCCGGCGGCCGAGCCGCGGGCCAAGTCGGTCGCGCCGGACGAGGTCGGCGACGACCGGGTGATCTACGAGGACGACGAGGACGTCGAGGAGTACTACGACGAGGACGACCTCGAGATCGACGAGGACGAGGACGACGAGGCCCGCCCGGCGCGCTCCGAGGACGAGCGCCGCTGACCGGCACCCCCGCCCTACGCCGAAGGCCCCATCGCACCCGCGGTGGGGCCTTCGGCGTACGCCCGTCCGGGCGGTCAGCCGAGTTCCAGGCTCCGGAGCACCAGGCCGGTGGCCGGCTTGGGGCCGAACGAGGTGGACTTGCGCGGCATGGTGACGCCCTGCTCCGCCAGTCGCCGCACCACCCGCTCCTCCACCGGGTGCAGCAGCACGGCGGTGCCGCCGGAGCGGGCGGCCTCGCGCTCGGCGCCCTCGGCGGAGTGCAGGTAGCCGATGTCGTCGGGGCCGTCGGGGATCCGCCAGGTGTGGTCCAGCAGGGTCGCGTGCAGCACGGTGGCATCCAGGTGGCGCCACTCCTGCGGCCGGTCGGTGCGGACGGTGGCGGCCAGCAGGGCCTCGTCCGGCTCGCCGGCCAGCCAGAAGGTGCCCCCGCCGGCCGTGAGCAGGAAGGCGTTGCCGCCGTGCCGCTTGGCCTCCGCGAGCGCCTCCAGCGCCGCCGGCAGCGGGCCGGGGACCTCCTTGACCTGCCAGTGCTCGGCCAGCGCCGCCAGCGCCTCGGCGATCGGCAGGCGGTACAGCACCCGGTGGATGGCCCGGACCTGCAGCGGGTAGCGGGCGGTGTCGACCAGCAGCACCAGGCCGCGGTCCCAGGGGCTGCGGGGAAGGTGGCGGTGCTCGCGCTGGAGCCGCAGGTACATCTCCCACCGGTGGTGGCCGTCGGCGATCAGCGCCCGGCAGGTGCTCAGGTCGCGGCTGACGGTGGCCAGGTCGATCGGCGAGGTGACGGCCCAGAGCCGGTGGTCGGTGCCGTCCGAGGTGGTGGTGGACAGCAGCGGCTCGTCCTGCACGGCCCGTTCGACGACCAGGGCCGCGCCGCCGTTGCCCCGGTAGGTGAGCAGCAGCGGTTCGAGGTTGGCCTTGGTGGTGCGCATCAGGCCGACCCGGTCGGCCACCGGTCTGGGCATCACGTCCTCGTGCGGGAGGACCACGCCGGCCTCCCGCCCGCTCACCGCGAGGGCGCCGATCAGTCCGCGCTGCAGCACGCCGCCGCCGGGGGCGCCCGGCTCGTGGGTGCGCTGCTCGTAGACGTACAGGGCGGGGTGCGGGTCCGGTGCCAGGATGCCCTCGCGCTGCCACTGGGCGAGCAGGCGGGCGGCGTGCCGGTAGCGGGTGTCGCGGTCGGGCCGGTCGCCGCTGTCCTCGGGCTCGGGGCGCGGCAGGATCAGCCGGACGATGTTGTGGGGGTCGCCGGTCTCCAGGTCGAGCCGCCGGTTGGGGTCGACGACGTCGTACGGGGGCGAGGTGACCGCGGCGAGCGTGCCGACCCGGTCGGGGACGTAGCGCAGGCCGCGGAAGGGGTACAGGGAGAGGCCTGCGGTGGCGACGTGCCCGGGGTCCCCGGGGCCGCCGGTCGCAGGCTCGGCGCCGCTTTCGGCACTGGGTGCACTCATTGTGGGCATGTTAGTCGGGGTATGGGTGTTGAGTGATCGAAAGTGCTCGGTGCCGCTCAGCCGGATCGAGCCGGGAGCTCCGGGAACGAGGTACGGCATGAGTGGTGGGCAGGAGCGGCCGTCCGGCGACGACAGGGACGGCCGGACGGAGGTGCCCGTCCCGGGGGAGCCCGAGGGCGACGTGTACGACTGGTACCGGCGGGGTGTCCGGCTGCTGGACGAGCGCCATCCGGCGGCCGCCGTCCAGCTGCTCTCCCGGGCGGCGCAGCGCGAGCCGCAGTCGCTGAGCATCCGGGAGGCGCTGGCGCGGGCGCAGTTCGACGCCGGCGCGTACCGGGAGGCGCTGGAGAACTTCCGGGCGGTGGCGCTGGCCGATCCGTCCGACGACTACGCTCAGTTCGGTTGGGGCGTGGCCGCGGCCCGGACGGGTGACTTCGAGAGCTCGGCCGAGCACCTCGCCCTGGCCGTCGCGATGCGGCCGGGGAACGCGCACTACCGCTCGGCGCTCCGGCAGTCCAGAGCCACTCTGGCGGCCCGGGCCGGTGCGTACGGACCGCTGCAGCCCGGTGCACCGGGCTACCTCGCCCCGCCGGAGGACGAGAGCGGCGCCCGCTGAGCCCGGCCGGGCGGCGGGGACGACGGAACAGGGAGAGCCCGCATGACCAGCACGGCAGTCGGCACCGCACGAACCGCGCCGGGTGGCAGCGACCGCCCGCTGACCGAGGCGTACGACGTCGCGCTGCTCGATCTGGACGGCGTGGTCTACGCGGGCCCGCACGCGATCGAGCACGCGGTGGACTCGCTGGCGGCCGCCCGGGAGGCCGGCATGCGGTTGGCGTACGTGACCAACAACGCCTCCCGGCCGCCCCGGGTGGTGGCCGAGCACCTGACCGAGCTGGGTGCGCCGGCCGAGGCCTCGGACGTGATCAACTCCGCCCAGGCGGCGGCCCGGCTGATCGCCGGGAAGGTGCCGGCCGGGTCGAAGGTGCTGGTGGTGGGCGGTGCCGGGCTGGTCGAGGCGCTGGCCGAGCACGGCCTGGTGGCGGTCGGCTCGCTGGACGAGGAGCCGCTGGCGGTGGTGCAGGGCTACGACCCGTCGGTGGGCTGGCAGCAGCTCGCGGAGGCCTCCTACGCGGTGGCGAAGGGGCTGCCGTGGGTGGCCTCCAACACCGACCTGACGGTGCCGACCGCGCGCGGCATCGCGCCCGGGAACGGCACCCTGGTCGCGGCCGTCCGGACCGCCACCGGGGTGGAGCCGGAGGTGGCGGGCAAGCCGCTGCCGCCGATGCACCGGGAGACCGTGCTGCGGACCGGGGCGAAGCGGCCGCTGGTGGTCGGCGACCGGCTGGACACCGACATCGAGGGCGCCCACAACGGCGGGGTGGACAGCCTGCTGGTGTTCACCGGCGTCACCACGCCCGCGCAGCTGCTGGCCGCCGAGCCCAGGCACCGGCCCACCTACCTGGCGGCCGACCTGCGCGGCCTGCTGACCGCGCAGCCCGCGGTGGCCGCCGGGGCGGACGGGGAGCACCGCTGCGGCGGCTGGAGCGCCCGGGTGCTGGACGGCACGCTGCTGATCTCCGGCGACGGCGGGGACCGCTACGACGGGCTGCGGGCGCTGTGCGGTGCGGCCTGGACGGCGCTGGACCGCGACGGTGTGTCTGCGGACGGCCACAAGGCCCTCGCCGAGCTGGGCTTCTGAGCCCGGGGCCGCCGCGGCACGCTCGTTGACGGCCGATGCCCGTTCTGCCAGGTTGGGGCGGACCAACGAGGGGGAACCATGGCACGGACCGTACTGACCAAGGGCGCGAACGCCCCACTGCCCGGGGCGACGGTGACGGTGACCGTCAGCGCGACCGGGGTGCCGGTGGACGTCTCGGCCCTGCTGGTGGACGCCGGCGGGAAGGTGCGGGACGACCAGGACCTGGTCTTCTTCAACAACCCTTCGCGGGACGGGGTGTCGGTCGCCGGACCGGTGGTCACGGTGCAGCCGGGCGCGGTGCCGGCCGGGGTCGAGTCGGTGGTCGTGGTGGCCAGCGTGGACGTGGACCGGCCCGGGGTGGTGTTCGACGCCGCGGGGACACCGCGGGTCACGCTGGCCTGCGCGGGGACGGAGCTGGAGTTCGCGCCGCCCGCGCTGACCGGCGGCGAGACCATCGTGGTGCTGGTGGAGCTGTACCGGCGCGGCGCGGACTGGAAGGTCCGGGCGGTCGGGCAGGGCTACGCGGGCGGGTTGGCGGCGCTGGCCACCGACTTCGGCGTGGACGTCGGGGAGGCCCCGGCGGCCGCGCCCGCACCGCCGGTGGCCGCTGTGCCGCCGGCGCCCGTCGTGCCGCCCGGGTACGGGCAGCCCCAGCCGTTCGGCCAGCCTCCGGCGTACGGGCAGCCCCAGCCTCCGGCGTACGGGCAGCAGCCCGCCGGCTACCCGCCGCCGGTGCCGCCCGCTCCGGTGCCGGCCGGGCCGGCGCCCGCGATCAGCCTGGAGAAGGTGCGGGCGGCGGCGCCCGCGCTGCTGCAGAAGTACGAGTCGGCCGGGGTCTCGCTGGCCAAGCGGGGGATGACGGGGCACCGGGTCGCGGTGTACCTCGTGCTCGACTACTCGATGAGCATGAAGGGCTACTACGGCGACGGCAGCGTGCAGCACCTGGCCGAGCAGGTGCTCAGCCTGGCCGCGCACCTGGACGACGACGGCAGCGTCCCGCTGGTGCTGTTCTCCAACAAGGTCGAGCTGGTCACCGACATCCAGCTCGCGGGCCACCACGGGCGGATCGACGAGGCCCGGCGCTCGGTGCGGATGGGCGGCACCAGCTACGCGCCCGCGATGCAGGCGGTGCTCGACCTCCACCAGCGGCGTGGCGGCGGGGCCCCGGCCCTGGTGATCTTCCAGACCGACGGTGACCCCTATGACCGCCGGCCGACCCAGAAGCTGCTGAAGGAGGTGTCCGGGCTGCCGCTGTTCTGGCAGTTCGTCGGCTTCGGCAAGCGCGAGGACCTGACCTTCCTGGCCGGCCTGGACGACCTGGTGGGCCGGGTGGTCGACAACGCCGACTTCGTCGCGGTCGGCCCGCAGCCCCGGGCCTGGCCCGACGAGGCGCTCTACGACGCGCTGATGGCGGAGTTCCCCCGCTGGCTGGCGGAGGCGAGGGCGCGCGGCATCGTCCGCTGACGGGTGATCCGGGGCCCGGCTGGGTCCCGGCGGACCGCTCAGAGCAGCGAGCGCAGCCGGAGCAGGTCGCGGAAGCCGGCTTCCAGCCTGACCCGGCCGGAGGCCCAGGCGGTGGCGAAGTTGAGCCGGCCGCCGACCATCGCCACCAGGTCGTCGCCGGCCATCGCCAGCCTGATCTCGGCCCGCTCGGCCGGTGCCCCGGGGGCGCTGGTGATGTCCTGGATCCGGCCACCTCGCAGCCGCCCGGAGAAGGTCAGGTCCAGGTCGGTGATCCAGCAGCTCAGCGAGCGGTCGAGCTCGGCCGCCTTGCGCACGCCGCCCTCGGCCCGGGACATGTTGCGGCTGAGCTGCTCCAGGGCCTCGCGGCACTCCTCGATGCTGGCCATGGTCTTCGGCGGCTCCCGTCGGCTGCTGCTCTGCTGGGGTCGGTCGGCGGCCGGCCGTTGCTCGGCCGCTGGTCGGCGCCCCACGCTATCGCAGCGGGGCGGTCGGCCGATCGGCCCCGCAGGGGCGGGAAGGTGCAGCGGGCCCGGGGTACGAGGGGGTAGCGTCGGGGAGAGGTGGCGGGCCTCGAAGGGGCAGACAGGCCCTGGGCCGGGCCGCCGCGGAGCTGGGCGCCGGTCGGCGCCGGAGGAGGCGGGCGGATGCTGCGGGATGCGGTGCGGGGCGCGGTGGCGGTCGCCACGGCGGTCGCCGAGGAGACCGGCAGGCGGGTGCTGACCACGGCGACCGGACTGCTGGAGCGCGGTGGGGTGGACGTGGCGGCGGTGGAGCGGGTGATCGCCGAGCAGTTCCCGCCGTCCGGGCGGTCGTTGCAGAGCCTCACCCAGGAGGCGTTCACCGTCGGCCGGGCCGGGGTGGATCTGGCCGTCGGGGTCGCCCGGAGCGAGGCGGAGCGGATCTTCGAGCGGGTCGGCGACCAGGTGATGAAGGTCGGGGTGGTGCTCAGCTTCCTGGAGAGCCAGCTGCGGGACACCGAGGAGCAGCCCGTGGCCGAGCAGCCGGACGGCCGGGCTCCCGGCAGGCCGGCGCCGCGGGCCGAGGGCCTGTTCGAGGCGGGCTGGGACGACGAGGAGTGGGGCGGCGCCGCGGAGGAGGTCCCGGCGGACGCCTGGGCCGTCCCGGAGCCGGCCGAGCCGGTGACCGAGGCCCCGGCCCGGCCGGCGTCCGCGAAGAGCACGCCCACCGCGAACGGCAGGGCGGCGGGTGGGAGCAGCGCAGCGGCCGCGGGGAAGGCGCCGGAGGAGAAGGCGCCCGCGAAGAAGGCCAGCGCGAAGAAGGCCAGCGCGAAGAAGGCGCCGGCCGAGAACGCGGCGTCCGAGAAGGCACCGGCCAAGAAGACCACGACCAAGAAGACCGTCGCCCGCAAGACGGTCGCCACCGGCACCGAGGCCAGGAAGCCGGCCGCCCGCAAGGGCGCCGCCAAGAAGACCGTGGTGCGCAAGGCCACCTCCGCCCGGTCCGAGCCGGAGCCGGGCGCCGATGGCTGAGCCCGCGGCACCGTTCGAGGCGGCGGTCACGCCGACCGGTCATCCTGCCGTGGACGCGGCGCTCGGCCGGCTGGAGTCGCTGGACGGGGTGGAGACCGAGGCACACGTCGCGGTGTACGAAGATGTTCACCAGCGGTTGACGGACACCTTGGCCGCGCTCGACCACGAGCAGTGACCGCAGGAACAGCAGTAGGAGCTGAAGCACCAGTGGCAGTGGCACGACGCCGACTCGACGCGGAGCTGGTCCGCCGCAACCTGGCCCGTTCGCGGGAGCACGCCAGCGAGCTGATCGCGGCCGGCCGGGTGACGGTCGGCGGCGCCACCGCGACCAAGCCGGCCACCCAGGTGGAGACCTCCGCCGCGGTGGTGGTGGCCAAGGACGACAGCGACCCGGACTACGTCTCGCGCGGCGGCCACAAGCTGGCCGGCGCGTTCGCCGCCTTCGTCCCGCAGGGGCTGGTGGTCGAGGGCCGGCGGGCGCTGGACGCGGGTGCCTCCACCGGCGGCTTCACCGACGTCCTGCTGCGCTCCGGCGCCGCGCACGTGCTGGCCGTGGACGTCGGCTACGGGCAGCTGGCCTGGTCGCTGCAGAGCGACGAGCGGGTCACCGTGATGGACCGGACCAACGTCCGCGAGCTGGGCCTGGAGCAGATCGGCGGGACGGCCGTCGACCTGGTGGTGGGCGACCTCTCGTTCATCTCGCTCGGCCTGGTGCTGCCGGCGCTGGCGGGCTGCTGCGCGGCCGACGCCGACCTGGTGCTGATGGTCAAGCCGCAGTTCGAGATCGGCAAGGATCGCCTCGGCAGCGGCGGGGTGGTGCGCAGCCCGCAGCTGCGCGCCGAGACGATCCGTCAGGTGGCGGCCCAGGCCTGGGAGTCGGGCCTGGGCGTGCGGGCGGTGACCGCCAGCCCGCTGCCGGGGCCGTCCGGCAATGTCGAGTACTTCCTGTGGCTGCGCCGGGACGCGCCGCCGCTGGATCCGGCCGAGGCGGACCGGGCCGTGCAGGAGGGCCCCCGATAGGGTGCTCGGCAGACGTCCGAGCGCCGCGCGCACGGCCGCGGCCGGGACCGGGTCGAGGGCGAGCCGGCAGACGTGAGGGAGAGGGCAGCGGGCATGAGTGACGGACGTACGGTCTTCCTGATCGCGCACACCGGACGGGAGGCCGCGCTGCGCAGCGTCGAGGCGCTGGTGCACGGCCTGCTGAAGGCCGGGATCAGAATCCGGCTGCTGGCCTCCGAGGCGGTCGACCTGGACCTGCCGGAGGGCGTCGAGCGGGTCACCGGTGGGCCGGGTGCGGCGGCCGGTTGCGAGCTGATCCTGGTCGCGGGCGGGGACGGCACGCTGCTGCGCGGCGCCGAGCTGGCCCGCGAGTCCGGGCTGCCGATGCTCGGCATCAACCTGGGCCGGGTGGGCTTCCTGGCCGAGGCGGAGCGGGACGACCTGGCGGTGGTGGTCGAGCGGGTGGTCGACGCCGACTACGAGGTCGAGGAGCGGATGACCATCGACGTCCTGGTGCGCACCAACGGCGATGTGGTGCACGAGGACTGGGCGCTGAACGAGGCCTCGATCGAGAAGGCGGCGCGGGAGCGGATGCTGGAGGTGGTCACCGAGGTGGACGGCCGCCCGGTCTCCAACTTCGGCTGCGACGGGGTGGTCTGCGCCACCCCGACCGGCTCGACCGCGTACGCCTTCTCCGGCGGCGGACCGGTGGTGTGGCCGGAGGTGGAGGCGCTGCTGATGGTGCCGATCAGCGCGCACGCGCTGTTCGCCCGGCCGCTGGTCACCTCGCCGGCCTCGGTGCTCGCGGTGGAGGTGCAGCCCAAGACCCCGCACGGGGTGCTGTGGTGCGACGGCCGGCGTTCGGTGGAACTCCCGGCCGGGGCACGGGTGGAGGTCCGCAAGGGCCGGATCCCGGTCCGGCTGGCGCGGCTGCACCGGGCCCCGTTCACCGACCGGCTGGTGGCGAAGTTCGCGCTCCCGGTGACGGGTTGGCGCGGGCGCTCGCAGACCCGCTGAGCCGATTGGCCTGAATCCGCTGCCGCGCGGCGGAACATGATGAGGTGTCAGATGCGTTCGACGGTGTACGGAGTTCCGTCGGACGAGGAGTAGCACGTGCGAGTTCTGTTCACCGGCCCGGGCGCGGCGGGCCATGTGTTTCCGATGGTGCCGACGGCCCAGGCGCTGCGGGCGGCCGGCCACCAGGTGCTGTTCGCCGGGGCGTCCCCGATCGACGTGCTGCGCGGCACCGGGCTGCCGGTGGCCGACGTCGGCGACGGTTCCACGGTGCTGGACGGCTTCCGCCGGGCGGCCGAGCTGGAGCCCGGCTGGGGCGAGCCGCAGTACGTCGCGGAGGGTCGTTCGCACGAGGAGTCGATCCGGCTGGCGGTGCTGGGCTTCGCCGAGCACGGCCGGTCGGCGGTGCCCGGGCTGCTGAGGCTGGCCGAGGCCTGGCGGCCGGACCTGCTGGTGCACGCCGCGTTCCAGGCGGCGGGGCCGGTGGTCGCCGCCGCGCTGGGGATCCCCTCGGTGGTGCACAACTTCGGTGTGATGCCGACGCTGGAGGTGGTCGACCGGATGGCCGGCCACCTGGGCGACCTGTACGAGGCGCACGGCCTGCCGGTCGGCCCCGGGCGGCGGACGGTGCTGGACGTGGTGCCGGCCGTGCTCGGCGGCTCCGGCGGCGGGCTGCGGGTGCGCTACGTGCCGTACAACGGCGCCGGCGAGGTGCCGCCGGACCTCGCCGGCCGGTCGGGGCGGCGCCGGATCGCGGTGACGCTGGGGACGGTGCTGACCGAGGTCGACGGGGTGCGGGCGATCACCGGGCTGGTCCGGCAGGCCGCCCGGGTGGACGCGGACTTCCTGCTCGCGGTCGGCGGTGCGGATCTGGGCGCCCTCGGCGAGCTGCCGGACAACGTCCGTCCGCTGCCGTGGGTGCCGCTGGCCGAGCTGCTGGACGCCTCCGACGCGATCGTGCACCACGGCGGCTCCGGCACCATGCTGACGGCCGCGGTGGCCGGGGTTCCGCAGCTGCTGCTCCCGCAGGGCGCCGACCACTTCACCAACGCCGACGCCGCCGAGACGCTCGGCTTCGCGCTGCGCTCGACCGGTGAGGGGGTCGACGCCGAGCTGCTGGAGCGGCTGCTGACCGACGAGGGGCTGCAGAAGGCGGCCACCACCGTGCGCGCCCAGATCGCCGAACTCCCCACGCCGGCCGAGCTGGTGGCCGAGCTGGAGGCCGTCGTCCGGCGCTGACCTCGGGCTGCCGGGGGGCGCCCCGCCGCCGCGCTCAGGCGGCGGACGGGGCGCTCTCGACCGCACCGCCGTACCCGCCCCGGGCGGCCTGCGCGGCGGCCTCGGCCAGCCGGGCGACCGCCTCCGGCGCGGCGGTGGGCGGGACGGTCAGCGGGATCCGGAGGTAGTCCTCGAAGGCGCCGTCCACCCCGAACCGGGCGCCGGCCGCGAGCCGGACGCCGGTGCGCTCGCCGGCCCGGGCGAGGGCGGTGCCGGACACCCCGCCGGTGGCCAGCCACAGGGCGAGGCCGCCGGGAGGCATGGCGAAGCTCCAGTCCGGCAGTCGCCGGCGGAGCTCGCCGGCCAGTGCCTCGGCGCTGGAGCGCAGCCGTTCGTGCTGGTGCGCGCGGACCTCGGGCAGCCGGTCGGTGAGCAGCGCGGCGGCGATCAGCTGGTCCAGCACCGGGGTGCCGATGTCGCTGAACGCCCGGTCCGCGGCCAGCTCCCTGACCAGGGCGGGGGTGGCGCGCAGCCAGCCGATCCGCAGGCCGCCCCAGAACAGCTTCCCGGCCGAGCCGACGGTGACCACCTGGGCCGAGCGGTCCAGCGCGGCCAGCGGCCGCGGGAGGGCGCGGTCCGGTACGCCCCAGCCGAGTTCGGCGGTGGTCTCGTCGACCAGCAGCACGGTGCCGGCGGCCCGGGCGTCGGCCAGCAGGCGCCGCCGCTGCTCCTCGTCGATCAGCGCGCCGGTGGGGTTGTGGAAGTCGGGGATGACGTAGGCCAGCCGGGGTGCGGCGCCGCGCAGCACCCGCTGCCAGTCGCCCGGGCTCCACCGGGTGGGCCCGGCCGGGCCGTCGGGGCGGGCCAGCGGGACGGGGACCAGCCGGGCGCCGCCCCGGCGCAGGGCCTGCAGGGTGTGGGCGTAGCTGGGCGCTTCGACGGCGACCCGGTCGCCGCGGGTGAGCAGGGCCCGGCGGGCCAGGTGCAGGGCGCCCATCGCGCCGGTGGTGATCAGGATCTGCTCGGGGGTGGTGGGCAGTCCCCGCGCGGTGAAGCGGCGGGCCACGGCCTCCCTGAGCACCGGCACGCCGGTCGGGTAGTGCCCGTGTCCGGCGGCGTAGGCGGGCAGTTGCTCCAGGGCGCGGGCGGCGGCCTCGCCGAGGTACGGCTGCGGGGCGGGCAGTGCGGCCACGCCCAGGTCGACGGTGTCGGGCTGGTCCGGTGGCACGGGGTGCAGGGCGTCGGTGGGCGGCCGGCTGCCCTCGGGCAGCGCCGTCCAGCTGCCGGCGCCGCGGCGGCTGCGCAGGTAGCCCTCGGTCCGCAGAGCCTCGTAAGCGGTGGCCACGGTGGTGCGGCTGACGCCGAGCTCGGCGGCGAGCTCCCGCTCGGCGGGCAGCCGGGTGCCGACCGGCAGCCGGCCGTCGGCGACCAGGGTGCTGATCCGGTCGGTGAGCGTGCGGTAGGCCGTGCGGCGGCCGGGCCGCTCGGGCGGGCGGGCGGTGCGCAGCAGGCGGGCGAGGGCGGGCGGGGTGAGGGTGCTGTGCCAGTCGGTCATCGCTTCCGGTCCACTTTCCTCGGATTGGCCCTGTTTCGGCGTCGGGTGGCTCTCCCATGATGGCAGTGCGGCCCGCTCGGCCGCCATGCGGTCGACGCGGTCCGGGTCGCGGTTCGGGCCGCGGTCCGCGTCGCAGTCCACGTTGCGAGGAGATTCGATGGCCATCACCGCTTCCGGGCCGGCCTGGTCCGCCGACGCGCCCGCGCGCCGCCTGGGCCAGCTGCTGGTCGGGTTGGCGCTCTACGGGTCGAGCATGGCGCTGATGCTCCGTGCCTCGCTCGGCGCCAACCCCTGGGACGTCCTGCACCAGGGCCTGACCAGACACCTGGGCCTGAGCGTGGGTGCCTGGGTCACCATCACCGGTGCCTGCGTACTGCTGCTGTGGATACCGCTGCGGCAGCGGCCCGGGGTGGGCACGATCGGCAACGTGCTGGTGCTCGGCGCCGCGATGGACCTCACCCTGGGGCTGGTCGACCCGCCCTCCGGGCTGCCGGCCCGGGTGCTGCTGCTGGCCACCGGCATCGTGCTGAACGGCCTGGCCACCGGCCTGTACATCGGGGCCAGGCTCGGCCCCGGCCCCCGGGACGGCCTGATGACCGGCCTGCACCGCCGCACCGGCCGCTCGCTGCGGCTGATCCGGACCGGGATCGAGCTGGTGGTGCTGCTGGTCGGCATCGCGCTCGGCGGCACCTTCGGGGTGGGCACGGTGGCGTACGCGCTGGCCATCGGCCCGCTGGCGCAGTTCTTCCTGCGCTGGTGCACGGTGCCGGTGGCGGCCGCGGCGGGAGCGCCCGAAGCCGCCCGGAAGGGATGAACTTGGGCATCCGACCCCGCCGCTCGTCGCGCGGTGTGGGCAGAACCTCGTAAGGTCGTCTCCGTGTTGGACGAGATGCGGATACGAGATCTTGGTGTCATCGACGACGCCGTGGTCGAACTGGCTCCGGGCTTCACCGCTGTGACGGGTGAGACCGGGGCGGGCAAGACCATGGTGGTGACCAGCCTCGGCCTGCTGCTCGGCGGCCGGGCCGACCCCGGGCTGGTGCGGCGGGGTGCGGAGCGGGCCGTGGTGGAGGGCCGCCTCACGCTGCCCGCCGGCTCCCCGGTCGTCGCCCGCGCCCTGGAGGCCGGCGCCGAGCTGGAGGACGGTGAGCTGCTGGTCAGCCGGACGGTCTCCGCCGAGGGGCGCTCGCGCGCCCACGTGGGTGGCCGCTCCGTCCCGGTCGGCCTGCTCGCCGAGCTCGGCGAGGACCTGGTCGCCGTGCACGGCCAGACCGACCAGCAGCGGCTGCTGCGCCCCTCCCGGCAGCGCGGCGCGCTGGACCGCTACGCGGGCGAGCACGTCGCCGAGCCGCTGGCCCGCTACCGCGAGAGCTACCGCCGGCTGCGCGAGGTCTCCGCGACCCTGGCGGAGCTGACCACCCGGGCCCGCGAGCGCGCCCAGGAGGCGGACCTGCTCCGCTTCGGCCTGGAGGAGATCGCGGCCGCCGAACCGGTGGCCGGCGAGGACGCCGAGCTCGCCGCCGAGGCGGAGCGGCTCGGCCACGCCGACTCGCTCTCCTCCGCCGCCACCCTGGCGCACGCCGCGCTGGCCGGTGACCCGTCCGACCCGGAGGGGGTGGACGCCGGCACCCTGGTCGCCCAGGCCCGCCGGGCCGTGGACGCCGTCCGCCATCACGACGAGCGCCTGGCCGCCCTCTCCGACCGCCTGAACGAGGTCGGCTACCTGCTCGCCGACGTGGCCGGCGACCTGGCCGGCTACGCGGACGACCTGGACGCCGACCCGGTCCGGCTGGCCGCCGTCGAGGACCGCCGGGCCGTGCTGGCCCAGCTGCTGCGCAAGTACGCCGGGCCCGAGGGCACCCTCGCCGAGGTGCTCGCGTGGGCCGAGGCCGGCGCCGTCCGACTGCTGGAGCTGGACGGCGACGACGAGCGGATCGACGAGCTGGGCATCCAGGAGACCGAGCTGCGCGCCGAGTTGGCCGAGCTGGCCGCCGAGGTCTCGGCCGCCAGGTCCGCCGCGGCCGACAAGTTCGCCGCCGCGGTCTCCGCGGAGCTCGCCGAGCTCGCCATGCCGCACGCCCGGGTGACCTTCGCGATCGGCCAGAGCGAGGACCCGGCCGGGATCGAGGTCGGCGGCCGCACCGTGGCCTACGGCTCGCACGGCGTGGACGAGGTCGAGGTGCTGCTCGCCCCGCACCCCGGGGCCCAGCCCCGGCCGATCGCCAAGGGTGCCTCCGGCGGTGAGCTCTCCCGGGTGATGCTGGCCGTCGAGGTGGTCTTCGCCGGGGCCGACCCGGTGCCCACCTACCTGTTCGACGAGGTCGACGCCGGCGTCGGCGGCAAGGCGGCGGTGGAGATCGGCCGCCGGCTGGCCAAACTGGCCCGCAGCGCCCAGGTCGTGGTGGTCACCCACCTCCCGCAGGTCGCCGCCTTCGCCGACCGGCACCTGGTGGTGGAGAAGACCAACGACGGCACGGTCACCCGAAGCGGCGTCAAGGTGCTCACCGACGAGGAGCGGGTCCGCGAGCTCTCCCGGATGCTGGCCGGCCTGGAGGACTCCGAGCTGGGCCGGGCACACGC
This sequence comes from Kitasatospora sp. NPDC049258, assembly GCF_040678895.1. Classification (NCBI taxonomy): domain Bacteria; kingdom Bacillati; phylum Actinomycetota; class Actinomycetes; order Kitasatosporales; family Streptomycetaceae; genus Kitasatospora; species Kitasatospora sp. NPDC049258. Next base: position 16,449 of record NZ_JBFAQT010000012.1, read on the forward strand.
CGAGGAACTGCTCGCCGCAGCCCGCGCCCCGCGCACCGGCTGACGGACCGCCCGACCCCGGCCCTGGTCGACACCCCTGACCAGGGCCGGGGGACCCATCCGGCCCCGGACGTACGCCCATCCGCGACGCGCCCGCAGGCCCGGCCGACTGTCCAAGAACCCGCCCGACCTGGCATGGTGGCGGCTGGACATTGGCTTTCCAGTCCCGAGCGCCGACCCGAGGGCAAACCCTTCGGCGGCGTGAGTCGAGTGATCGAGTCGGAGCGAGACGACGTGGAGCATTCCGCCACCCGGGGCACCGCGGCCGCCCAGGAATCGGGGCAGCTGCAGGTGGTGCTCGTCCTGTCAGCGGCCACGGGCGGCATCGGAGCGCACGTCCGCTCCCTCGCCCAGGGCCTGGTCGCGCACGGTGTCGGGGTGACCGTCTGCGCGCCGGCCGGCACCGACGAGCTGTTCGGCTTCTCCCGGGCCGGCGCCCGGTTCCACCAGGTCGAGATCACCCCGACCGCCGGCGCCCGCAGCGATGCCGCCGCGATCGGGGAGCTGCGCCGGGCCTTCACCGGCGCCGACGTGGTGCACGCCCACGGCATGCGGGCCGGCCTGCTGGCCGATCTCGCGCTGCGCACCGCCGGCCGCTTCCCCGGGCTGCGCCCGCAGACCCCGCTGGTGGTCACCTCGCACCACGCGATGCTCTCCACCGGCATGGAGCGCCGGCTCCAGCGGCTGCTGGAGCGCCGGGTGGTGCGCGCCGCCGACCTGGTCCTCGGCGCCTCCTCCGACCTGGTCGCCCGGGCCCGCGAGCTGGGTGCCACCGACGCGCGGCTCGGCCCGATCGCCGCCCCGCCGATCCCGCCCGGTGAGCTGGACCGGCCCGCCGCCAGGGCGGCGCTGCTGGGGGAGCGGGCGGACTGCCCGGTGGTGCTCGCGGTCGGCCGCCTGGTGCCGCAGAAGTCCTTCGGGCTGCTGCTGGACGCGGCCCGCCGGCTGACCGCCCCCGAGCCGCTGATCGCGATCGCGGGCGACGGCCCGGAGGCGCAGGCGCTGCGCGAGCGGATCGCCGCCGACCGGCTGCCGGCCGAGCTGCTCGGCTACCGCACCGACGTGCCCGACCTGCTGGCCGCGGCCGACGTGGTGGTGGTCAGCAGCCGCTGGGAGGCCCGCTCGCTGGTGGTCCAGGAGGCCATGCGGGCGGGGGTGCCGGTGGTGTCCACCGCCGTCGGCGGGATCCCCGAACTGGTCGGCGACGCGGCCCTGCTGGTGCCGTACGGCGACCCGGCGGCGCTCGCCGAGGCGCTCGGCGAGCTGCTGGCCGAGCCCAAGCGCCGGGCCGAACTCGCCGAGGCCGGCCGCCAGCAGGCGGCCACCTGGCCGGACGAGGCCGCCACCGTGGCGCAGGTGCTGTCCACCTACGACGAGCTCGTCCAGCGCGGCTGACCGCCCTGGTCTACCGGGCGGCCGGCGCGGCGGAGCGCGGGTCCGGCTGGGGGGAGAGGTAGGCGCCGGCGGCCGCGGACAGCCGCAGCGCGGTGTCGATCAGCGGCACGTGGCTGAACGCCTGCGGGAAGTTGCCGACCTGCCGCTTCTCGCGCGGGTCCCACTCCTCGGCGAGCAGCCCGAGGTCGTTGCGCAGCGACAGCAGCTTGTCGAACAGCTCCCTCGCCTCGCCGACCCGGCCGATCATCGCCAGGTCGTCGGCCAGCCAGAACGAGCAGGCCAGGAACGCCCCTTCGTGCCCGGACAGCCCGTCGACGTTGTTGCCCTGGTCGTCGTGGGTCGGGTAGCGCAGCACGAAGCCGTCCTCGGTGGACAGTTCGCGCTGGATCGCCTCGATGGTGCCGATCACCCGCTTGTCGTCCGGCGGCAGGAAGCCGACCTGCGGGATGAGCAGCAGCGAGGCGTCCAGCTCCCGGCCGCCGTAGTACTGGGTGAAGGTGTTGCGCTCGGCGTCGTAGCCCTTCTCGCAGACCTCCCGGTGGATCTCGTCCCGCAGCGCCTGCCAGCGCTCCAGCGGGCCCTCGGCGGGGCTCTGCTCGATCAGCTTGATGGTCCGGTCGACCGCGACCCAGGCCATCACCTTGGAGTGCACGAAGTGCCGGCGCGGGCCGCGCACCTCCCAGATGCCCTCGTCCGGCTCGCGCCAGTGCTGCTCCAGGTACGTGATCAGCTTCAGCTGGAGCTGGTGCGCGTGGTCGTTGCGGACCAGGCCGGTCATGTGGCCCAGGTGCAGGGCCTCGACCACCTCGCCGTAGACGTCCAGCTGGAGCTGGCCGGCGGCGCCGTTGCCGACCCGCACCGGGGTGGAGCCCTCGTAGCCGGGCAGCCAGTCCAGCTCCGACTCGGTCAGCTCGCGCTCGCCGGCGATGCCGTACATGATCTGCAGGTTCTCCGGGTCACCGGCGACGGCCCGCAGCAGCCACTCGCGCCAGGCCTTGGCCTCCTCGCGGTAGCCGGTGCGCAGCAGCGAGGAGAGGGTGATCGCGGCGTCCCGCAGCCAGGTGTAGCGGTAGTCCCAGTTGCGCTCGCCGCCGAGGTCCTCGGGCAGCGAGGTGGTGGGGGCGGCGACGATGCCGCCGGTGGGGGCGTAGGTCAGTCCCTTGAGGGTGATCAGGGAGCGGACCACGGCCTCCCGGTAGGGGCCCTGGTAGGTGCACTGGCCGACCCACTCGTGCCAGAACCGGGCGGTGGCCGCCAGGGCGTCCTCCGGGTCGGGCGTGGCGGGTGCGGGCAGGTGCGAGGCCTGCCAGGTGAGGGCGAAGGCGATCCGCTCGCCCTCCTCGACGGTGAAGTCGGCGTAGGTGGTGAGGTCCCGGCCGTAGGTCTCGGCCCGGCCGTCCAGCCAGACCGAGTCCGGCCCGGCGACGGCGACCGTGCGGTGGCCGCCGTCGGACTGCTCGACCCGGTGCACCCAGGGCACGATCCGGCCGTAGCTGAAGCGCATCCGCAGCGCCGAGCGCATCCGGACCCGGCCCTTGACGCCCTCGACGATCCGGATCATCTGCGGCACGTCCGGGGTGCCGAGCAGGTGCCGGGGCGGCATGAAGTCGATCACCCGGACGGTGCCGCCCTGGGTGTCCCACTCGTTCTCCAGGATCAGCGAGTCGCCCCGGTAGCGGCGCCGGTCGCTGGGCAGCGCGGGGGCGGCGGCGGTGACCGGGGGCACCCGCAGGTCGCCGGTGTCGGTGAAGCCGCCGCCCGGCGGGGGCGGGGTCGAGGGGGTGCCCACCGGTTCGGCGGGGCCGATCCGCCAGAACCCGTGTTCATCGGTCCCCAGCAGGCCGGCGAAGACGGCCGGCGAGTCGAATCTGGGCAGGCAGAGCCAGTCGACCGCGCCGTCCCTGCTGACGAGGGCGGCGGTCTGCATGTCTCCGATGAGGGCGTAGTCCTCGATACGGCCGGCCACGTGGGTCTCCAGTTCGCAATATGTGCTCGGCGACGACCGACGGCGGAGCGCGGGATCTGCGGGGCCGGAGTGCTCGGGGCCGGGCACCGTGCAGGCCCCTGGGGGTGGAGGGACTCGTGGGGTGTCCGCACGGGCTCTGGTGGGCCCCTGGGGCGAGCGAGCTGAACTGGTACGGGAGGTTTCCGGTCGCGCATCGGGGACCGAGAGGCGTCGTCCGGACCCCCTCGCCCTCCGCGTGCTCTGCTGTCGGCGATGCGTCCGTGCAGGATACGTCGAGTGGCCGGGCGGGGGCACGCGGAGCGGCTCCCGTCCGGACGCACTCACACCAATAGATCAACAGTGACGTGGACCGGGGCAGCTGGAAATCACCCGGTCCGGCCATCCGGAAATGATCCTTCCGGGCCATGGGGTCGGCCCGGCGCCGCAGGCCGGGGGCTCGCCCGGAGCTGCCCCGGCCGGGCGCGCCGGACCCTCGCCGAGCGCGTGCCGTCCAGGGCACTGATACCCTGGTATCCCGTGGACTGGTGGGAAAAACCACCCCGGATCCGCCGACTCGACGACCCCGCCGGGCACCCCCCGGCCGAGCAACGTCCCCCGTCGCAGGGGGTCCGCTCCTCGTCGGTACGGACGGCGGAGCAGTCGGGTGAGCCCTCCACCGAGTCACTTCGACACGCGACCCACGGGAGCCCCCTCTTGGCACAGCCCCATTCCGGCAAGGCGGCCAGCAGCCGCGCCGTGACGACCAAGCACCTCTTCGTCACCGGGGGTGTCGCCTCTTCGCTCGGCAAGGGCCTCACCGCCTCCAGCCTCGGTGCGCTGCTCAAGGCCCGCGGCCTGCGCGTGACCATGCAGAAGCTCGACCCGTACCTCAACGTGGACCCGGGCACCATGAACCCCTTCCAGCACGGTGAGGTCTTCGTCACCGACGACGGCGCCGAGACCGACCTGGACATCGGCCACTACGAGCGGTTCCTGGACACCAACCTGCACGGCTCGGCCAACGTCACCACCGGCCAGGTGTACTCGACCGTCATCGCCAAGGAGCGCCGCGGCGAGTACCTGGGCGACACCGTCCAGGTCATCCCGCACATCACCAACGAGATCAAGTCCCGGATCCGCCGGATGGCGACCGAGGACGTGGACGTGGTGATCACCGAGGTCGGCGGCACCGTCGGCGACATCGAGTCGCTGCCGTTCCTGGAGGCCGTCCGCCAGGTCCGGCACGAGGTCGGCCGGGACAACGTCTTCTTCGTGCACGTCTCCCTGCTGCCGTACATCGGCCCCTCGGGCGAGCTGAAGACCAAGCCGACCCAGCACTCGGTCGCGGCCCTGCGCAACATCGGCATCCAGCCGGACGCCATCGTGCTGCGCGCCGACCGCGAGGTGCCGCAGGCCATCAAGCGCAAGATCTCGCTGATGTGCGACGTGGACGAGGAGGCCGTGGTCGCGGCCATCGACGCCAAGTCGATCTACGACATCCCCAAGGTGCTGCACGGCGAGGGCCTGGACGCCTACGTGGTGCGCCGGCTGGACCTGGCCTTCCGGGACGTCGACTGGACCGTCTGGGACGACCTGCTGCGCCGGGTCCACGAGCCCCAGCACATCGTCAAGGTCGCGCTGGTCGGCAAGTACATCGACCTCCCCGACGCCTACCTCTCGGTCACCGAGGCGCTGCGCGCGGGCGGTTTCGCCAACAACGCCCGGGTCGAGATCAAGTGGGTGGCCTCGGACGACTGCCTGACCCCCGAGGGTGCGCAGGAGCAGCTCGGCGACGTGGACGCGATCTGCATCCCCGGTGGCTTCGGCGACCGCGGGGTGGACGGCAAGGTCGCCGCGATCACCTACGGCCGGGAGAACCGGATCCCGCTGCTGGGCCTGTGCCTGGGCCTGCAGTGCGTGGTCATCGAGGCGGCCCGCAACCTGGCCGGCCTGCCGGAGGCCAACTCCACCGAGTTCGACGCGGCCGCCAAGTACCCGGTCATCTCCACGATGGCCGAGCAGCTGGCGATCGTGGACGGCAAGGGCGACCTGGGCGGCACCATGCGGCTCGGCCTCTACCCGGCCAAGCTCGCCGAGGGCTCGATCGTGCGTGAGGTCTACGGGGGCGAGCAGTACGTGGACGAGCGCCACCGCCACCGCTACGAGGTCAACAACGCCTACCGCGCCGACCTGGAGAAGACCGGCCTGCAGTTCTCCGGCCTGTCCCCCAAGGGCGACCTGGTGGAGTACGTGGAGTACCCGCGCGAGGTGCACCCCTATCTGGTGGCCACCCAGGCGCACCCGGAGCTGAAGTCGCGTCCGACCCGCCCGCACCCGCTGTTCGCGGGCCTGGTCGCGGCCGCGATCAAGATCAAGACCGACGCGCGGTAAGGCGTCGGAGCGCCGGACGGCGGTCGCACGGGATCCCCCGTGTGGCCGCCGTTCTGTTGTCGCCCCCCGGCTTCGATGGCATAGATTGTGTCGTACTGACGAAAAGGGGAGTCGCGATGACCGAGGTGCAGCAGCAGATCCGGGACCTGGCGGAGCAGTGGCCGGTCCGCTCCAGCGAGACCCCGTTCCAGGGCAGGGTCACCGGTGTGCGGACCGACGAGGTACTGATGCCCGACGGCAGCTACGCGCGCCGCGACTACCAGACCCACCCCGGCTCGGTCTCGGTGCTCGCCCTGGACGAGCACCAGCGGGTGCTGATCCTGCGCCAGTACCGGCACCCGGTGCGCCAGCGGCTGTGGGAGCTGCCGGCCGGGCTGCTGGACGTGCCGGGGGAGAACCCGCTGCACGCCGCGCAGCGCGAGCTGTACGAGGAGGCGCACTGCAAGGCGGGCGAGTGGCGGGTGCTGGTCGACTTCTACACCTCGCCCGGCGGCACCGACGAGGCGCTGCGGCTCTTCCTGGCCACCGACCTGGCCGAGGTCGAGGGCGAGCGCTACGCCGCGCACGGCGAGGAGCTGGAGATCGAGACGGCCCGGGTGCCGGTCGAGGAGCTGGTCCGGCTGATCCTGGCCGGCGGGCTGCACAACCCCACCCTGATCACCGGCACCCTCGCGCTGCACGCGGCGCTCAACGGCCCGGGTCTCGGCTCGCTGCGGCCGGCCGAGTCGCCCTGGCCGGCCCGGCCGTTCGAGACCGCCTGAGCGGCCTCCCGCCGGAGCGGCGAACCGGCGGCGGTTGATCCGGCGGGGTGATTTGCCGGTTGGTAGTACCGATGTCAGCTCGGCACGGCGGGGTGCTCGAACTACGCTTCGCGGACAGGGTCTGCTGGGCGACTGGTCGGGAGTGGCGCAGGTGGCGAGGAAGACGGCGACGATGGACGCACCGCCCACCGCGGCCGAGGTGTGCGACCGGCTGCCCGCGGGGGCGGAGCCGTTCGCCGGGCGCCGCACCGAGCTGGCCGCACTCGCCACCGCCGCGACCCGGACGGTGCCCGGCCGGGGCCGGCTGGTGGTGCTCGCCGGGCGGCCCGGCTCCGGGCGCACCTCGCTCGCGGTCCACTACGCGCGCTCGGTGGCGGCCGGCTACCCCGACGGGCTGCTGTTCGCCCGGATGTCCGCGCCGGACGGCAGCCCGGTGCCGCCCGGCCGGGCCGCCCGCCGGCTGCTGGAGCAGCTGGACGCGGTGCCCGAGGGGCTGCTGCCCGCCGACCCGGCGGCCGAGGACCCGGCCTGCGCGGCGCTGCGCACCGCACTGGCCGGCCGCAAGCTGCTGGTGCTGCTGGACGAGGTGCGCGAGGGCGCCCAGCTGCTGCCGCTGCTCACCGAGGAGCCCGGCTGCCTGGTGCTGGCCACCACGGCCGGCCCGCTGACCGGGATCGACGCGATCGACCCGGTGATCCTGGGCGGCCTGGACCAGCCCTCCGCGGTGGCGCTGCTCGGCGAGCTGATCGGCGGCACCCGGATCAGCTGCGACCCGGTCGGTGCCGCCGACCTCGCCGAGGCCTGCACCTCCCGGCCGGCGGCGCTGCGGCTGGTGGCCGGCCGGCTGCGCGCCGACGCCCGGGCCTCGGTCACCGACGCGGCGGCCGAGCTGGCACCCGCCGCGCCGTCGGCCGCCCCCGAGGCGCCGAAGTCGCGCGGCGCCACCAAGCCCAAGGGGCGCGGCCCGGCGGCCGACCGGCGCCAGGCTAGGGAGCTGCTCCCGGCGGAGCCGGTGCCGGTGCCGGACACCGACCCGCTGGTCGCCGCCTTCGCGCTGGTCTACCGCGCGCTGCCGGCGCCGGCCGCCCGGATGCTGCGGATGCTGACCCTGGCGCCGACCCAGACCGCCGACCTGCGGACCGCGTCCGCGCTGGTCGGCTGCCCGGCGCCGGAGGCCGGCGCGGTGCTGGAGAAGCTGGCCGGGCAGGAGCTGCTCGAGCGGGAGCCGGCCGCCGCCGACGGCACCGCGCGCTACCGGGTGCCGGGCCGGCTCCACCCGCGACTGGTCGAGCTGCGGACGGCGAAGGACCGCCCGGCGGAGGTCGAGCTGGCCCGCGCCCGGCTGCTGGAGCGGCTGGTGCGGCTGGTGGACTCGGCCCGGCTGCTGCTGGACCGCGCCGCCGGCCCCAACCCCGATCCGCTGCCCGGCCCGCTGCGGCTGCGCACCCCCGCCCAGGCGGCCGGCTGGCTGGCCGAGGAGCGGGACCAGCTGCTGGCCGCCGTCCGGGACGCGATCGGGCAGGGCGACCTGGACGGCTCGGCGGGCCGGCTGGTCACCGCCCTGCTGCGGGCCCTGCCGCTGACCGGCGGCACCGCCCCGGCCGACCTCCACCAGCTGCACGAGCTGGTGCTGCGGGTGGCCGAGCGGCAGCAGGCCCCGCGCCGGGCCGCCGCCGCCCTGCTCAACCTCGCCGATCTGCAGGCCGCCGCCGGCCACTGGCCGCAGGCCGAGGAGCGCTACCGGGCCGCCCTGGACCACGCCCGTACGGCGGGTGACGAGCCCGCCTGCGCCCGCGCGCTGGAGGGCACGGCGGGCTGCCACCGGGCGCTCGGCGACCCGGTCCGCGCGGCCGACTGGTACGGCCGGGCGCTGGCGCTGCGGCAGAGCCTGGGCGAGCCGAGGGCCGAGGCCCGGCTGCTGGTGCGCACCGCCGAGGCGCACACCGCCCAGCGCCGGTTCGACGAGGCCGGGCGGGAGTACCGGGCGGCCGTCGCGGTGCTGCGCCGGCTCGGCGAGGAGGAGGCCGCGGCGACGGTCTCCCAGGCGCTGGAACGCCTGCGGCGACTGGTCGACGGTGAGGGCATCATCCCGGTTTCGGAGTAGTGTCTGAGATGGGGGTTTTGCCCCCCATTGACACCTAGATCGTGATGCAAGCCTACGAAACTGCCAATGTGTCCGGCAGATTTATTCACTTTGGAAGGCTGACGGATCTGCTGGGCTTCATTACACTCGACAGCAGTCGCGCAGCGATCCGTGCCCCGGCCTGTCCCGGAGGCTTCCGCCTGCGCGTCACCCGCCGGTCTTCCCCGGCCGGGACCCCCAGGTAAGAGGGACGTGTTTAGCCGTGAAGGTCGGCATCCCCCGCGAGGTCAAGAACCACGAGTACCGCGTGGCCATCACGCCTGCCGGCGTGCATGAGCTGGTCCGCAACGGCCACGAGGTGTTCATCGAGGACAACGCCGGTGTCGGCTCCTCGATCCCGAACGAGGAGTACGTGGCCGCGGGTGCCACCATCCTCCCCACCGCCGACGAGGTCTGGGCCACCGCCGACCTGCTGCTGAAGGTCAAGGAGCCGATCGCGCAGGAGTACCACCGCCTGCGCAAGGGGCAGACCCTCTTCACCTACCTCCACCTGGCCGCGGACCGCGCCGGCACCGACGCGCTGGTCGCCTCCGGCACCACCGCGATCGCCTACGAGACCGTGCAGCTCGCCAACGGCGCCCTGCCGCTGCTCGCCCCGATGTCCGAGGTCGCGGGCCGGCTGGCCCCGCAGGTCGGCTCGTACCACCTGATGCGCCCGGCCGGCGGTCGCGGCACCCTGCCCGGCGGCGTGCCCGGCACCCACCCGGCCAAGGCCGTGGTCATCGGTGGCGGCGTCTCCGGCTGGCACGCGGCCACCATCGCCATCGGCATGGGCTACGACGTGACCCTGCTGGACCGCGACATCAACAAGCTGCGCGAGGCCGACAAGATCTTCGGTACGAAGATCAAGGCCATCGCCTCCAACTCCTTCGAGCTGGAGAAGGCCGTCCTGGACGCCGACCTGGTGATCGGCGCCGTGCTGATCCCGGGCGCCAAGGCCCCGAAGCTGGTCACCAACGAGCTGGTCTCCCGGATGAAGCCGGGCTCCGTGCTCGTCGACATCGCGATCGACCAGGGCGGCTGCTTCGAGGACTCCCGTGCCACCACGCACGCCGAGCCGACCTTCCAGGTCCACAACTCGGTCTTCTACTGCGTGGCGAACATGCCGGGCGCCGTCCCGAACACCTCCACCTACGCCCTGACCAACGCGACGCTGCCCTACATCGTCGAGCTGGCCAACCGTGGTTGGAAGGAGGCGCTGCGCCGCGACACCTCGCTGGCCAAGGGCCTCAACGTGCACGAGGGCCAGATCACCTACGCCGCCGTCGCCGATGCCTTCGGCCTGGAGGCCGTCTCGCTGGACAGCGTCCTCGCCTGACCCGCAGTCCGTCCGTACGCCCCCGGCCCGCTCCCCTCGGGCCGGGGGCGTTCGGCATGCCCTCGGCCGGCCCGACCGGCCCGGCGGCGGGTGGCCGGGCGGTGGCCCCGGGATGTCAATTTATGTGCATCATGTCACCCGCCCTGTGGACCAGGGCTTCTGACTCACCCTCCCGGGAGCGCCGGGCTCCGCAGAAACGTTAGGGTCACAAGCCCGGGCATCCCTTGACAGGGACCGTCCCGACGGCCGACACATCCGGCCCACTACCGTGGATTGTGTTGCTGCGAACGCCCGAAACGGCCTAGAGTCGCAAACCGTCGGCTAGCTGCCACGCTGACGAATCGACTTAGAGTCCGGGAAACCCAAGGAGGTAAGACGACTTGTGAATGAGTCGACATTTGCTCCCGGGGGTGGTCAGCCAGGACTGGCGGAGCACACTGCCGGACAGTCGAACGAGGAGCTCACCGCCCGGCAGGCCGCGGTGGGCACGGTGGAGGTCGGCTCGGTAGCGGTCCGCACCTTCGAGGCGCGCCAGCACGCGGCCGCGGCCCCCGCCGACCTCGACGCGGAGTTCGCGGCCTACGGGCTGGCCTACAACGAGCTCGGCTACGGCCCGTACGACGACCCGGACGCCGAGTACGAGCCGGACCCGGAGTACGCCGCCACCCTGGCCCCCGACGCCGCGCGCCAGCGCCGCGAGCGGGTCGGCCCCACCGGCCGTCCGCTGCCCTACTTCCCGATCCCCGCGCCGCTGGCCGAGCACGGCCCCGCGCAGATCATCGCGATGTGCAACCAGAAGGGCGGGGTCGGCAAGACCACCTCGACCATCAACCTGGGCGCCGCGCTGGCCGAGTACGGCCGCCGGGTGCTGCTGGTGGACTTCGACCCGCAGGGCGCGCTCTCGGTCGGCCTGGGCGTCAACCCGATGGAGCTCGACGTCACCGTCTACAACCTGCTCATGGAGCGGGGCCTGACGGCCGATGAGGTGCTGCTGAAGACCGCCGTCCCCGGCATGGACCTGCTGCCCTCCAACATCGACCTGTCGGCCGCCGAGGTGCAGCTGGTCAGCGAGGTCGCCCGGGAGTCGGCGCTGGCGCGGGCGCTGAAGCCGCTGCTGCCCGACTACGACTTCGTCATCATCGACTGCCAGCCCTCGCTGGGCCTGCTGACGGTCAATGCCCTGACGGCGGCTCACAGCGTGATCGTCCCGCTGGAGTGCGAGTTCTTCGCGCTGCGCGGGGTCGCGCTGCTCACCGAGACCATCGAGAAGGTCTGCGAGCGGCTCAACCCCGACCTGCGGCTGGACGGCATCCTCGCCACCATGTACGACTCCCGCACCGTGCACAGCCGCGAGGTGCTGGCGCGCGTGGTGGAGGCCTTCGGCGAGCACGTCTTCCACACCGTCATCGGCCGTACCGTGCGGTTCCCGGAGACCACCGTGGCCGGCGAGCCGATCACCACGTACGCCACCAACTCGGTCGGCGCCGCCGCCTACCGTCAGCTCGCCAGGGAGGTGCTCGACCGGTGCCGCCCCGTCGAGTGAGTCTCCCGGGGGCCGACGAGCTGTTCCGGGCCACCGGGGGGATGGCCCTGTCGCCCTCCCTCAGGTCGGCCGAGGCATCGGCGGCCCGAGCGGAGACCGCCCGAGCGGCCGAGGCGGCCAGGAAGGCCGAGGCCGGCCCCGGGCCGGCCGAGGTGCCCGCGGCCCGTCCGGAGCCGCTCAGCGGCCCCGCGGAGGCCGCCACGGCCCCCGCCAGGCACGCCGGCGCGGAGGAGCAGGCCGCCGAGGCCACCCGGCGCCCCCGCCAGCGCGGCCGGGGTGCCAGGCGCCCCACCGGTCGGGAGCGGCACGACGAGAAGATCACCGTGTACGTCTCCGCCGAGGAACTGATGGACCTGGAGCACGCCCGGCTGGTGCTGCGCGGCGAGCACGGCCTGGCGGTCGACCGCGGCCGGGTGGTCCGCGAGGCCATCTCGGTGGTCCTCGCCGACCTCGAGCAGCGCGGCGAGGCCAGCATCCTGGTGCGGCGGCTGCGCGGGCGCTGATCGCCCGCGTGTCGCGGGCCCCGGCGCGGGCCGCGGGCCGGGCCCGCGCGAAGATGGACCGCCATGTCCAGCACCACCGAACCCCAGCAGACCACCGCCCCCGGGCCCGCCGCGGCCGACGGGCGCGGCGGCTTCCAGGTGCGGCTGGACAACTTCGAGGGCCCGTTCGACCTGCTGCTCAGCCTGATCGCCAAGCACAAGCTGGACGTCACCGAGGTCTCGCTGTCCACCGTCACCGACGAGTTCGTCGCCCACATCAGGGCGATGGGCCCGGACTGGGACCTGGACGCGGCCACCGAGTTCCTGGTGGTCGCGGCCACCCTGCTCGACCTCAAGGCGGCCCGGCTGCTGCCCGCCGCCGAGGTCGAGGACGAGGAGGACCTGGCCCTGCTGGAGGCCAGGGACCTGCTGTTCGCCCGGCTGCTGCAGTACCGCGCCTACAAGGAGGCGGCCGCCCGATTCGCCGAGCGCTGGACCGCCGAGCTGCGGCAGCGGCCGCGGACGGTGGGGCTGGAGCCGCGGCACGCCGCCCTGCTGCCCGAGGTGGTGCTCTCGATCGGCCCGCAGCGGCTGGCCGAGCTGGCGGCGCGGGCGATGGCCCCCAAACCGAAGCCGGTGGTCTACGTCGACCACATCCACACCCCGCCGGTCAGCGTGCGCGAGCAGGCCGCGGTGGTGGTGGACCGGCTCACCGCGCTCGGCGAGGCCAGCTTCGGCCGGCTGGTCGCGGACGCCGAGAACACCCTGGTGGTGGTCGCCCGCTTCCTCGCGCTGCTGGAGCTCTACCGGGAGAAGGTGCTGGACTTCGACCAGCCCGAGGCGCTCGGCGAGCTGCTGGTGCGCTGGATCGCGGAGACCGACCGCCGGGTGGAGGTCACGGACGAGTTCGACCGTCCGGCGGGCGAGCCGGCGGCAGTGGTGAAGGACACGGTGGCGACGGGCCCGGCGGAGCAGGACCCGGTGGAGAAGGACGGTGCGCAGCGGTGAGCGACGAGCGGTCCACGCGGCGCCGGCGGGCGCTCGGCCTGCCGGGCCAGGCCCGGCCCGAGGAGTGGCAGGAGTCGGCCTACCTGGCCGAGGAGGCCGCGCCGCCGGTGCCGGCCCCCGCGCCCGCCCTCGCCCCGGCCCCGGAGGCCCCGCAGACGGCCCTGGAGGTGCCCACGCAGTCCGCTGGGCCCGCGGCGGACCCGGAGGGCGACGAGGCCCCCGACGGCCCGCAGGTGCCGCTGCGGGCCGCGCTGGAGGCCATCGTGATGATCGCCGACGAACCGGTGCCCGAGGGGCACCTCGCCGACGTGCTGGAACGCCCGCGGGCCGAGGTCGGCGCCGCCCTGCGCGAGCTGTCCGCCGAGTACACCGACCAGGGCCGCGGATTCGACCTTCGGCAGGTCGCCGGCGGCTGGCGGTTCTACACCAGGGCCGACTGCGCACCGGCCGTCGACCGCTTCGTCCTGGACGGCCAGCAGGCCCGGTTGACCCAGGCCGCATTGGAGACGCTGGCGGTGGTCGCATACCGGCAGCCGGTGTCCCGCGGCAGGGTCTCAGCGGTACGTGGTGTGAACTGTGACGGCGTGATGCGTACCCTGGTACAGCGAGGACTGGTGGAAGAAGCCGGATCCGAGCCCGAAACAGGTGCGATCCTGTATCGGACGACGAACTACTTCCTGGAACGGATGGGGCTGCGCGGCTTGGACGAGCTGCCGGAGCTCGCGCCCTTTCTGCCCGAGGTCGACGACGTGGAAGCGGAGTCCCTCGAAGGCACGGTGATCGCGGAGGCGGTCGCGGCCGCGCAAGCGGCGGGCGACCGCGACGAGGCGGGTCGGGAAGTGCGGTGAGGTCGGCCGGCACGACTTGCACATCCCAAGACGGAACACGACGTACGGACATTTGATGCGTAGCAGTGGCAACGGCAGGAACAGCAGCGGCGGCGGCCAGGGCCGCAGTGGTGGCCAGGGGCGGGGCGGCCAGGGTGGCCAGGGTCAGGGTGGCCAGGGGCAGGGCGGGAGCCGGGGCGGCGGCTCGTACGGCGGTTCGTCGTACGGCGGTGGCTCGGGCGGCGGCCGCGGTGGTTCCGGCGCCGGTGGCGCCCGGGGCGGCTCCTCGTACGGCGGTGGCTCGGGCGGTGCCCGGGGCGGTTCGTCGTACGGCGGTGGCTCGGGCGGCGGCCGCGGTGGTTCCGGCGCCGGTGGCGGCCGGGGCGGCTCGTCCGGCGGCGGGTTCTCCCGCGACCGGCGCGACGACCGCAGGGACGACCGGCGGGACGACCGGCGCGGCGGCGAGGAGCGCCGCTTCCCGGACCGCCCGCTGCGTCCCGAGGAGCGCCGCTACGACCGCCCCGAGTTCGGTGGCGGCCCCAACGCGACCCCGAGCCGCGGCAGCTACGCCGCCCGCCGTCCGGCGCCCGCGCCCAAGCCGCGCCGCGAGGGCCAGGGTGCGCCCGGCGACCCGCGCCGCCAGCCGCAGCGCTCGCGCGAGCTGCAGGGCCGGATCGAGGACGCGGTGCTGGCCCGGCACGACAAGCCGGCCGTCAAGCTGCCCAAGACCTTCGGCGAGCCCGAGGGCGAGCGCCTGCAGAAGGTGCTGGCCCGCGCGGGCATCGGCAGCCGCCGCGCCTGCGAGGAGCTGATCGAGCAGGGCCGGGTGCAGGTCAACGGCAAGCTGGTGACCGAGCAGGGCAAGCGGGTCGACGCCGAGAACGACGAGATCAAGGTGGACGGCCTGACCGTCGCCACCCAGTCGTTCCTGTTCTTCGCGCTCAACAAGCCGGCCGGCGTGGTCTCCACCATGGAGGACCCGGACGGCCGCCAGTGCCTCGGCGACTACGTGACCAACCGGGAGACCCGGCTGTTCCACGTGGGCCGTCTGGACACCGAGACCGAGGGCATCATCCTGCTCACCAACCACGGCGAGCTGGCCCACCGCCTCACCCACCCCAAGTACGGCGTGACCAAGACCTACCTGGCCGCCATCCAGGGCCCGATCCCGCGTGACCTGGGCAAGCGCCTCTCCCAGGGCGTCGAGCTGGAGGACGGCTTCGCCCGCGCCGACAGCTTCAAGGTGGTCTCCAACGTGGGCAAGAACTACCTGGTCGAGGTGACCCTGCACGAGGGCCGCAAGCACATCGTCCGCCGGATGCTCGCCGAGGTGGGCTTCCCGGTCGAGAAGCTGGTGCGCACGCACTTCGGCCCGATCGCCCTCGGTGACCAGAAGTCGGGCTGGCTGCGCCGCCTGACCAACCCCGAGGTCGGCCGGCTGATGGGCGAGGTCGGCCTGTAACGGTCGCGGTGATCTTCCTGGGCCCCTCCGCCGCTGGTGGAGGGGCCCTCGGGCGTTGCCGGGGCTTGGTGTGAGCCTCGCCGCAGAGCCTTGTCAGCGCGCGGATCCGTGGCGCAGGATGGCCACGAATACTCGCCTCCAAGGATGGCGGAACTGCGCCACGGTGACGCCGTGGCCGGGTGGGGGAAGGAGCGGCATGCTCGACGCATTCGGAGTGCTCGGCCTCGGACGGCCGGACGGTCAGGTGTACGCGGAACTGGTGATCGCGCCGCAGTCGACCGCGGGAGAGCTCGCGGACCAGTGCGGCCTGACACTCCAACAGGCCCAGGACGCGCTGGACCGGTTGGCCGACCAGGGGATGGCCACCCGGGCGCCGGTGGACCGCGAGCGCTATCTCGCGGTCGCGCCGGACGTGGCCATCGGCACGCTGATCGGCCACCGCGAGGCCCAGCTGCGCAGTGCCCGGGCCGAGATGCACCGGTTGATGGACGCCTTCCGGGAGGCCTCCCGGTACACCGACCCGGCGCACTCGGTGGAGGTGCTGACCGGTGGCGAGGCGATCGCCCAGCGCCTGGAGCACCTGATCGAGACCAGCCACTACCAGGTGCGCGGCTTCGACTGCCCGCCGTACATCCAGGACCCGGTGGCCAACCTGCCCCGGCAGCGGGCCAAGCTCCGCTCCGGGATCCGCTTCCGCACGGTCTTCGACAAGGAGGCCATCGCCTGGCCCGGCCGGCTGGAGAAGGAGATCCTGGTCGGCGTGGAGGACGGCGAGGAGGCCCGGGTCCGGCCGACCCTGCCGATGAAGATGATGATGTCGGACGACCGGATGGCGATCATCCCGATCAGTGTCGGGGACGCGGTGCTGGACGCCGCGTACGTCATCCACCCCTCCGCCCTGCTCCAGGCGCTGGACGCGCTGTTCGAGGCGGAGTGGGAGCGCGCGGTGCCGTTGCAGACCGCGATCGGGAACGGCGACGGCACGGACGGGCCGGACGCCGACCACCTCAAGCTGCTCGGGCTGCTCGCCGCCGGTCTGACCGACGAGTCGATCGCCCGGTCGCTCGGCTGGAGCGCCCGCACCACCCAGCGCCGGCTGCAGGGGCTGATGCGGGAGCTGGGCGCCACCACCCGCTTCCAGGCAGGCATGGCGGCCCGCGAGCGCGGCTGGCTGTAGCGGGCCGGGCCCGGCCCGGTCAGCTCCAGGGGGTCAGGGCGGCCCAGCGGCCGTCCGGGCCGCGCTCCAGCTTCTCCAGACCGAGCACGGCGGTGCGGTTGAGGCGGCCGTAGACGTGCGGGAACAGCACGCCGGGGGTGGCGCCGGGCGGCGGCCCGCCGGTGGCGGCCTCCCACTTGACCATCGGCTCGACCAGGCTCTCCTCGATCAGCAGCGCCATCAGCGGGCCGGGCGTGTCCTGGAAGAAGGCGTTGGCCACCGCGAGCAGGGTGGGCTCGTCGGCCGAGCAGTGGATGAACCCGTCGGTCAGCAGCGAGGCTGCGGTGTACGGCCGACCGGGGTCGCGCAGCCAGTCGTCGAGTGGGGCGAGATGGTAGATCATGCCTCTTTTGTACCGGATTCGTACCGGAGTTGACGGAACGGATCCTGCCGAACCGGCCCGCCGGCCGGGAACGGCGCCCGGATCGGTGTTCTGATCGGCGCCCGGAACCGCGGTCGGGGCGCCGTGGTCCGGGTGCCGGGGCCGAGGGCTCAGAGGCCCGCGACCTTGCCGGTGCCGGAGACCTCGTAGACCAGGGTGACCGTGCGGCGGCCGCCCGGCGGCAGCGTCACCTGCCAGCGGACGATGCCCTCGGCGTCCAGCTCGTCCGGGGCGGGTACGCAGGACTCCTTGCGCAGCCGTACCTCGACCGCGGAGACCTCGGACACCGGGATCCGCTCGCGGACCGCGACCACCTGTTCGTCGTGCTCCTCCGGGCCGGAGAAGCGGGACAGGTGCAGCCGCACCGTCCGGGTCAGGACGGTGCGCTGGGTCAGCCCGGCCGAGGCCCGGCTCTCCTCGGTCTCCCGCACCACCCGGTAGCCGTCGCAACTGCCGAAGGCAAGCTCGGCGGGAGCGCCCGGGGCGGTGAAGCCCAGCTCGCCGCGGCCCGTGAAGCCGCTGCCGCGGATCAGGTCGACCGGGCCGGCCAGCAGCGCGTGCCCCGAGTCGTTGCGGAACCGGACCACCTGGGTGACCAGCGGGGACAGCTCGGGCGCACAGGCGTACTCGCTGCCGGCCCGGGTGCCGAAGGCGGTCAGCGGGATCCGGTGGGCCCGGCCGTCGGAGGGCACCGAGACCGGGTGCGGGGCGCGCAGCACCCGCACCTCGCCGCCGTCGTCCACGCCCGGCAGACCGTCCTCGGCGGCCGGGCCGGTGCTGCCGATCTCCTCCTCGCGCAGCTCCACCTCGACGGTGCGGCGCTCCTCGGCGGAGCGCTCGCGGAGCGTCAGCCGGTCCTCGGTGAGCCGCGGCGGGTCGGTGGCCAGCGCCGAACGGGCGGTGGAGAAGGTCATCCGGGCGCCCGACCAGTCCTCGCCGGTGCGCTGCCAGACCACCGCCTCGGTCTCCAGCCGCAGCTCGCCGTCGGCCAGGGTGGCCCGGTAGGCGGGCCGCCAGAGCGCGCACGGGGTCAGGTGGCCGACCCGCAGCTCGGCCGGGCCGGCCGCGTCGGCCTGCACGGTCAGCTCGATGTGCGCGAGCAGCTCGGCGGGCTCCTCCTCGGCCTCGTCCAGCGCCCGCAGCGCGTCGGCCAGCTCCTCGGAGAGTGCCGCCAGCCGCGCCCTGGCGGCGCGCAGCCGCTCGCCGGCCTCGAAACGCTCGCCGTCCACCCGGTCCAGCTCGCGGGACCACCGGGCCCGCTCCACCTCGCCCTGCCCCGCCCCCTCGCCGATCTCCCGCAGCAGGTCGGCGCCGAGCTGCCGGAGCAGGGCGAGCCGGGCCTCCAGCCGCTCCACCAGCCGGCCGTCGGCGAGCTGCCGCTCGGTCAGCTCGTGGATCCGGTGGCGCAGCGGGGAGTCGTCGTCGCCGGGCGGCAGCGGGCTGCGCGGCGTCCAGCTGCGGACCAGCCGGACGTCGAGCACCTTGGCCGGCCGCTCGGCGGCCAGCTCGGCGTGCAGGCTCCGGTCGACCGCCAGCGCGGTGACCGGGCCGAGCCGCAGCCGCTGCACCCCGGCGGCCAGGTCGAGCACGGTGCTGCGCTCGACCTGGGCGCGGTCCTCCAGGCAGCTGACGGCGGTGACGGGCAGCGGGATCGGCGCGGTGACGGCGGTGACGGCGGAGGCGGGCGGGATCGGCGCGGTGGGCTCGGTGGTCATGTGGGGTCAGCTCCTGCGGTTGCCGTCGACCAGGGCCTTGCCGGCCGGGATGCGGATCTCGTAGCCGCCGTCGAGTGCGGCGGTGCCGCCGGCGGGCAGCTCCACCCGCCAGATGCGGGCGCTCGGCGGGTAGCTCGCCGACGGCTGGTCCGGGGCCCGCCAGTCGGCGCGCTCCTCGACCCGGACGTCCGGGTCGGAGCTGACCGGGACGCGCTCGCGGACCTCCACCAGGGCCGGCCCGGCCAGGCGGTTGGCCAGCTCGACGTGGACCCGGTGGTCCAGCACGGTGGTGTTGTTCAGCATCCCGGCGGTCGACTCGCGCAGCTCGGTGCGGCGGGCCACCCGGATGCCCTCGGCGAGGCCCAGCCCCACCCGGCGGGAGCCGCCCGGCGCGAGCGTGGGCAGCGCCGCGGTGAGCAGGTGGTCGCCGTCCACCGAGACCTCGACCGGCCCGGCCAGCAGCGCCTGGTCGGTGGCGTTGGCCAGCACCAGGGTGGCGTACACGGCCTCCTCGACGGCGGGCACGCAGACGTACTCGGTGCGCAGCCCGACCGGCAGCTCGGCGACGGTGACGGTGTGCCAGGTGCCGTCCGAGGGGATGTCGGCCGGGGCCGCGGCGTCGAAGCGGTGGTCGAAGGAGCCGGCCGACTCGCGCGGGCGGACCGCGTGACCGGGCAGCGGCAGGCCGGCCACCTGCTCGGCCCGGCGGCGGTGCTCGGCCGCCACCGGATCGGCGCCCTGCCGGGGCAGCAGCCGGCCGCGGCGGGCGGCGGGGGCCTCGGGGCCCGCCAAGGTGAGCGCGCTGTAGTCCAGCAGCGCGGCGTCGGGCTGCGGCGGACCGGGCGGCGGGGGCGGTGGGGCGGGGGCGTAGCCGGCCGGGGCGGACGCGGACGGGGCGAACGCGGCGGGCGCGGAGCGGCGCTTCATGACGTCGGGCGAGGCCCCGCCGCCGCCGAACGCCCTCGACCGGGTGACGGCCGCCTGCGCGACGGGCGCGTGGGGCTGGGGGACGGGCCCGGCCGCGCCGACCGGCGGCGGGCCGCCCGGGGCCGCCGGGAAGGGGGCGGTGTCGGCGCCGAGCGTGCCGCCGTAGCCCTGCGGGGCCGCCGCGCGGGGGCCGGGTGCCGGGGGCGGGCTCGGCCGGGCGGCGGCCGGCGGCAGCGGCCGGACCCGGTCCGGGCCGGGGCCGGCGGTGTCGTACCCGGCGAACAGGTCGGCCAGCCCGGCCGGCGGCTCACGCCAGCCGGACGGGGCGGGGGCGCTCTGACGGCGGCCGATCCGGATCGAGCGGAGCTTCGGCAGCTCGGCGCGGCGGCGCAGGTCGGCGGTGGACAGCGACAGCCGCACCCCGGTCCAGTCCTCGCCCGTGCGCTGGGCCACCGAGGCCCGCAGCACCAGCTGTCCGGTCGGCTCGCCCTGGCGGTGGCTCAACCGGTAGGTCGGCACCCAGACCGCGCCGGGCACGCCGTACTCCAGTTCCAGCTCCAGCTCGGTGCCACCGGCGCCGGCCACGGTCAGCAGCGCGGTGGCGCTGGTGGCCACCGGCCGGTCGGGCGTGGAGTCGGCGGCCCGGGCGAGCTCGTCCTCGGCGAGCGCCAGCGCGTGCTCGGCCAGCCGGAGCTGCTCGCCGAGCTCGGCGGCCCGCTCGTGCAGGGTGGTGAGCCGCTCCTCGACGAAGTCGGCCAGCTCCAGCCAGGCCTCGGTGGGCGTCCGGCGGTGCGGCTCCTCGCGCCGGCGCTGCGGCGGGACGGCGCGCAGCGCGGCGACCTCCTCGACCAGGGTGAGCTGCCGGGCGTGCCGCTGGTGGGCGGCGTCGCGCTCGTCCCTGGCCCGGTCGGCCCGGCGGCGCAGCTCCGGCAGCGCGGACGGCTCGCGCAGCTCGGCCTCCACCGCCAGCCGGGCCTCGGTGACCCGTGCCGTGCCCTCGCCGAGCACCCGGGCGCGCAGCGAGCCGGCGTCCAGCGAGCGGGGCAGCCCCGGCAGCCGGATCCGGCCGTCCGCCGGCACCGGGCCGCGGGCCCGTCTGCGGCAGAGCGCGCCCGTGGCGTACACCGTGACGGAATCCAGCTCCGACTCCCAGCCGAGCAC
Source organism: Kitasatospora sp. NPDC049258 (assembly GCF_040678895.1). NCBI lineage: Bacteria > Bacillati > Actinomycetota > Actinomycetes > Kitasatosporales > Streptomycetaceae > Kitasatospora > Kitasatospora sp. NPDC049258. The sequence continues at coordinate 37,164 of NZ_JBFAQT010000012.1, forward strand.
TGTCCGATCTGCCACCCTGCAGCCCCCTTCGCCCGCCTGCCACCGTCCGGAGCACCCTCCTGCGGCTGCCCCGGGCGCCCAGTCTGCCCCCAGCCGCCCCGGCTGTCCGGGGATTTCGGTGGCGCGTCGGGGGAGTGGACGGACGGGGCGGGCCGTTGGTTCCGCCGCGGCGTGGTGGTTCGGGTGCGGTGCGCGGCTGCCGGACACCGCGTGCGGCGGCGCGCCGCGGTAGGGGAGGATGGGGGCCACCACGCCACCGGTACACCAGGAGACCCGCCCCCATGCGCACCGCCGCCGTCGTCGGCACCGGACTGATCGGCACCTCCGCCGCCCTCGCCCTGACCGGCCGCGGGGTCAGCGTCCACCTGGAGGACGCCGACCCGGACGCGGCCCGTACGGCGGCCTCGCTCGGCGCCGGCACCACCGACCCGGCCGAGGGGCCGGTGGACCTGGCGATCATCGCGGTGCCGCCCGCGCTGGTCGGCAAGGTGCTCGCCGACTGCCAGCGCCGGGGCCTGGCCCGCTGGTACACCGACGTGGCCAGCGTGAAGGCGGGCCCGCGGGCCGAGGTGCTCGCGCTGGGCTGTGACACCGCCCACTACATCGGCAGCCACCCGATGGCCGGCCGGGAGCGCTCCGGCCCGCTGGCCGCCCGCGCCGACCTGTTCGAGGGGCGCCCCTGGGTGCTCACCCCGACCGCCGACACCGACACCGGCACCCTCAACGCGGTGCTGGAGCTGGTCGCGCTCTGCGGTGCCATGCCGGTGGTGATGGACGCCGCCGCGCACGACCGGGCCGTCGCGCTGGTCTCGCACGCCCCGCAGCTGCTCTCCTCGCTGGTGGCGGCCCGGCTGGAGCACGCCGACGAGACCGCGGTGCGGCTGTCCGGCCAGGGCGTCCGGGACGTGACCCGGATCGCCGCCTCCAACCCCGCGATGTGGGTCGAGATCCTCTCGGCCAACGCCGGGGTGGTCGCCGACATCCTGGAGGAGGTCGCCGCGGACCTCGGCGAAACCGTGACGGCGCTGCGCGCGCTGCAGGCCTCCGACGAGGGCGAGCGGCGGGCCGGCGCCGGCGGGATCGAGGCGGTGATGCGCCGCGGCAACATCGGCCAGGCCCGGATCCCCGGCAAGCACGGCGCCCCGCCCACCCGGTACGAGACCGTCACCGTGGTGCTCGGCGACCAGCCCGGTGAGCTGGGCCGGCTGTTCGGCGAGGTCGGCGCGCTGGGGGTCAACATCGAGGACGTCACCATCGAGCACTCCACCGGCCAGCAGGTCGGCCACGTGCACCTCGCGGTGGCCGCCGGGGCGGTGAAGGAGCTCACGGTGGGCCTGCGCGCGCGGGGCTGGAGCGTCCGGGACTGACCCGGCGCCGCGGTGCGGGCGGGCAGGGCGTTCCCGGGCGGCGGGGGAGCGGTCGCCGGTCGTCTAACCTTGAGGGAGTCCCCCGGTTGTTTGGAGAGAGGTTCGCCCCGTGGAAACTGCCGACCGAGCGCACGTCCCGGTCGTCGTCGCCATCGACGGACCCTCCGGCTCCGGCAAGTCGACCGTCTCCCGTGCGGTCGCCGCCCGGCTCGGGCTGAGCTTCCTGGACACCGGTGCGATGTACCGGGCGATGACCTGGTGGATGCTGAGCAACGAGATCGACGTCGACGACCCCGACGCGGTGGCGATCGCCTGCGGCAAGCCGGTGATCGTCTCCGGTACGGACGCGGCCGGCCCGACCATAACGGTCGACGGCCAGGACGTCTCCGGCCCGATCCGCGGCCCCGAGGTGACCGCCCAGGTCTCCGCGGTCTCCGCCGTCCCGGCGGTCCGCGCCCGGCTGGTGGAGCTGCAGCGCGGCTGCGCCGAGGTGGCCGAGCGGGGCATCGTCGCCGAGGGCCGGGACATGGGTTCGGTGGTGTTCCCGGACGCCACCGTCAAGATCTTCCTGACCGCCTCCGGGGCGGCCCGCGCCGAGCGCCGGGCCGCGGAGCTGCGGGCCAAGGGCGTGGACGAGGCGACCATCGCCGCGATGGCCGCCGATCTGGCCCGCCGCGACGCCGCCGACTCCTCCCGGGCGACCGCCCCGCTGACCCAGGCCCCGGACGCGGTCCTGGTGGACACCAGCACGCTCACCCTGGACCAGGTGATCGACCGGATCACCACGCTGGTGGAGGCCAGGGCCGGCCTGTCGGCGGTCTGACCCGTCCGAGCTCCACCTCGGCCCGAGCCCCAGCCTCACCCCGTCCGCAGGCGCTGTCCTGCGGCACCCCCTGATCCGCGGTAACCGACCGCAGACCGCAGTACTCGCGCTGCCCGCCAGGGCAGGTACGCACGGCACGCCCCTGGGAAGGGCCGCGCCGGGAAACGGAATACGAAGATGAGCAACGAGACCGCGACCGGTTCGGCCGCCGCGCACGGTGGCCCGCACGGCGAGCTGGACTCGGCGGAGTACGCCGAGTTCATGGCGCTCGCCGCCGAGGAGGGCTTCGACGCCGACGAGATCGACGCCGACCTGGACGCCTCCTCGGCCGGCCCGCTGCCCGTGCTGGCCGTCGTCGGCCGCCCGAACGTCGGCAAGTCGACCCTGGTCAACCGCATCATCGGCCGCCGCGAGGCGGTCGTCGAGGACAAGCCCGGCGTCACCCGCGACCGCGTCACCTACGAGGCGACCTGGAACGGCCGCCGCTTCAAGGTGGTCGACACCGGCGGCTGGGAGATCGACGTCCTCGGCCTCGAGGCCATGGTCGCCGCGCAGGCCGAGCTCGGTATCGAGACCGCCGACGCGGTGCTCTTCGTGGTGGACGCCACGGTCGGCGCGACCGACACCGACGAGGCCCTGATCAAGATCATCCGCAGGGCGGGCAAGCCCACCGTGCTCTGCGCCAACAAGGTCGACGGCCAGTCCACCGAGGCCGAGGCCGCCTACCTGTGGTCGCTCGGCCTCGGCGAGCCGTACCCCGTCTCGGCCCTGCACGGCCGTGGCTCCGGCGACCTGCTGGACGCCGTCCTGGCCGCCCTGCCCGAGGCGCCGCCGCAGACCTTCGGCGGCCCCGCCGTCGGCGGTCCGCGCCGGGTCGCGCTGATCGGCCGCCCGAACGTCGGCAAGTCCAGCCTGCTCAACAAGGTGGCCGGCGAGGAGCGCGTGGTCGTCAATCCGCTGGCCGGCACCACCCGTGACCCGGTCGACGAGCTGATCGAACTGGGCGGCAAGACCTGGAAGTTCGTCGACACCGCCGGTATCCGCCGCCGGGTCCACCTGACCGCGGGCGCCGACTTCTACGCCTCGCTGCGCACCTCCTCCGCGCTGGAGAAGGCCGAGGTCGCGGTGGTCCTGATCGACGCCAGCGAGACCCTGGCCGAGCAGGACACCCGGATCATCTCGATGGCCGTCGAGGCCGGGCGCGCCGTCGTGGTGGCGTACAACAAGTGGGACCAGCTGGACGAGGAGCGGCGCTACTACCTGGAGCGCGAGATCGAGCGCGATCTCGTCCAGGTGCAGTGGGCTCCCCGGGTCAACGTCTCCGCGCTGACCGGCCGGCACATGGAGAAGCTGGTCCCGGCGATCGAGACCGCGCTGGCGGGCTGGGAGACCCGGATCCCGACCTCCCGGCTGAACGCCTTCCTCGGTGAGCTGGTGGCCTCCCACCCGCACCCCATCCGGGGTGGCAAGCAGCCGCGGATCCTGTTCGGCACCCAGGCCGGCACCCGGCCGCCGCGGTTCGTGCTGTTCGCCTCCGGCTTCCTGGAGGCGGGCTACCGGCGGTTCATCGAGCGCCGCCTGCGCGAGGAGTTCGGCTTCGTCGGGACGCCGATCTCGATCTCGGTGCGGGTGCGCGAGAAGCGTCGCCGCAGGTGAGCCGCTGCGGGTGATGCGCTGCGGGTGAGCCGCCGCGGGTGAGCCGCCGCGAGTGAACTGAGCTCTGGCCCGCGCCCCGCTGGCCGGGGAGACCCGGTGGGTGCGGGGGTGGGGTGGGTACGGCGGAGGCCGGGCAGTCGGGTGACTGCCCGGCCTCCGCCTTACCCGGGGTGCCCCGGAAGCCCCTGGGGCTTCCGGGGGACTGCCGTGGGGCTCAGCTCTGGCCCGGGACCCGGCCGGGCGGCAGCGACAGCATCGAGCGGTGCCGCCCGCCGGTGCCGGGAGCGCCGCCGTCCGCGCCGACCGCGCCGGCCGTCGTGGCTCCGGTCGGCTGGGCCGGGGCGAGGTAGCCCGCCGCCACCCAGCCCTGGCCGGTCGCGGCGCCGGCTGCGTACTGGCCCGCGCCGTTGCCGTTGCTGTTGCCGCTGCCCCCGCCGTTGCCGCCGCCGTACGGCGCGGCGGCCGGCTGCTGGGCGCCGGCCGACTGCTGGCCGGGCATGAACTGCGGCGAGCCCTGGGTCTGCCCGGGCCAGGTCTGGAAGGTCTGGTGGAGCTGGTAGGGCGTCAACTCGTGCCGTGCGGACGCCGGTTCCCGTACCGCGAAGCCGGTGAACCGCATGCTCTCCTCGTCCGACCGGTCGCCCGGCAGGGCCCGGAAGAGTCTGCGGTACTCGGAGTACAGCGTGTCGTAGATCGGGGTGGCCGAGGACGGGTGCTCCGCGTCGTACGACGGGCGCATGCTCGGGATGGAGCGGCTGGCGGGCGGGCGGCTGAGGGAGGCGACGTCGTAGCTGTACACACAGGGGCAAACGAGCGAGCCCGGCCGGGGGATGCGGGGGTGACGGGCGGCGTCCTGCGCCATTGGGGGGCGGTCACTGCCCGCCGCGCGCCCCCGGCCGGGGCCTGGCCCGGTCGGGTCAGGTGCCGGCCAGCGGCAGCATCCCGGCGACCAGCCGGCCCTGCCCGGCGGCCCGGTCCAGCGCGAACCGCAGCAGGTCCTCCCGGGGTTGGCGGCCGATGGTGTCGGCGGGCACCGCGTACATGATCACCTCGGACTGCTTGGCCGCGGCGGCCCGCCAGGCGTCGGTGACCTGGAGCGGCTGATGGGCCTGCCACCAGGCGGCGCTCCCGCCGGTCGCCGAGGGCTGCAGGATCGCGTGCAGCTGGCCGATCGCCATCAGCACCGACCAGCCCGCGAGCGGGCGCACCGGCGCCTTGTTGACGTCGCCGATCTGCTGGAAGCCGTGCTCGACCAGCAGCGAGAGGAACTCGTCGCTGCCGGAGCCGTTACCGGGGCGGCCCACCGGACCGGTCGGCTCGACCACCAGGGCGGCGTGCCCGGTGTCGCCGCACAGCACCAGTCCGCAGGTGACACCGAGGACCGCGGGCTGGTTCCCGGCGGCCGGCGCGGCGGCCGCCGCGGCCGGTGCGGCCTGCGGAGCCGGGGGCTGCGGAGCCGGGGGCTGCGGGGCCGGGGGCTGGAGGGTGGGGGCCTGGGGGGTGGCCGCCGCCGGGGAGGCGGGCGCGGTCGGTGCGTCGGGGGAGGCGGCGCTGCCCTGGGCCTGGCTGATGCTGCGGACCGCGCCGAGCAGCTGCTCCTCGGAGACCGGCACCACCTGGGACGGGATGCACCGGGAGTGGGCGAAGGCAAGGACGGCGGTCTCGTCACCGACGAAGAGCACAGTGCTGGTGGGCTCCTGGAGGGAGTCACCCGGTTGTCGGCAGGAGGTGCAGTCGTAGGCGTCGGGTGCGTGGGCGCCGCCCAGCAGCCGGTCGGCCTCGTCGTCGCCGATCTCGGCCCGTACGTCGTCGCTCACATCGAGCATGCGCGGCACGAAGGCTCCTCTGTTGGTCTGGGACGTGGCGCGGGCGCGCGCCCGGCCGCCATTACCAACGGGCCCCTGTGTCAGGGGTCACGGGTGAGCTCGGCTCCGACGGGATTTGCCGCAGATCTGACTGCCGTGAGTCGTCGCGTGGTCGCAATGTGTCGATGCTGTGCCCGAGGTCACAGGGGTCAAACTGTGGCCCAGGCCACAACGGGCCGATGTTTGAGTTTCGCAAAGCAGGACAAATCGGTCAATTGCCATCGATCTGCTTGATCGATACCGCCGGTAACGCACGATTGACCTGGGATGACCCGAAAACGTTTGGTACTCAACAGTTCGCCTCGTAGCTTCGATCCCAGTGCAACGAGCACTACCCGGGTTCACCCCCAGGTGCCAGAGCGGCCGGCTGACCCCCGGCGCGCGGGGCACCGACCGGCGCGCAGGCCCCGTACGAAGCGGGCGCGGAGCGGAACGGTCGGGCGGGTGGCCGGGGCGGCGCGGCACGTCGGACACGTGCACGGCCGCCTTGCGGACGCGGCAAAGCGAATCCTGTCCCCTCCAGGGGTCTGGTTCCGCATGCCCGCCCGGGGCTGTCGAGAGGAACCTCATGACCTTCCGTAACGAGACCGCCGCTGCCACCACCACCGCCACCAAGCGCAACCGCGTGCGGATGGCCGTCCTGGGCAGCGTCGTCGTTGCCCTTCCGGTGGCCGGCCTCGTCACGGCCACCTCGGCCTCCGCCGCCTCCGTGTCCACCTGGGACAAGGTCGCGCAGTGCGAGTCCACCGGTAACTGGGCCATCAACTCCGGCAACGGCTTCTACGGCGGCCTCCAGTTCACCAGCAGCACCTGGGCCGCCTTCGGTGGCACCGCGTACGCCCCGCAGGCCAACCTGGCCACCAAGGCACAGCAGATCGCCGTCGCCGAGAAGGTGCTCGCCTCCCAGGGCCCCGGTGCCTGGCCGGTGTGCTCCGTCAAGGCCGGTCTGACCAAGGGCGGCGAGGCCCCCCAGGTCGACACCGGCGCCGCGGCCACCACCAAGACCGAGACCGCTCCGAAGCCGGCCGCCCCCAAGCCGGCCGCCCCCCAGCAGGACGACCGCGCCAACCGCAGCACCGAGCGCCAGGCGCTGGCCGCCGAGGCCCCGAAGGCCGCCAAGGCCCCCGCCGCCCCGGCCGCCCCGGCCGCCCCGGCCGAGAAGACCAACGGTGGGACCTACACCGTCAAGAGCGGCGACACCCTGAGCGACATCGCCGCCGCCAAGGGCCTCGACTGGAAGACCCTGTACAAGAACAACGCGAACGTCATCGGTGGCGACGCCGACCTGATCCTCCCGGGCCAGGTGCTGTCCGTCTGACGGACCGCTCGATCGCAGGCGCAGGCCGTACCCCGTCGGGGTGCGGCCTGCGGCCGTTGCGGGTCCGGTTGCTGACGGGGCGGCCGCCGGCGGATGCTGACCCGTCCGGCCGAGCGCGGGCCTGACCCGTCCGGCCGAGCGGTGGCCGGGCGGGGCGGGCGTGGGCCCGGGGCGCCGCCTACCGTCGGGGGATGGGCATACGCGAGCTGAACCGGGTCCTGCTGGTCACCGTCCTCCCCCTGCTCTGCGCCGTGCCCGGGGCGGCGGCCGCGGCCGCCCGTCCGGCCGCCGCGCTGCGCACCCCCGACCAGGTCTGGGACCGCCTCGCCCGCTGCGAGAGCGGTGGCGACTGGCAGGCCGACACCGGTAACGGCTACTACGGCGGCCTGCAGATCTGGCCGCCCACCTGGGAGGAGGCGGACGGGCTGCGCTTCGCCGCCCGGCCCGACCTGGCCACCCGACGGGAGCAGATCACCGTCGGTGAGGAGATCCTCCGGCAGCAGGGATGGGAGGCGTGGGGCGGCTGCGCGGTCTCGCTGGGGCTGCTCCGGCCGGACACGCCGGCGCCTGCGCCCGCGGTCGAGCCGGTGCCCGCGCCGGCGGTCGGGGGCTCGATCGGGGGCGCGATCGAGAGCGGGGCTCCGGGGGGCCGGGATTGGGCGACGGGCTTCGATGTGCGGGACTGGTCGGGGGGACCGCAGGACTGAGGTGGCCCCGGTGGGGGCGGTTCGGGCGGTGCGGGGTGGGCGCGACCGTCCGGTCGGCCGGCGGTGGGACGGCCCGGTCGGGCGGCGGGGGACGGCCCGGTCGGGCGGCGGCCCCGGTGCGAGGATGGGGAGGTGCCAGGCGAACCGTTCCCTCAGTTCCCTCCGTCCCCCCTGTTCCCGCGTGAACGCTCGGACCCGGCCCCCGGGGCCGTCCTGCTGCCCGGCTGGCTCACCCTCGCCGAGCAGCGTGAGCTGGTGGCCGCCTGCCGGGAGTGGGCCCGCCCGCCGGCCGGCCTGCGGACCGTCCGGCTCCCCACCGGCGGCGAGATGTCCGTGCGCACCGTCTGCCTCGGCTGGCACTGGTACCCCTACGGCTACGCCCGCACCGTGGTGGACGGCGGCGGCGAGCCCGTCAAAGCCTTCCCGCCACTGCTCGGCCGCCTGGCGCTGCGGGCCGTCGCCGACGCGTACGGGCCCGGGCCGGGCCGGGCCGACCTGCGGCCGGGGATCGCCGGCGCGACGGCGTACGAACCCGACGTCGCGCTGGTCAACCACTACGCCGAGGGTGCCCGGATGGGCCTGCACCGGGACCGGGACGAGCGGGTGGACGCCCCCGTGGTCTCGCTCTCGCTCGGCGACAGCTGCGTCTTCCGGCTGGGCAACACCGAGACCAGGACCCGCCCGTGGACCGACCTGGAACTGCACAGCGGCGACCTGCTGGTCTTCGGCGGCCCGTCCCGGTTCGCGTACCACGGTGTGGTCCGCACCCACTTCGGCAGCGCCGAACCGGAGCTGGGGCTGAGCGGCCGGCTGAACATCACCGTCCGGCAGTCGGGGATGGCCTGAGCCCGGGTGGGTCGGGTGCGCCCGATCGGGCACCCCGAGCGGCGGGAATTCCACGGCGGCGAGCAGACTTCTCGGTAGACGAGGGCGGTGGGGCCGGCGGAGCATGCTTCCGGGCCCGCCGCCGGCCGGGCACACCGGCCGGAGAGGAACGGATCATGGGAACGCCTGTCGACCAGCTCGTCGACCTGCTCGACCTGGAGCAGATCGAGCTCAACATCTTCCGGGGCCGCAGCCCCGAGGAGGCCCTGCAGCGGACGTTCGGTGGCCAGGTGGCCGGGCAGGCCCTGGTGGCCGCAGGGCGTACGGTCGACGAAGGGCGCCCCGTGCACTCGCTGCACGCCTACTTCCTGCGCCCCGGCGTACCCGGGGTGCCGATCGTCTACCAGGTGGACCGGATCCGCGACGGCCGCTCGTTCACCACCCGCCGGGTGCTCGGCATCCAGCAGGGCCGTTCGATCTTCGCCCTCACCGCCGACTTCCACCTGCCCGAGCAGGGCGGCATCGAGCACCAGGAGCCGATGCCCGACGTGCCCGACCCCGAGGACCTGCCGAGCGCACTGGACGAGGTCGGCGCCAAGCTGGGCGAGCTGCCCCCGTTCATCAGCCGCCGCCAGCCGTTCGACATCCGCTACGTCGACCGGCTGCGATGGACCAAGGAGGAGCTGGTCGGGGTCGAGCCGCGCAGCGGCGTCTGGCTGCGCACCAACGGCGCGCTGCCCGACGACCCGCTGATCCACGTCTGCGCCCTCACCTACGCCAGCGACATGACCCTGCTCGACGCCGTCCGCGCCCCCGTGGAACCCCTGTGGGGGCAGCGGAACTTCGACATGGCCTCGCTCGACCACGCGATGTGGTTCCACCGCCCCTTCCGGGCCGACGACTGGCTGCTCTACAAGCAGGAGTCGCCGATCGCCCACGGGGCGCGAGGGCTGGCGCGCGGCGAGATCTACGACCGGAGCGGGCAGCTGGTCGTCTCCGTCATGCAGGAGGGGCTGTTCCGGCCGCTGGCCTGAGCGCCTCGCGGCGGTGGCTGCGGGCGGCTCGTCCCGATCGGCTTCCGTTCCGCTACTGGTCCGCATTCATGTTCGCCACTTGTCCGCTTCGACCCAGTAGGGAGGGGATGCTCCGATGACCGCCGCCGAGGAATGGCAGCACTGGACGGAGGCGCGCACCGCCGCCGCCGGTGCCCCGCACGGACCGCTCGCGCTCACTGGCACGCACTGGCTGGGGCCCGAGCCCGCCGAGATTCCCGGACTGCCCGGGCACTGGTGGGCCGCCGACGGCCTGGTACGGCTCAGCGTGGCGGCGGCGGACGGCGTCCGGCTGGAGGAGGTCGGCAGTCACCCGCTGGACGGCGAGGCCGCGCTGCGCCCCGACTCCGACCCGGCCGCGCAGACCGCCGTGCTCGGGGACATCCGGCTGGTCCCGATCGACCGGGAGGGCGAACTGGCGCTGCGGGTCTTCGACCCGGCCTCGCCGGCCCGGGCGGCCTTCGCCGGGATCACGGTCTTCCCGTACGCGCCGGAGTGGGCCGTCCAGGCGGTCTTCACCCCGTTCGAGGACGAGCGGGCGGTGGTCGTCCCCAACGCGGACGGCCGGGAACGGTCGCTGGAGGTCAGCGGGCAGATCGCGTTCAAGCTGGCCGGGGAGCCGCACACCCTCACCGTCAGCCGGTCCGGGGACCGGCTGGCCGGGGTGATCGCGGACGGCACCAGCGGCAACCTGACCTACCGGTTCCGCTTCATCACGCTGCCGGCGCCGGACGGGGAGGGCCGTACGGTGCTCGACCTCAACCACGCCTACCTGCCGCCGTGCGCGTTCGCGGACCACTTCATCTGCCCCTTCCCGCCGCCGGGCAACCGGCTGACGGTGGCGGTGGAGGCGGGGGAGAAGCACGTGCTCGCGGGGTGACGGTGGTGGGGTGATGGCGGTGGCGGCGTACAGGGTGGCGTCGGTGGCGGGGCGTGTGGTGACCCCGGTGGCGGGGCCGGGTGGGCGGTGGACGAACATGAGTGGCTGTGTCGACAGATCAACCTGCCACCGGTACCGGGGCTCCGTCCGCCGCTGACCCTGCCACCTCCGCTGCTCCCGTTGCTCCCGCTGCTCCCGCTATTTCCGTCGACGTGCCGGGCGGTGAGGGTGCCGGGCGTTCCGGGTGGCTGGGGAAGGCCGCCCGGGGCGCCTTCGCGGACCTCGGACCGCTCCGTGACAACCCCGACTACCGCCGGGTCTGGCTCGGGCAGTCGGTCTCCTCCGTCGGCCAGCAGATGACGGCCGTCGCCGTCTCGGTGCAGGTGTACGACCTGACCCGGTCGAGTTTCGCCACCGGCCTGGTGGGCCTGTTCTCGCTCGGCCCGCTGATCGCCTTCGGCCTGTACGGCGGCGCGGTCGCCGACCGGGTCGACCGGCGGAAGCTGGGCCTGATCGGCTCGGCCGGCCTGGCCGCCGTCTCCGCGGTGCTGGCCGTCCAGGCGCTGCTCGGGTCGGGCGTGGTGGCCCTGCTGTACGCGGCCGTCGCCGTCCAGTCCGGCTTCTTCGCGATGAGTTCGCCCGCCCGGTCGTCGATGATCCCGCGACTGGTGCCCCGTCATCAGCTCCCGGCCGCCAACGCGCTCAACACCATCAGCATGAACCTCGGCATGACGGTCGGGCCGATGCTCGGCGGCATCCTGATCGGCGCCTACGGGGTCCGCTCCGCGTACGTGGTGGACACCGTGGCGTTCGGCGCCACGATCTACGCGATGTGGCGGCTGCCGGCGATGCGGCCGCTCGCGGACGCGTCCGGGCGCCGGGCGTCGGTGCTGGACGGGCTGCGCTTCCTGCGGGAGCAGCCGAACCTGCGGACCAGCTTCCTGGCCGACCTGGCCGCCATGATCTTCGGCCTGCCGCGCGCCCTCTTCCCCGCCATCGCGGTCGGGTTCTACGGCGGTGGCCCCGGGACGGTCGGGCTGCTGGTCGCCGCCCCGGCGGTCGGGGCGCTCGCGGGGGCGCTGTTCTCCGGGTGGATCGGGAAGGTGCAGCGGCACGGGGTGGCGGTGCTCGCAGCGGTGTGCGCGTGGGGGCTGTCGATCGCGGCGTTCGGGCTGGTGCGGGAGCTGTGGCTGGGGCTGCTGTTCCTGGCGGCGGCGGGGTGCGCGGACACCGTCAGCATGATCTTCCGCAACACGATGATGCAGGTGGCTGCGCCGGACGAGATGCGCGGCCGCCTGCAGGGCGTCTTCATCGTGGTCGTCGCAGGCGGGCCCCGGCTCGGCGACTTCGAATCCGGCACCGTCGCCGCCCTCACCAACCCCGCCGTCTCGGTCGTCACCGGCGGCCTCGCCTGCGTCCTGGCCGTCCTCCTCCTCGCGGCCCGCCGCCCCGCCTTCCTCCGCTACGACGCCCGCCGGCCCACCCCCTGACCTGCCCCTCCACCCCCACCCCGGGGGCGCCGGCCACCGCACCACGCCGCGGCCCCGCCCCCGGATACCTGGCAGCGAGCACCCCTCCACGTGCTGTATTGTTTTCCACGTCGCCGGGAGACCGGAGGCAAGGTCGAGAAGCCGAAGATCATCGCGAGATGGCCGGAGGCGGCGAGACCACGGGACGTGGCGCAGCTTGGTAGCGCACTTGACTGGGGGTCAAGGGGTCGCAGGTTCAAATCCTGTCGTCCCGACGTATGTGACCAGCGGGTCTGTCAGAAATGACAGGCCCGCTGTTCTCGTTCGGGTGAACGGTGATGGCGACGTGATGGCAGTACCCGTAGCCCTGGTGACGTCTCGTCAACTACGCGCCGTCTGTGATGTCTGAGGTTCTCCCGCCGATGCGGCAGGCGGGGGCGAGGCTTCGTTCAGCGCGTGGCACAGAGCGGTAACGGCATCACGGGCTGCGTGCGGGAGCAGATGACCGTAGATGTTGACCGTCGTCGACAGCGTCGAGTGCCGAAGTGTTTTCGATACCACCGCCAGCGGGACCTCGGAGCTGATCATGATGCTGGCGGCCGTGTGCCGCAGATCGTGCACTCCGATCCGGGGCAGACCCAGTTCCGCCAACCTGCGGCGAAGCGTGACCAGGAGCAGCTGCGGGCGCAGCGGGGCACCGTCCGGGTCGCAGAAGACGAACCCTTCGAGGGGCGCACCGTCCGGCAAGCTGGCCCGCGCGGCTGCCGCACGCCGTTCCAGCGCGGCGACGACTCGAGCAGAGAGGCTGATCCAGTTGCGGCTCGCCTTGGTCTTGGGGTGGCCCAGGTGAAGGTGGTTGTTGTCGACGGCGGTGAGGTTCCACCGCACCAGCAGCAGTTGTTCGGCCAGGTGCACATCCGGCCAGTGCAGGCCCAGGAGTTCCCCGCGGCGCATCCCGGTGCCCAGCATGACCTCGAAGGCGTCCGCGAGCTGGTCGCCATGCGTGTCGTGGTTGTGCCGCAGGAACGTCGCAGCCTGCGATGGGGTCCAGCAGATTCGCTCAGGAGCGGCGGGGCGGGGCATGACGGCGTAGCGGGCTGGGTTGTCGGCCAGCCGTCGGGTGCGGACTGCGGTGTTCAGGGCGCTGGAGAGGGTGGCGCTGGCCCGGTAGACGCTGGTGCGTCCCCGTCCGCGGGCTAGCTCGGCGTCGCTCCAGGCGGTGATGTGCCACTCGCGGAGATCCGCTAGCTTCAGCCGGCCGAAGGCCAGGATGAGGTCGCGATGCACGTAGTCGCGGTAGCGGGCGAAGGTCGTGGGCTTGAGTATGTCCTCCTTGGCGGCCAGCCACTCGGCCAGATACGCCGCCACCGTAAGCGCCTCATCGAGGTCCAGCCCGGTGCGCTCGCATTCCTGGGCTCGCGCCAACGCTGCCCGTGCGGCAGTGCGAGTGGGGAAGCCGCTGCGACATCGCTGCCGACGGCGTCCGTCGGCTGATGGCACATCGAAGGCGTAGGCCCAGGAGCCGTGCCGTGAAACTCGGGTGAGGTCAGGACAGCGCGCGCCGAACTGCTTTCCGCTGCTGTCACGGCAGCCGCATCGCCGAAAAGTCCGGCCCCGGTCGGGGTGACCAGCCATGGTGAACCTCCGGATGGAAGTGCTTGATCCCACGGTGGCCCGCCAACCCTTCAGACGGAAGGTGGCGGAGCGTAGCGCCTGAGGTGCCATCACTTCGCCATCTCCCGCCACCCCTTGGGAGTCGTGACCAGGGAGTTTCACTTGTGAGTGGCCATGGTCGGGAGGGCTCCTCTTTCGATGGCCGGTCCGGTTGGGACAGCGGGTAAGCGGTCCCGAGGTTGCCGATGTGGTTTTGGTAGGCAGCAACCTCGTAGGAAGGGAGTTTGGAGGGCGTCGGCCGGGTTCGTCGTCGATAGCGAGCTCCGAGAGCACCTGAGTTGGCGCTGGCATCACCGAACCGTCACGGTTCCGGTCCTACCTCACCTGCAGCGATTCAGCCCACAGGCGTCAGGTGACCGATTCGAAGCTCCGCGCGCTCACACGGCCCACGGACGCATCCCTTGACCTAACGAGGCACCGCCGGCACGCCGTCGTGGCCAGGCCGCCGAGAGAGACAGAGCAGTCGGCCTCCAGATCTCGGCAATGCTCCTACGACGAACCGTCATCAGTGGTAGGACATAAGCGATTGGGCAGGAGCTTTCGCGGTGGGGGATTGTGGGCTGGCGAGAAGAGATCGTGACGGCGCTCGACACCTGGCTGGCGGTGGAGGGCGGTACCGGACGGAAGCCCCACTGGCGGGTGCTGGGCCGCGCTGTCGCCGTCGGCCGCGGCGAGTACGCGGTCGACATCCGGGGCCTGACCATCGGTGCCGACCAACTCCAGACCGACGGCCTCCGGCTCGCAGAACCCGACGAGAACAGCATCGAGGACGGCTACCCGGTACTCGCTGTCACCCATGACGGCACCGCGCTGCGCATCCGCGTTCCCGACTTCGCCGAACCCGCTGATCCGTGCCTCTGGCTCTACCAGCAACCCTCAACCTTCCTCATCAAAGCCTTGCGCGACGGCATTGCCGGCATCACTGACGACGGGCTCGCCGGACTGCTCGCCTGCGGCGAACCCGGCGGGCAGCTCTCGCCGCACGGCCTGTCACACGGAGTCCTGTTGCCTGCCCAGGACCTCGCTTACCGGGCCTGTGTCGGGACGGGACTGTGGCTCGTGTGGGGACCGCCTGGCACTGGCAAGACCTCGGTCCTCAAACGCGCCATCAGCGACCTCATCGCTGACGGGAAGCGCGTCCTCTTGGTGTCGGCCACCAACATCGCTGTCGACAATGCCCTCCTGGGTGTCGTCAAGGAGCAGCGGCACTCCCCCGGACAACTCGTTCGCGTCGGCCCGCCACACCTCAAGCAGATCGCCGATGACGCCTCGGTGTGCCTTCCCCTCATGGTGCGCGCAAAGCTCGCTGACCTGGACCTGCAACGTGAAGCCGTGGCCGCCGAGTTGAGCGCCCAGCAACAGCGAGCCCGGCGTCTTGCCGCCCTGACGGTGCGCCTCGCCGGCTTCGACGCAGACCACTACGCCCGTCAGCGCCAACGCCTCGACGACCCAGCGTTCGCCGTCGAGCATCTCACTGCACAACTCGCCGCGTACTCCGAGCAGCACCGGCTCCTGCAACCGCTCCTCGCCCAGGCCGAAGAACGGTCGGCGCAAGCCCAGCAGATCAGTGGCGCGGCCGACGTCCACCGCACCGCATGGGCCGGGGTCGACGCGTTGGAGGCCGAGCTGGCCGAGGTGGAGGAGGCCGTCACCCGTGCCGAGGCCCGCGCGCTCCTCGCGCACCAAGAGCTCGCCGAGGCTCAACAGGCCCTTGACGATCTCGGATCCAAGAAGGGCCTCGCCAAACTCGGCGCCCGGTCGGCCATCGCCGCCGCCGAGAAGCGTCGAGATGCCATCCGCACACGCCACCAACCCGCCTTCGAGAACGTCCGGCAGGCCCGAGCTCTGGTGGATCGCCACCGGCTCCAGACCCACACCGCCGTCACCAAGCTCAACCGACAGATCCCGATCACCCGCGCTGACCTTGCCGACATTGACACCGAGCTGCACCTGGCCCAGGCAGCCCTCCACCAGACTCGCCGTCAGGAGGAGGAGGCGGGTGCCCACATCGTCCACCTCGATGAGCAACTACGACTCACGCACGCTGCCTCCGATGACGTCAAGAAGGCCGACCGCCGCGGCTACCCGGACACTCATCGCGAAGCCGAAAGCTTGCGGCCACTGGTAGCCGCCGACGCAACACGCCAGGCAGCACTGACCAAGCAGCACCGTGAACTCCAAGGCCAGTACGAGCGCCTCGCCCGCGACGCTCAAGGCCAGATCATCCGCGAGGCACGCCTGGTCGCCACCACCCTCGCCAGGTTCCGGACCAACTCGACTGTCTTCGAAGGCCCGTACGACGTCGTGCTCATCGACGAGGTCGGCGCCGCCACACTGCCCGAGGTACTCCTTGCCGTGGCGAAGGCCAAGAGCACTGCCGTGCTCCTCGGGGACTTCATGCAGCTGGGCCCCGTGCTTCCAGAAGCGCTCAAGGGCAACAAGCGTTCCGACATCCGGCGATGGCTCCTGACCGAGGTATTCGACCACTGCCGCATCAACACGCCTGCCGCCGCCCAGGCCCACCCGGGCTGCATCAGCCTCGACGTCCAACACCGCTTCGGGCCGGACGTCATGCGCCTCGCCAATACCCTCGCCTACGACGGCCTGCTCACCGGAGGGCCCACCGTCCAGGCCCGGGCACGCACCAGAGCGGTCGACGATGCGGAGATCGTCATCGTCGACACCGACGGTCTTGGCAACCTCGCCCAGATCCACCGCATCGGGCAGTCCAGCGGATGGTGGCCAGCCGGCCTGCTCCTGTCCCGGACCCTCGTGGAACTCCACCGTGCCGACGGTGACACCACCGGCATCGTCACTCCTTACGGAGCCCAGGCAGAAGCGACACTGGCGGCCCTGCGAGACATCGAGGGCGACTCCGGTCTCCTCGCCGAGGTCGGCACCGCCCATCGCTTCCAAGGCCGGGAGTTCCCGGTCGTGATCTTCGACCTCGTGGAGGAACAACATGGCCGCGGCATGTGGATGGCCCAGGCCTCCCGCCGACCGGAAGCCGGAGACTGGGTCAACAACGGCGTCCGGCTGTTCAACGTCGCCACCACCCGCGTACAGAACCGCCTCTACCTCATCGGCAGTCGTAGCCGCATCCTGAACGCACACAACGACACAGCTCTCGGTGCCGTTCGCAAGCTGGTCGAAGCTGGCACCGTCCGTACCCTCCGAGCCGCCAACCTCGTCACCCCCCTCGCCGCAGAAGCCCCGGGGCTCGGCCCGGTCGGCGCACGGCTCGCGGATATCCTCAGTCGGCACGTCGAGATCTCCGACGTCCAGGACGAAGTCTCCTTCTACAAGACCTTCGCCGACCGACTCGCCGAGGCAAGACACTCCCTCTGGATCTGGACTCCCTGGGTCGCAAGCCGCGTACAGAGCCTCCTGCCCGCCCTGGAGGATGCCGTCCGGCGCGGCGTGCGGGTCACCGTCTTCGTCCGCGACCAGAGCGACCAGAACCAGCAGCGGTTCACCGACTACCTCGACGCGTTGAAGGCCGTCACGCCCTCGGTGATCCCCGTCAACGTCATGCACCAGAAGATCGTCGTCATCGACGAGAAGACCGTGCTCCTCGGCAGCTTGAACACCCTCTCCCAGAGCCACTCCCGCGAGATCATGCTCACCGTCCGAGGCACCCAGTTCGCCCGCAAGATCCTCGACCATGAGCACGCCGAGGCCTTCGCCCGCCCTCCGAAATGCGCCGGCTGTCAAGGAGACCAGCTCGACCTCAGGCGAGGCAAAGCCGGATGGTACTGGCGCTGCTACGACAAAGCATGTCCCGCACGCAAGGGCGACCGAGCGTGGACCGTCCCGGTCCAGCTCTCGACGTCCCGGCCCAGGCGCAGCACTCGCTGAATCCACACGATCCAACTACGCACTTCACAGCAGCGTTCAATCGCAAGGCAACAAGTCAGCCAGCGACCTGGACTGCTCGGCGTGCCAGTAGTCACCGACACCACCACGACCCCCAGGGTGAGCCTCCCTCGGCTGCCCCTGCGACAACTGTGCAGGTCAGCCCGTCCTAGCCCGGTGACGCAACAACCCCTGTGTCTCCAGCGCCACTTGAGTCAGTGTCACACGCTACTCTTATAAAAACTCGCCCACATGTGTGGTGCGATTCTTATAAGACCCGGAGGGTTCGTGCTCCTCAACGCTGCTCTCGGCACCCCGGATGACAGCGGGCGACTGCTCGCCGACATGGGCCTGCGCCCCGAGTACTTCGACCGTGCTGTCCGCATCGGAGAGCGATCCCGCGAACAATGCACCAACGACGACGCGAAGAACGCCCGCGGAACCCAGGACTACCTGACCCGCGTGCGGGAGCTCCGCTTCCTCCTCCGCACTGAGCTGGGCTGGAAGCGCTACGACCCGAAGCAAGCGCCCCTGATCGTCAACCCCGACAAAACCATCGCGATCGGCGTTCTGCTGGGCGATGCCCGCACTGGCCTTCCGGGCAACCCCCAACCTCGCAGCCATCGACCCGCAGGCATCACCAAGGAAGCCGCAGTCGCCCGCAACCAGAGCCTGCAGCAGCTGTCCCTGTTCACTCCGACCACCGGCCCCGACGACGAAGTCCAGCTGGACGACGACGAGTACGCGAACCTCGCCACCTGGTACCTGCTGACGCACCGCTTCGAGGGCAAGAAATCGAACATCGTGGAGATCCGCAGCGAGCTCTCACTTCCGGACAGGATAGGGCCGAAGGGGCGAATCGACAGCTGGAGGGCCCGGATCCTCCTTCCCCCCGTTCGAATCGAGGAGATCCAGGACTACACTGGCGATCACGCCGCAAGTTACGTGGTAGACGTCCAGGAGCGGTGACGGCCAAGCACATCGACGAGCTAAGGATGACGAGGAGCAATGATCAATTCCTCGCGCATCGTCGTCGCCCGCAAGCGGCGCGGATACACCCTCAACGACCTCGCGACCCGTGCGGGAATCAGCCTTCAGAGCCTGTCGAACTATGAGCGTGGGCGGACCGAACCGACTGCTGACAGCCTCGCGCAGCTGGCGGCCGCCCTCGACTTCCCCGAGTCCTTCTTCTACCAGCCGGACCTGGACCCCATCCCGCTCGAAGCCGTGTCCTTCCGGGCCCGCAGCAAGCTCGCTGCGGGCCCGCGCGAAGGGGCGCTCGCGGCGAGCCGCCTCGCTCTCGACCTCCACGACTGGATCGAAGAGCGATTCAGGCTCCCCGCAACAGACGTACCGACCCTGGGAAAGCCTGACCCCGAGACCGCCGCCGAGATGGTCCGCGCTCGCTGGGGCCTCGGCCACGCCCCTGCGGGGAACATGGTCCACCTGCTCGAGTCCCACGGCGTCCGTGTCTTTTCCCTGCCCCCCGAGTACACGGATGTGGACGCCTTCGCCACGTGGCGGCATGGCGTACCGTTCGTCTTTCTCAGCACACTCAAGACACCAGAACGCGGGCGGTTCGACGCCGCACACGAGCTCGGCCACCTGGTCCTGCACGGCGAAGACCGTTCGCTCATCGGTCCCCAGGCCGAGCAGGAAGCCAACAGCTTCGCAAGTGCGTTCCTCATGCCCCGGACCAGCGTCCTCGACCACATGCCCCGCTCACCGCTCGTCTCGCAGATCCTGCAAGCCAAGGCGATCTGGAACGTATCCGCCCTCTCCCTCACCTACCGCCTCCACGACTTGGGCCTCCTCACTGACTGGCAGTACCGGCGGACCCTCATCGACCTCGGTGAACGCGGCTACCGCACCGGTGAACCCAAGGGCATGCCCGTCCGCGAAAGCTCACAGCTCCTGGACAAAGTCTTCGCGAGCCTCAAAACCAAGGGCTCTGGCCTCGCAGACGTGGCTAAAGAACTCCACGTCACCCCCAAGGAACTGAGCAGCTGGGTGTTCGGCCTGATCGTGACCAGCAGAACAGGCAACAACGAACGGCCCGTAACTGAAGGTCGCAGCGCCCGCCCGAAGCTCACCCTCGTGCGTTGAGATCTATGCCGGTGGGATCTCGCACCTCACCCCGGACGGCAGCCGCTCCTTGCCTTCCTGGGGCAGCAGCATCGCAGCTCGCAGAGCCCCAAAGCCTTAGCTCTGCACGAGGAATCGGCACGCGACCGACTCGTCGCCGACCTGACTCCGGAGAAGCCCTGGCTACGTGACCAGCATTGTGCGTCGGAGGATTGCGGCCGCGGCCGCGTCGGAGTTCCCCGGAATAGGCTATGCCGCTATGGACTGGCTGGAGCGAGTGGCGAAGCTGAGACGATGGACGAGCAACGACGTTCGGGCGCCGCACAAACCGCTGCTGCTGCTGTACGCGCTGGGCAGCTACCAGCGCGATGCCGATGGCGATCTGCGGTACAGCGCGATCGAGGGGGAGTTGAAGCGGCTGTTGGAGGAGTACGGGCCGTCCCATCCGACCACCCCCGCGTATCCCTTCCACCACCTGGTCAGTGACGGGGTCTGGGAGGTCCGGACCGATCAGGGGCCCGGGAGTCCCGGGAGCGGCGTGCGGGTCCTGCGCTCCAGCGGTGCAACCGGGCGGCTCGCGCCAGAGTTGCGGGTGGCGCTGCGAAAGGAGCCGGCGCTCCTGGGCCGACTGGCGCGGGTCCTGCTGGACTTCCACTTCCCACCGTCGCTGCACACCGACTTGTGCGAGGCCGTCGGACTCGACCTGGACCTGGCCGACACTGAGGGTCTGACCGAAGGAGCCCCGGGCTGGAGCGAGCGGGCGGCACGACGGCTGCGGGACCGGCGGATGCGCGAACTCGTCCTGACCGCCTACGAGTTCCAGTGCGCCTTCTGCGGCTACGACGGGATGCTTGGTGCGAGCACGGTCGGGCTTGAAGCAGCCCATGTGCGGTGGTGGTCCTACGACGGGCCGGACAGAGTCGACAACGGCCTGTGCCTGTGCTCCTTGCACCACAAGCTCTTCGACAAGGGCGTCCTGGGGCTGGGAGAAGGGCACCGCGTACTCGTCTCCCAACGCTTCGTCGGACGCAGCGAGGCCAGCAGGCAGCACGTGCTCGCGTTGACCGGACGGCTGGTCCTCGGCCCGCAGGCGGGGACCCCACCGGTCGCGGACCGGCACCGAAAGTGGCATGCCGAACAGGTCTTCCACGGCGAGCCCCGGGAATCCACGAGCCCGCCGTCCACCGTGTGACCGCAGCCGTCCGACCGCCGGCCCGTCTGCGTCGACCACACGCGCACTCGGCGGGCGGACATCAGCCTCGGCGTACCTGCCCCACCTCGATCAGCCCTGCCTGCTGCCCGGTGACCAGCTCGCGCAGCTTGGCGCGGGTCTCCGGGTCCGTCGAGTACACAACCGTGCCGATCATGCCGCGGGTCAGCAGCACCTTGTAGGTGTTGCGGATCAGGCGGTCAATGTCGGCGTCGCTGGTGGACTTGCGGAAGACGGGGTCCTTGGAAGCCGTCCTGTCGGTGACCCACCGGTCGGTCCGCCAGACCAGGTCCGGCCCGAGGATGACGCCGCTCCAGTCGTACTCGAAGCCCTGGGCGGTGTACACGCAGCCGACCTGGCCGAAGCCGGCCGGATCGGTGGCCCACAGCGCGGCCGGCGGGGCGCCGGCGACCGAGCGGTCGCCGTACACGTTCCACGGGCGGGCCCAGTCACCGATGCGTACGTCGAGGGGAAGCGGCTCCCCCGGGGCCACCTTCGTGGTCCACTTCCAGCAGTAGCCGGCCGACATGCGGGCACCGTACCCCTCGGCACGCCGGGCCTCGAGGAACGCCTCCAGTTCCCGGGGGCTGTCGACCACCTCCAGGGCAACCTTGCCGTCCGGCTCCCAGCCGACAGGGCCGCCGGGCTCGAGGCCCAGCAGGCGCACCACCCAGCGCAGGTAGGCGTCGCTACCGCCGCAGCGGAACTGGCTGTCCAGCTCGACCACTTGGCACTCCAGGCCCTTCACCGCGGCAGCCGCCCTGATCTGCACCACCGTGCCCATCTCGCCCGGCCGGACCACCTGGTGCTCATCCAGCAGGAACACCGGCACCCTGGCGGCGTCGATCAGCTCCTCGATCTGGGGCTTGCCGGTGCGCTCGGCGGCCCTGGTGTAGCGGTTCGCCGACGTCTCCCGGATCCGGTGGGCCTCGTCGCAGATCAGCACGTCGAACCCGTTGCGCTCGGCCGCCATGAAGCTGTTGAAGTACTTGAACAGCTCCTGCACTTGGCGCTTCCGCGCCCCGGCCACCCGGCGCATCGTGGTGGTGAACGAGCTGGACCCAGTCGCGTGAAAGGCCGTCACACCGCGCCGGTACAGATCGCCGAGCAGGGACAGCGCGATCACGCTCTTCCCCGTGCCCGGGCCGCCCGTGATGACGACCACCTGCTTGTGATCAGACTGCTGCGCCCGGCGCACTGCCCGCAGCACCAGCTCGTAGGCGACCCGCTGCTCGTCCAGCAGGACGAACTGCTCGCGCTCACGCACCTCTTCGGCAGCCACAGCCATCAACTGCCTGGACGGGGCCACCTTGCCCGCGAGCAGCAGGTCAGCCGCCTCCGCGCCGGAGACCGGCTTCAACTTCGAGCGCAGGTACTCGACGAACTCCCCGCGCCGTTCGGCGGTGAAGAGCCGGCCGCGCTCGTCCTGCGGCACCTCGTAGAGGCCCTGGACACCGAACTCCGTCGCGTTGTGGAGGAAGGCCACGCCGGACAGCCGCTCGGGATGGTCGGCGAGCGCCCCGTTGAAGGAGATCAGGTAATCGCAGTAGCCGCGAACCTGCTCGATCGGGTTCAGCACCGGTCGGGTGTACGCGTCGACCCGGCACAGCAGCGGCTCACCGTCCTCCGGGAGCGCGCTGCTCCACTGCTTGAGCTCGACCACCACGTACGACGGTTCGCCAGTGCCCGGGTGGACGCCGGCGAGTACGACGTCCGCGCGCTTGCTGTTCAGCGGGAGCGAGTACTCGAGGAGCACCTCCACCATGCCCAGCCCCGCGTCCAGGAGGGCGTTGGTCACCTCGGGGATGCTCATCTCCCAGGAGCGCACCTCGGACGGGCTGGGCTTGTGGCCGTGCTGGTGGACGAACTGGTCGATGAGGCGCACGAACAGTGATCCGGCCAACCTCTCGGCGGCGACCGCGGACGCGGAGTCGCGGAACAGCAAGACATGCTCCCAGGCAGCACGAAGTGACTCGTGCGGGTGGGGGCATGTCCCTGGAGGGAAGCCCGGCGGGCCGCGCTGATGACTGCGCCAAACCTATAACGGGCGGTCTGAGCTTGTCCTCGAACGGCTGAGGAAGGGGCAGGAGACTTCCATTGGTGCCAGGCAAGGATACGGAGAACACGGGGCCAGCTCACCGTCTCTGCTGGTGATGCTCGCGGTGCTGCGTCGTCAGCCCGAGACCTCGGGAAGATCACTGGTGCCGGCCGCCCGAAGCTGCCGGATTCTATCCCAACTCCTTTCTTAAGAGAGGAATCTGATGGTTCGTCACTCGAATGGGGGAGGACTGTCGGCAGGGGCTGCTTCGATGCGAACTGTCCGAGAGGTTCTACTCAAGGAGGGTTTTCATGGAAGCGTTGTACGAGCGGTTGGCTGAGGCGGCGAGCGGGCTGTCGGCGGACGGTGCGATCCGGGTCGTGGCACAGTACGAGCCGGTGGCTGGCGCGGGGGCGCCGGTGGCGCCGCCGACGGTGAAGCTCAAGGACAGCGACGGTCCGGGCCAGTTGTTCGAGGACCGGTGGGTCGGCGGGCAGCGTACGAGGGTGGTGCTGCTGGATCAGCGGCAGTCGCAGGCGAACCGCTGTGAGACGGCCTTGCTGGAGGCCGTCGATCTGGGGGACGTTGTGGTGCCACACCTGGCGCTGCACGTGACCGCGGAGGGCCGCGAGCTTCGGATGACGAATCTGGACGCGCCTCATCGCTCCCGCGACGCGTACTTCCGGGACGCGTTGGACGAGTCCGGTGTGAAGTTCGACGAGACGGATACGGGCCGGGCGCTTCGCGATACCGGGACCAGCGATGTGAGGGCTTTCCTGGAGTGGGCGCCGTCGGACCTGGTGTTCGGCCTCTGGGACTCGCACCGCAAGCGCCGCGTGCAGTTGAAGGTGCCGCGCACCTACACCTCGGAGATGGTGGGTCTGGATCCGCTGTCCGGGAAGAGGGCGGCGGGGCGTTTCGACAAGTGGAACTTCCCCGGCGACAACGTGGAGCTGACCGCCGACGGCTGGCGGCCGGTCGACGGCACGGGCAAGAAGAGCAGCAAGGGGAAGACGCTCAAGGCGTCGGCGGTCGGGCACGGCATGATTCCGCCGGTCGAGGGCATGGGCGGGGTAACGGTGCAGGCGATCGAGCGGAACGCGACGCTGGCCACGGCGGGCCTGCGGGCGCTGCGCTTCGGAGATGCGTCGAAGGAGTACGTGCAGGCAGCGAGGGCGTTGCTGGCGGCGCTGGCGCTGGTGGGGGACCGGCTGGCGTTCGCGGGGCCGGCGGTGCGGCTGCGGTCGGGCTGCGACCTGCTGCTGGTGTCGGAGCGGATCGAGTGGGTCGGCCGCGGGCATGAGGGCGTGGCGGTGACGGAGCCGCTGGAGCTGGACACTGCAGGGCAGGCCCTGGAGTTGTTCGAGTTCGCGCGCTCACGGGCCGAGGAGGCGGGCCTTAAGTGGTCGAAGGAGCCGGTGCGGCTGCGGCCGAACTCGCAGGTGCAGCAGGCGATCGAGCGCTCCTTCCGCCTGGAGGGCATCGGCGAGGCGGAAGGCGAGTAGAGCGTCATGCCTTTCCACATCTCGGTGGAGCTGCTGGAACCGCTCTACCAGGCAACCGCGATGGACGGCGAGAAGGCCGAGTGGCCACCCCACCCGGCCCGCCTGTTCTGTGCGCTGGTCGCGCACGCCGACCTCGAAGACGCCGCGCACCGGATGGCGCTGACCTGGCTGGAGGCCCAGGACCCGCCAGTGGTCACCGTGCCGCCCAGGCCGCTGGAGGCGAACCACCCGCGCGCGGCGTGGGTGGTCACCAACATCGTGGACCCGAAGAAGGTGACCCACGGCCTGCTGCCGGGACGCACCGCTGGCGGCGTGCCACGAGCCTGGGCGCAGAAGACGCTGTCCGGTACACGGATGGTGTTCAGCTGGGCCGCAGAGCCGGGGGAGGAACTCGCCCCAGTGCTGAAGGAACTGGCCTTTCGGGTGCCGTACTTCGGGCGCTCGACCGGGGCCGGGCTACTGGATGCCTGGTGCGGCCCCGACGAGCCCGGTGACGAGGACGGGTGGCGGCAGCGCTGGAGGCCTGCGCCCACCGGGGAGTACCCGAGAGGCTCGCGGCCGATCCGGATCCCCTACCGAGGCTATCTCGCCTGGCTGGAGGAGGCATTCGAGGAGCAGCGGCCGGCCTGGAGCCAGTCGCTCACCCACCACTACCTCGACCCCGACCACAACAACCGGCCCGAAGCGCCAGTAGCGGACGGTCCGTTCGGTGACCTGCTGACGTTCTCCTTCGCCCCGGGCGTGGCGCTGGACCCGCGGTGGACGCTGGAGCTGACAGGCCAGCTGCGGAGCATGGTGATGGGCACGTTGGAGGCGATGGGTCACGACGTCGAGGCGATGACCACGGTCCACGGCCACAAGAACAGCCCGGACGGCCCGCGCCCAGTCGCCTACCTCGCGCTGCCGTTCACCGGCCACCACCACGCCGACGGGATGCTGCGCGGCCTGGGCATCGCCCTGCCCCGCGAGATGCCCAGGCAGGACCGCAAGGCACTGCTCGCCGCCCTCCTTCGCCACGACGGGGGCCTGCGATGGATCCGGTTCACGGACGGGGAACCGCTGGACCTGGTACGGGTCAGTCCCGCCGACCAGAACTCGTGGCCACAGACCGTCCAGCCGGAGACGTGGCAGAGGCCCTCGACGGTGTGGACCACGGTGCTGCCGATGGTCCTCGACCGCTTCCCCAAGAAGTACGAGGAAGCCGCGTGGGCGGACTCGGTGACGGCCAGCTGCGTCGCAGCAGGGCTACCCGAACCCGCGCAGGTGCAGGTGAGCCCGCGCGGCCCGCTCGTACCCGGGGCCCGGGGCGTGGACGGGTTCCCGGTGCGCCGCAAGGACGGAGAGCGACCGCTGCCGAGCTGCCACGTGCGCCTGACCTTCCCGGTTCCGGTGACGGGGCCGGTGGTGCTGGGCAGCAAGAAGAACTTCGGCCTGGGCCTGTGCCGCCCGGAGCCCAGCTTTCAGGAGGACGACCAGTGACGGGCACCGAGAGGCTGCCGACGATCGAGGTGGCCGCGTTCCCCAGCTTCTTCCGGGAGGTCCACCACCACACCCACTGCCCGGACGGGACACGGACCGCGGTGTGCGACGGGTGCGAGGGCTGGGCGCCGTTCCCTTGGCAGAGCGCCTACTTGGACGCCGTGGCCGACGGGGCGAACTGGCCCGACCTCGACGTGCCCACCGCCCTGGGCAAGACCACGTTCATCGACATCTGGCTCTTCCTCCTGGCCTGGGAACACGCCCGCGGGCCGGGTCGCGGGCACCGGACGGTCCCGCTGCGGCTGTTCTTCTGCGTCGACCGGCGCTTGGTGGTGGACCAGGCTCACCAGCACTCCGTCGAGCTGGCCGCGGCCCTCACCGGGGCGCCGCCCGGCTCCGTGCGGGCGAAGGTCGCCGCCGCGCTGCGCGACCTCGGCGGAGGCGAGTCGCCGCTTGAGGTGGTGCGGATGCGCGGCGGCACCAGGTGGGAGTCGAACTGGGTGCGCAGCCCGGCCCAGCCGCTGGTGGTGACCTCGACCGTGGACCAGTACGGCAGCCGACTGCTGTTCCGCGGCTACCACACTTCCCCCCAACGCGCCCCGATCGACGCTGCCCTGACCGGGCACGATGCCCTGCTCGCGCTGGACGAGGCCCACCTGTCGAAGGCCCTGCTCGCGACGGCCGCCGACACCGCGCTCTACCAGCAGACGGCGGCGCGCGCGGAGCTGGCGGCGCGGGCGCTTCGCGTGGTGAGCCTGTCGGCCACCAGCGCCACCAGCGGCCGTCCCCGCCAGGGCATCAGTGAAGACGACCGCGCCCATCCGATCGCCGGGCGCCGGATCACGGCCGAGCGCCACGTGACTCTTCTGGACGCCAGCGGCTGGTCGAGGAAGCCCGCAGAGGCGTTCGCGCTCGCGGCCGAGACCGGCCTGGACGCCGTCCTGCCCACCCTGCAGCTGCCCGCGGTCGCGGTGATCGCCAACACCATCACCCACGCCCGCGCCGCCCACGAAGCACTCTCCCGGCGCACCGACGTGGACGTGCTCCTGCTGACCGGCCGATGCCGGCCCGCAGAGCGCGACCTGCTCGTCACCGGCCCGCTGGCCGAACTCCTCACCGGCACCGACCCCGACCGCGAACGCCCCCTCGTCGTGATCAGCACCCAGACCCTCGAAGTGGGAATCGACTGCACCTTCGGAGCGATGGTCAGCGAATGCGGCGACTGGGCCTCCGCCCTGCAACGCCTCGGGCGCCTCGACCGCCGCGGCGAACTCGGCCCCGTACCCGTGATCCTCGTACGCACCCACAACCCCGAGGATCCGGACCGCATCCCCGTCTACGGCCCGGCCGCCGCCCACACCTGGCAGTGGCTCACCCAACACGCCCCCGCCCACGACACCCAGGACCCCGCCGAACTGACCCCCCACCTCCTGGACGGCCTGGTCCTCAACCCCGCCACCCTGCCCGGCCTCCTCGACGGCACCGACACCGCACCGCTCACCCGCGCCGGCGAACACATCCCACCTGTCCACCAGGTGCGCGTGGACGCCTTCGCCCGCACCAGCCCCATCCCCGTCCCCGACGAATCCCCCGCCCCCTTCCTCCACGGCCTCGACACCGACCAGCCCGAAGTCCAACTCCTGTGGCGCGCAGACCTCACCACCGACCCCGAGACTCTCGCCGAGTGCCTCCGCACCACCCCCGTCCACACCGCCGAAACCCTCTCCCTGCCCCTCGCTGCGGTGCGCCGCTTCCTCACCCAACCCCACGCGACCCCCGACACCAGCGACCTCGAAGGTGCCAACGCCGACACCACCCCCGAGCCCCGCAACCCACCCGCCCGCCTACGCACCACCGTCCTCCAACGCGAGAGCGACGGCACCTGGACCACCCCACGCGCCGCCGACGACCTGAAGCCCGGAGCCACTCTCGTCCTGCCCACCACCGCCGGCGGCCACGACGCCTACGGCTGGACCGCAGGCCCCGACACCCCAGTCCCCGACCTCGGCGACCACCCCACCGACAACACCCGCACCCCGCTACGCCTCGACCCCGTCGTCCTGGCCAGCACCACCGGCACCGCCCCCGAGCAGTTCACCCCGATCATCAAGCAGGCCCACACCGACCTCACCGCAGACCCCGACGACCCGGACGCCGTGAGCACGACCGACGCGGTCCGCGCCGCGATCACCAACCTGCTCACCGCCCTGCCCACCGACACCCCGCCCGACGGCCCCGCCCGACACGCCCCGGCGCTGCGCCAGCGCCTGGAGAACCTGCTGGCGGTCGCCGAGTGGCGCGCCGGACGGTCGGCTGCGGCCGGAGTGGTGCTGATCGACCACGGTGGTCCGGGCCGGATCGTCCTCGTCCCGCCCCGGCTGACCGACGCCGACCGCTACCGGGTCGCCGTGGACGACGAGGACCCGGATAGCAGCAGCCTCACCCGCACCGTCACCCTCAAACACCACCACCAGGCCGTCGGCGAACGCGCCCGCGACTTCGCTCAAGCCCTCGGACTGCCCGACGACCTGGTCGACGCCGTCGTACTGGCAGCCAGGGCCCACGACTGCGGAAAACACCACCCTAGGTTCCTGTGCATGCTCTGCTCGGGCGACCGCCTGCTCGCCGAATCCCTGCCCGAACCCCTCGCCAAGTCCGGCATGGACCCCGCCGACCGCGCCGCCCGCCAACACGCCGCCCGCCTGGCCAACTGGTCCAAGGACCTACGCCACGAAGCCCTCAGCGCCGCCGCCGTCCAAGCCTGGCTCGCCACCAACCCCGACGCCGCCCGAGGGCTCGACCACGACCTCGTCACCCACCTCGTCGCCGCCCACCACGGCTACGCCCGCCCGATGCTGCCCGCGTTCGCCGACCCCGAGCCGGTCCTTGTCGAGTGCACCATGCCCGACGACACCACCGTCACCGTCTCCAGCACCGTGATCGGCAGCGACTGGAACGGCCCACGCCGCTTCCGTGACCTCAACCGGCGCTACGGCCTCTGGGGCCTGGCGCTCCTCGAATCCGTCCTCCGCCTCGCCGACATCGCCTGCTCCGAAGAAGGCAACTGACCATGCACCAACTCGAACTCCCCGCACTCCGCTCCGACGACCCGCTCGGCTTCCTCTCCGCCCTCGGCATCCTCGAACTCACCACAGCAACCCTGCCCACCGAGCCCCTACTCCACTGGAAAGGCCCGGGCGGCGCAGCAGTCCTCACCACCGACCAACCCCTCACGCTCGACACCCTCACCAAGCTCCTCACCACCCACCTCCCGCCCAAGCCCGTCAAGACGGCACGCGGAACCGGGGAGCCCGCAGACACCGCCGAGGCGGAGGATGGGAAGAGCGACAACGCCGACGCAGCCGGCGTGGAAGGTGAACGCTGGGACTCCTTCCCGCACGTTCCCGGACTCCTGACCCGACCACGCGAGGACGCCACCGTCCCCAACGAAGCCCTGCGTATGCGCGTCGATACCGCGCACCAGACGCTGCGCGAACTCGCCCAGTCCGAACGCGAGACGAGCGACCGCCACGCCCGCTGGTTCGCCTCCCTGGCCAACGTCATGTGCTTCGAAGACACTAAGCCCAAGACCGGCAAGAACGACCCGGAGTCCACGGAAGAGCCCGAATCCACTACGGTGCGGCGCACCCGCGTCACCCCGCTGATCGCCGCCGCCGGCCAGATGACCATCACCGGCCTGATGCAGAAAGCCGTCCTCGGCTGCCAAAATGACCTGCGGCAGATCCGCTCAGCCCTGGACGGCTGGCGCCGCATCCCCGACTACGCGTCCGCCAACTTCGACCACCGCTCCCTCGGCGACGCCCACACCAACTCCGAAGGTAAGGCCTACCAACGCGGAGCCCCCGGCCCCACCTGGCTCGCCCTCCACGCCCTGGCCACCTTCCGGCTCACCGCCACCGGACGCACCCAAGCCGCCACCAGCTGGGACACCACCAACAGCCGCGGTGCCCTACGCTGGCCCGCCTGGACACCACCACTCACCACCACCGACGTGACCGTCCTCCTGGAACACCCCGCCGTTCGCGCCACCGAACCCGGCACCAACCGCAACGTCAGAATGCTGACCAACCTCGGCGTCACCGCCCTCTACACCGCCCCCCGAACCGGCCTCAAACAATCCAACGGCCCCCTCGCCGCCAGCCGCCACCTCTGGCCCTGAACTTCACCTCCGGCCACCCCTCTGACACCCGATCCTTGACAAGTCAACAGGCCAACACGCAGAACGAGGCCCCGGCCCGCCATGACTTCGAAACCCTAAGCACACACGAAAGCACCCCACCGCACCGAAGTAGTAAGTCTGAATTGCTCCGAAGGGCGCCCCCGCAGATGCAGCGACACCCCCCGCTGTACGACCGAACCGGCAGCTCAACTGCCGTCGCTACCCACCATCTGGGTGCGGCACCATCGCAGCCCCGCGATGTCGACTGCGACGACCCGCACGTACCGGGGTCGCTCCGCACTATCTGGGTGCGGCACCACCGCAGCTAGCCCAGCGGCAGCCTGGCCGCGAAAGCCGAGAACGTCGCTCGGCACCATCTCAGCATCGAGTTCCTCGGCTCGTCCAAGGGCGTCAAGACGGGTCGCTCCGCACCGTTTCAATGCGGCTTCATCGCAGCCGGATGTGGACGATCGGGATCTGCCCGAGCGGGTTGTCGCTCCGCACCGTCCCGTTGCGGCACCATCACGGCTCCAGCGTCGCCTCGGCGAGGGGCGCCTCCCTAGCGGGCCTTTTGTGCAAGTCCGGTGCGCACTATGACAGCAGGTATACGTGGCCCTGCCGTTCCTCTGCCAGAAGGATCCTCCCCAGCACACCGTTGGGGCACCGTCGCAGCTGCACTATCAACCCGGACTCGCCAGCTCACTGGCCATCGCTCCGCACCTTTCCCCGGTGCGGCACCATCGCAGCCCTTCGGCGGCCAGCCGGGCTATGGGCACCCAGTGATCTCTCCGCACTATCCCGCTACGTTGCCGTTGCGGCCCAAATTCTGGGTGCCCCGCTGTCCACCAAGGGTCGGCGCTACTCAGCAGCCGCCCGCCAGCGGGGCGAGGCCGGTCGCTCCGCACGGTCCCGATGCGACACCATCGCAGCCGCAGCTCTGCGGTCTGGAACTACCCGGCCTTGGCGGTCCCTCCGCACCATCGACGCGCAACCACTGCCGCATCGCCACAACGGGCAGTCTGTCCCGCGCAGACTCCGGCCACTCCATAGGCACCATCGCAGCCGCCATGCTTCAAGTGCCCGCATCCGGGCCTCGTGGTGTCCCTCCGCACCCTTTCGGTGCGGCACCATCGCAGCGACACCAAGGAGGTCGGCCCTGCCTCCTACGATCACCATCGCAGGTTCAACGCCATCGCGGAGTTTTCCGATGGCTGGGTGGCCGCTCCGCACGTCACCAGTGCGACACCATCGCAGACCGGCGTCGGTCGACAGGCTCGCCGAGACGATTCCGGTGTTGCTGCGCACCATTCGGGTACGACACCATGACAGCGTCGCGGCTGTCCTTCAGAAGCTGGCACAGGCCGAGAGTTCCTCCGTATCTCATCGACGCGCACCATCGCAGCTGCCGCTCGGTGTCCATCTGCGCCAGACTCGGGAAGTCACCCTGCACCCGCCGGTGCGGCACCATCGCAGCTCGTCGGCGTGCTCATGGATGGTGTACCGCCGGATAGTCGCTCCGCCATTCCGGTGCGGCACCATCGCCGTAGGTATGCCTCATACCAGAACGGGAAGTGAGCACCGGTGTCTCCGCATCGCCTCCGTGCGGCACCATCACAGCCCCAGCGTCGCCTCGGCGAGGGTCGTCTCGACGGCGGGCCCTCTGCGCGCTCCCGTGCGGCACCATCACAGCTCCTTCCCGCCGAAGGCGAAGACCCGGGCGGGTTGCCAGTCGCTCCGGACCGTCCGGGTGCGGCACCATCGCAGCTCGCAGTAGAGCACCAGGACCCGCTGCGGGCCGAGAGGTCACTCCGCTCCATCTCGGTGCGGCACCATCGCAGCACGACCTGGGCAACGTCGGCGCCGTCCCGGATCACCTGTCGCTCCACACGCCCCACCAGAGCAACATTGCAGCCCTGCTAGCCTGCTCGAACTCCAGCGGCGCTGGTACACGTCACCCCGCATTATCTAGGTGAGCACCATCGCACCATGTCGCCTTGGCCGAGGAGGATATCGGCGGGGATGTCCCTCCATACCCACCGGTGCAGCACTATCGCAGCGCTTCGATCAACGAGGGGCTGCAGCCTCTGCAGGGGGCGCTCCGCACCGTCCTGGTGCGGCACCATCACAGCCTGATCGACACGGCCCTGATGCATCACACCATGTGGGGCGCTCCGCACCGTCTGGGTGCGGCACCATCGCAGCGGCGAGTTCGCCGCAACGGACCTCGTGCCGTACGTGGTCGCTCCGCACCATCGCAGCTCGTCGCCCAAATCGGTCAGATGCAGTGACTCCACGCGTCGCTCCGCACCCTTCCCGGTGCGGCACCATCGCAGGAGCCAGTGCGCTGGCGAGTCGGGGTTGGTGGTGGCCGTCGCTCCGTACCATCCCGGTGCGGCACCATCGCAGCCGGATGCACAGGCCGAGCAGTTCGAGCTCACAGTCCTTCATGCGACGCACCTCACCGGTGCGGCACTATCGCAGCGCCGTTCCCGGAGGACCCAGCCGCAGGCTATGCCGCCTATCGCTCGGCACTATCCGGTGCGGCAGCATCGCAGCTTCACCGGTCTCCCCCATGAGGCGACGCATAACCCGGGTGCCTCCGCACGTCACCAGTGCGGCTCCATGGCAGCGACCGAGTCGTCCACGACCAGAACGACGGATGGAGCGTCGTCTCCGCGCCTCACCGGTGCGGCACCATCGCAGCACCCAGTGCTGGAACCCGCGGACCGCCAGGACCGCACCGTTTCTGCGCACCTCGCCAGTGCGGCGTTTTCGCAGCGCCGTCTGCTCGGTGCCCAGCTGAATGCCGGCTGCAGTCGCTTCGCACCGTCCCGGTGCGGCACCATCGCAGCACAGCCAACGGTGCCTCGAACGTCATCAACGTCTCGGGGCGCTCCGCACCATCACGGTGCGGCACCGTCGCAGCGATGACCTCTCCTCGGTGCTGGCCGCGATCACTCTGGTCACTCCGCAGCATCGTGTGAGCCTCGTCCGCGACGACCTGGCCCCAGATCACTCCGCACCCGTCCCGACGCAGCACCATCGCAGCGTGTAGCGGCGGCTCGCGCCCTTGAGATAGTCGATCGGCGCTCCGCACCGTCCCGGTGCGGCACCATCGCAGCTCCTGGAACGCGAAGTGGATGCCGCCGTCCCTCGTCGCGCCTCCGCGTTACTTCAGTGTGGCACCGTCGCAGCATCACCACTGCCGATGAAGGCGGCGAAGGCTCGATACTCCTCCGCACCTTGCTGGTGTGCACCGTCAAAGACCGCGTCGGTGGTCGCCCCGCACCTCGTCGGTGCAGCCCTATCGCAGCTCGATGTTTCCCACAAGGGCTCTACCTTCCAGGTCGGCACCTCCCGTACCCCATTGATGCGGCACTATCGCAGCCCCTGGTGGTCGCGGAACTTCGTCCTCGCTGACCTGTCCCTGAGCACCGTCCCGGCGCGGCACAATCGCAGCGGGTGCAGCTCGTGCTCGATCCGGTCAAGCCACTTGTCCCTCCGTACCTTTGCCGGCGCGGAACCATCACAACAAGCTGGCCAAGGAGTTCAGTGTCCTTGAGGATAACGACCCTCCGCACCTTGCCGGTGCGGCACTATCGCAGCGACGTTGACGAGTCTGCCAGGGCGCTGGTCAAGGCGTCCCTCCGTGCTTTGCCGATTCGGTACCGTCTCAGCAGTGCGTACGACGCGCAGGGCCAATTTCATCGGCCTGGCTCCCCCGCACCTCGCTTGTGCGATACCCCCGCAGCGGATCGCCCGTGTGGAGTCGGTACAGCGGGCCGAGTATTCCGCGCTGTTTCGGTGCGACACCACCGCAGTCAGCTGACCACCCGCGAGCAGCAGGACCCGTTTGCTGGCCCCTCCGTTTCCTCCCGGCAGGGGCACCATCGCAGGTTGAGTTCCCAGATGTTCTGGCCCCCGAAGCCGTCCTTCCCTCCGAACCTCGCTGGTGCGGCATGATCGTAGCTGGGTCACCCGCCAGCAGTGGTCGCCGGAGTTCGACCGTCACTCCGCATCATCTCGGTGCGGCTCCGTCGCAGCTTGAGGTCCTTAGCGTCCGCACGGAGCGAGGGGATATCGCTCCGCATCATCCCGGTGCGGCACCATCGCAGCGCGATCAGGATGGCCGCCCTGCGGGCGACGGGGTGTCGCTCCGCACCACCTGATGCGACAGCAGCGCAGTGCGTCGGCCATGACGTGCCAGCACATTGCCTGGCTGAATGGTGTCGCATCGTCCTGGTGCGGCATCATCGCAGTGACCCCGGCGTGGCTCCCTCCGAGGGCGGTTTTCCGGTCCTCTGCACCTCGCTGGTGCGGCACCATCGCAGCGGGATCGTCAGCATGACTTTGGTCATGCCGCCGTCCTCCCTCCGCATCATCTGGATGCCCCCCACACACACAGCGGCGTACCGCAGGAGCAGCCGGCGCGGGAACGCACCCGTCGCCCCGTACCGCCCTGGTGCGGCACCGTCCCAGCCACAGGTCCGTGCCCATAGTGCTCGGGAACTACATCGCACCTCCGCACCTCCCTGGTGCGGCACCATCGCAGCGCCGCGTCCAGGTAGTCCGCTGACGCTCTCAGCTGTCGATCCGCACCGTCCGGTGCGGCGCCATCGCAGCAACCACGCCGGAACGCCGATGGCAGGCACCCGCAAGTCCCTCTGCACCCCTTCCCTGTGCGGCACGATCGCAGCGCTGGCGTACGAGTCATCACCGAGGACACCGGCTCCCTGCCGCTCAGCACCATCCTGTTGCGGCACCCTCACAGCTTGAAGTGGAAGCGGAACGGGCCCGGCCAGGGCGGATCGCCGTTGGCAGAGCGGCCTCATCGAGCAGTGTGATCATGGCCCCCAGCCGTCCCCCGCACCCTCCCGGTACGGCACCATCGCAGCAACTACAAGGCCGGAGCTGGCCTTCAGCGTCCTGAACTGAGACGGTGACCGCATTTGCGCCGTTCCTCCACGCTCTTTCGGCGTGGCGCGATCGGGGCCAGACGTCTTCCCGGAAGAATTGCCTGAATATCGGGTTCCTCTCTATGCGGCACCATCGCAACATGTGGCAGACCGTCGACCGCAGAGCCCAGACTCTGCTGGTACGGCACAATCGCAGCTGGCCCGGGCAGTGCGCGCCTTGGAGGTTGCAGCCGCCGTTGGCCCGGGTTCACACCATCGCAGCGGTATTCCTGCGGTGGGCAGTGTGGTGACCCTGGCGCGTTCCTCCGCACCATCCCGGTGCGGCACCATCGCAGTCTCCGCGCAAAGTAGGGGAATTACCTCGCCATGCAGCCTTTCCATATCTCATTGGCGCATACCGTGGCAGCTGCGACGGTGAGATTCGCGCAGCCGCACTCAGCTGGTGCTGAACCCTCCGCATCCTGTCAGCTCGGCAACATCGAAGTAGATCTTCCAGCTCTTGGGCGGCCTCTCTGCGCGCGATCCCTCGGCACGCTGCTCATGCGACACCATCGCAGCTCCATCACGAATGGCTGCGGGCAGTAGTCGAATACCGTATCTCCGTACCTCGCCGGCGCGGCACCGTCGCAGCTCGAGTGTCGCCTCGGCGAAGGTCGTCTCACTGGCGAGTTCTCCGCACCCTCCCGGTACAGCACCATTGCAGCAAGCCAGCCAAAAAGTCTGCTGTGCTAGGAGATAGTCTCTCCCCCCCATGCCCTTCTGGTGCGGCACCATCGCAGCCCGTTTGCTTCCCTGCCCTGCAGTACCGCAAAGCATGTCCCTCCGTACCCTGCAGTGCGGCACCATCGCAGCGGATTGGTGAAACCCTCGACCCGACTGTATAGCTCGATTCGCTCGCACATCTCGGTGCGACACCGCTACAAGGCGTCGAGGGCGGCTTTCTTGCCATTCAGGATCGGTAATCTCTCGAACATAACGGCGCGACACCATTGCAGAGAGGAGCTGGCCCAGCAACTCGGCGACGTTTTCCCAGTTGCTCCGCACCGTCCCGGTGCGGCACCATCACAGCGCCGAGTACTTCGACGACACCACTGCCGCATTCATCAAGTCGCTCTGCACTGTCTCGGCGCGGCACCATCGCAGGCGCGGTCACACCGAGCTGGGCCGCCGGACACCTGCCGATCGCTCCGCAGCATCCCGGTGCGGCACCATCGCAGCATCATCGTGGTGGACGGGGCTCGTCACGCCGTCGGCGTCGCTCCGGACCATCCTGGTGCGGCACCATCGCAGCAGGATGGCCTGCTTGGTGGGGACTTGCCGGGGACCGCACGTCGCTCACCTTCATCGCCGAGGTGTCTTTCGGTGAACGGACAGCGCGGGCTGTCTACCGTCTGACGTGCAGCGATGCCCATCACCGGGCGACTGGGGGTCAAGGGGTCGCAGGTTCAAATCCTGTCGTCCCGACCAGCGTTTTCGCAGGTCGTAGGCCGCTTCCACCGATAGGTGGAGGCGGCCTTTTTGATGTTCGTCGGCTGGTGGTCGCAGTGTGGTCCCGAGGGGTTGGCCGGGGCGCTGGTTGGCGACGCTGTGTCGTTTTCCCGTGCCTGCTGAGTGGTCAGGCGTGGTGCGCGGGGGATTCGGGTGGCGTGGTCGCCGTGCAGGGCGTTGTGGTCGGCCTGGTCGAGGGTGTGGTTGATGGCGTCGACGGCTTCGCGGACGGCCTGACTGGTCAGGTAGTGGTAGACGTCCACGGTGGTGGAGAAGGTGGACTGGCGCAGCGTCTTGGAGACGATGGGCAGCGGCACGTGTTCGTCCATGGCCAGGGCGCAGGCGAGGTGGCGCGGGTCGTGGACGCCGATAACAGGGACGCCGGCTTCGCGGCAGAGGCGGTGGAATCGGCGCAGGACGTAGGAGGGGTGGAGCCGGCGGCCGTGGCGGTGGCGGACCAGGCCGTGTCCGGGGGCGGGGTTGGGGCCGCGGAAGGTGTCGGGGCGAGGCGGTGGGCGATCGCCGCGGTGGCGCGGTCCGACAGGGCGACCCGTTTGCGGCTGGAACGGGTCTTGGGTTCGGTGAAGACGAGTTCGGTGTTGTCGATGGCTGAGAGCGTCCAGCGGATGTACCTGTCCTGACAGCCTCTCATTGGCGCCAGAGTGGAATTTCGCCGTGCATCTGCTCGCCGCTGGGCAGGGAGAGGAGGAGGCCGAGGGGGTGGAGGCGGCTGAGGCGGACGGCGGCCGCGGCAACGCCGCACAGGACGAAGAGCGCGATCAGCGTCCAGGCGATCCCCAGTGCGATGCAGGCGAATGCCAGGCCCACGACGGAGGCGAGCAGGAGCGTGAAGCCCACCGCGGTGGTGATCGCTTCGCGCAGGCGGCGGCCGCGGCTGTGCGTGCGTTCCCAGGTGGCGCCGGTACCGGTCAGTATGTCGATGAGCGCCTTGGTGTAGATCACGTTGAGGAACTGGTCGAAGAGGACTTCCGGCACGATTGCGGCGGCCAGGACCAGGGCCTTCCATCCGCCGCGTTTGGCGGCCCAGACGCGTTCGATGGCGGCGACGGAGGTGATCGTGAGCCAGAACCACGGCCATCCGGGGAAGCCCTTGCTGACGGTGTAGTACAGCAGGACGGTGAGGAAGAAGGGGACGAAGGCCACGCTGAGGTAGGTGAGCAGTTGCCGGCAGACGTAGGGCAGCGTGACCCGGGTGATGCCGTAGGCCTTGAGGTTGTCCAGGGCGCCGCGTTGCCAGCGCAGCCGCTGGTAGTACAGCCGGGACCAGGTGGGCATGAGTTCGGTGCCTACGATGCAGGCGCACGGTGATACGCACCGGTATCCCAGGTGTTTGAGAGCAAGGGTCAGTTCGTTGTCCTCGGTCAGCGACTCCACGTCGTAGACGTCCCGGCCCCGGGGCAGTGAGCCGTGGGTGCGGGCCTCGTGGACCTGACGCAGGGCGTGTACCGGGTACAGCGAGGCAGTACCGGTCAGGACGTCGGCGCGGCCGTGGCGGCGGTGGAGTTCACGCGCGTAGCGCACGTACTCGTTGTTCTGCAGGTGACAGACCAGACCGCGCAGGGGGTAGCCGAAGAAGACGGCGCCCACGCCGCCGATGGGCACCTGGTTCGCCTCCTGATGGTGCAGGCGTCGGCCTGCCTCGGCGATGAACTGGGGGGACAGGGAGGTATCGGAGTCCATGACCATGACGGCGTCGTCCTCGGACAGCTGCGGCAGCAGCCGAGCCAGGACCTGGTTGAGGGCGCCCGCCTTGTCCTGCGTGTTGCCGACCGTTTCGACGGCCTCGGCGCCGTGGGCGGTGCTGATCTCAGCGGTGAGGTCGGTGCAGCGGTCGGCGACCACGATGACCTCGTCCGGGGGCCTGGTCTGGGCCGCGAGTGACTCCAGGGTCTCGCCGATGAGCGCCTCCTCGTTGTGCGCGGGCACCAGCACAACGATCCGGCCAGGTCCGGCGTGCCGGAGGTCGGGAACATGGCCGGGCTTGGTGCGGCCCTCCCGGGTCAGATTTCTGGGCCTGCGCACGAACGCGGGCCCCCGCGCCTCTTTGCGCGTCTGTCCCCGTGTCGGTCCGAACAGGCCCACCAGCGACTCCTCAACACTCCGTGGCGCCAGGAGATGGTCCGGCCGAGGCCTGGAAGGCGCACCTACGGGATTCTCACGCCGTGCCGCGCGACTCGGAAGGACTCCTGAGCCAAACAGAGCAGTATGTTCACTGCCGGGGCTGCTGGGGCTGCCGTGAATCCGTTGGCCCGCCAAGTGGCTTCTGCGGCCTCGTGCCCGAGCTGTCCACCACCAGGCATCGCCAACGGGGTCCCAGCACGGGCGAAGCACGCTCTCGGCGCTGCCCGCCTCACGCGGAGGTATGGAGCCGAGATGCGATGCCGGTCTGAAAGGCGCTCAAGGCCGCCGGGGACGACCAGACGCGCCAGTCGGTCTCCTTGTCGGCGTTGAACCACACCAAGGCGCTGATCCGGCTGTCGCCGGCGATGGCGGCGAGCATGGCTGTGATCCAACCTCGGTGAAGGTCTGCCAGGTCCTTCCGCTCCGGGAGGTGCCCCAGTTGTAGCCGTCGACGCCCACCAGGTCGACGTACTCGTCGCCCGGCTGGAGCGCGGACAGGGGCGTCGACTCGGCGTACTGGCTGATCGGCGTCCACAGCCACTTCACGTTGGTGACTTCCGGATCCCACGGGTTCCAGCTCCCGTTCATCTCCGCGCCCCACCGCAGGTAGACGGTGGTGCCGAAGACCTTCGCGGCGGTCGCTCACTGCGTGATGCAGGCGTCGAAGTTCGTGGCGAGAATGTTCGACAGTGCGTAGGCCGGCTGGTTCGCGTCGCCGGTCCAGTCCCAGGACTCCCAGGTGATGAGCGGCGTCTGGTTGAGCGAGCGGACGTAGGCGGCGTTGGAGGTGGGGAACGGCTGCCGTCCCTCCCACTGGATGTACCACGCACCAGGCTGGGCCGCCGCCAGACGGCAGCGTCGTAGCGGTCCAACTGGCCGTGCCATCCGGCAGGATCCCCCGAGTGGTCGGGGATACAGGCCCCGGTGGTGACTTCGCGGACCGTGAAAGAAGTCCCCTCACGCGAGGCTGATCCGAGATCGGTGCCGGTCGAAACCAGTGCCAGCAGCAGCAGCCACGTCCACCAGGCCTTCATTCACGGCCCCTCTGGAATCGGGCGGTGCGGGAAGGGGATTGACCCGTGGTCGACCGTCGGGCGCAGCAAGACGGTCCCAGGCCAACGTCCCGTCGCCCAGGGCCGGGTGGAACCGGCGAATCTGCAGGGCCCGCCGGTACAGCTCAAGCATCGACTGCTCGTCGCCGCGCTGTGACTGGGCGGTGTGATGCTTCCAGTGCGGCGGCTGTGGCAGCCAGGGAACTGCGCCGGCGCGGTCGGGGCTGAAGCCGAACGGCGGGGCGTCGCCGGACCAGGGCATCGGCAGGCGGGAGCCGTCGCGGCCGCGGTCAGTGCGCCCCGACCGCTCCCAGGTGGGGTCCTGCAGGGTCTCGTCGGGCAGGTCCTCGACCTCCCACAGGCCCAGCTCCTCGCCCTGATACAGGTAGACGGAGCCCGGAAGTGCCAGCATGAGCAGGGCGGCCGCCCGCGCGCGCCGCGTGCCCAGGGCCAGGTCGACCGGGCCGGGCGGAGAGTGGTTGGCGAGAGTGTGTACCGGGCCGTCGGGCTGCGGCCTCCCGAAGCGGGTGAGGTGCCGCACGACATCGTGGTTGGAGAGCGCCCAGGTCGCCGGGGCACCCACGGCGCCCATCGCGGTCAGGGAACTGTCGATCGCGATGCGCAGGTGTGCCGCCCGCCACGGGGCTGTCAGATAGTCGAAGTTGAAGGCGGTGTGCAGTTCATCGGCCCGGACGTAGCGGGCCAGACGCTCGGAAGCGCGTGCACACGCCTCGGCGACGAACACGCGAGGCTCGGGGTAGGAGTCGGCCACCGCGCGCCAGCCGCGGAAGATCTCGTGGACCCCTTCGCGATCCCAGTGGGGATGATCGGGATGGGCCGCCGACGCGACGAGTTCCATGTCCAAGGGACCCAGGTCGGGTAGACCCGGGGCCTTGACCATGGCGTGCGCGACATCGATGCGGATCCCGTCGACGCCCAGATCGAACCAGAACCGCAGGATCGACTCGAATTCCCTGCGAACCAGGCAACTGTTCCAATTGAGGTCGGGTTGCTCGGGCGCAAAGAGATGGAGATACCACGGGCCGGCCCTGCCGTCGGGCTCGACGATGCGGGTCCACGCGGAACCACCGAAGACGCTGCGCCAGTTGTTGGGCGGGGCGTCACCCCCCGGGCCGCTGCCCGGCCTGAAGATGTAGCGGTCGCGCTCGACGCAGTCCGGGCCACCCGCCAGCGCCTCGCGAAACCACGGGTGATGAGAGGAGGTGTGGTTCGGCACGATGTCGATCAGGATCCGCAGGCCCAGAGCGTGGACCTCCTCGATCAACGCCCGGGCGTCGGACAGGGTGCCGAAGACGGGATCGATGGCCCGGTAGTCGGCGACGTCGTAGCCTCCGTCGACCATCGGCGAGGGGAACCACGGGTTGACCCACAGAGCGTCCACCCCCAGATCGACCAGGTGGTGCAAGCGTTGGTGAAGCCCGGCGAGGTCCCCGACACCGTCACCGTTCCCATCGGCGAAACTGCGCAGGTAGACCTGGTAGCAGACCGCGTTGCGCCACCAGTCGAGGGCCTCGGCAGACGATCGGTTCCCGGAAGCGCCCAGGACCCACCCGGGCGAGCGCTCACGTCGTCGATCTGCTCTCACCGGCCCAGGATGCCCCGCACATGACGGCCCGTAGCGCTGGCACGCCGGAGAGGCGCGCGAGTGGATGGGCCTGAAGGAGGGGAGATGGGCGGCGCCCTGCCGCGCGGCGTGGCGCTGGATGCCTGTCGTAGCGTCATGTACGGGAAGCAGACAGTGCTGCCACGAACCATCAGTGCGGTGGAATTCGAGGGCAGCCGCAGCAATACGCGAAGTCCGCACCGCGACCGCGATGGTCGAGCCGGCGAAACGACCGGTCCGTCAGTAGCTGACACTCCTCGACGGATCGACACCGAAGCAGTGCGAAGTCCCTTTACGCAGGGTGTTGTTTCCATTACGCTGAGCAGGTGAAAGTGGCGTCGTACCGTGCTGCGCGGCACGTCGACGAACGTGCCCTCATCCGTTTCCCGGCCGGCCCATACCGGATTCCGTGACTGAGGCTGCTCTGACGTGGCCGGACTCCCATCACGGACTCAGCCCGAGTCAATCCGATCGAGTCGTTGGGGCTGGCAATTCCACCGCACGGTGGTGGAACCGCCAGTCCCAGCCGCAGCACCCTCCACCAACGGTGCGAGCTTGGACGGAGATCATCATGGCCACCAGTTACTGGTTCAACGTCCTGGATTACGGCGCGACAGCCAATGGCGTCACGGACGACACGACCGCGATTCAAACCGCGATCAACGCGGTGCCTTCATCCGGCGGAACCGTCGTTTTCCCCGCGGGTACCTACAAGATCTCCTCGGTGCTGGTCGCCCGCTCCAACC
Source organism: Kitasatospora sp. NPDC049258 (assembly GCF_040678895.1). Lineage (NCBI taxonomy): Bacteria > Bacillati > Actinomycetota > Actinomycetes > Kitasatosporales > Streptomycetaceae > Kitasatospora > Kitasatospora sp. NPDC049258. Next base: position 79,120 of record NZ_JBFAQT010000012.1, read on the forward strand.
TGATCCTGGAGGGCGTCAGTGACGGCTCGTCGGTGATCGCCCAGAGCAGCACCACGGCCAACGGCCTGACCGGCTCGGACATCACCCGGTTGACCGTCCGGGATCTCACCTTCCAGGGGCCGGGCAGCGGTACCGGCAAAGGGATCGTGCTCACCCGATCCGCCAACCCCGCGACCGTCTCGCTGGCGTTCGCACGGATGACCGTGAAGTTCTTCGGCGACACCGGAATCGACCTCTCCAACCCGATCGTCTCCACGTTCGAAGGCGTAACCTCGGCCAACAACGGCAACCACGGCTGGAACATCCACGGTGTCTCCGGAGGCGCCGCGGGGACCAGCTGCTCGTTCATCTCCTGCTACGCCGACACCGTCACCAACGCGGGCTTCCACATCGACACCATGGCCTACTGCTCCTTCGTCGGCTGCGCTGCGGACCACTGCGGCATCGGCTACGAGGTGACCGGCGCCGGCAGTCAGGGCATCAGCTTCACCGGATGCGGCGCCGAATCCGCGGTCAACCGCGGCACCGGATACAACGGCTACAGCTGGAAGATCAACGCCGCGATCGGTGTCGGTCTGTACAACTCCTTCACCTACAACAGCCCGAACATCAGCATCTGGGTCACCGGTGCCGCGCGAGCGGTCAGCATCCTCGGTTTCGCCGAAAACACGCCCGCCGTCGCGGCGGTCAACTCGGTCAAGGTGGACGCCGGCTGCTCGGCCACCCTCGGCGACTGCAGCAACGTGAAGCCCCTGTCGCTGGCGGGCTACACCAACGTCATCAACGACACCGCCGGCGGCACGGTGGCCAGCGGGTTCGTCTACGGCTCGAACTCCGCCTACTACGAAGGCAATGTCTCCACCACCGCCGCACCGACGTCGGCCGAGCACCTGACGCGGAAGGACTACGTCGACGCCAGGGTCAACCCCGCCCCCGTCACCCTCACCGATGCGGCCACCATCGCCACCAACGCCGCACTGGGAAACCTCTTCCGCGTCACCCTCAAAGGCAACAGAACGCTCGGCACCCCCACCAACCCCACGGACGGGCAGCGCATCACCTGGGAGCTCGTCCAGGACGGCACCGGAAGCCGCGCACTCGTCCTCAGCGCCGCGTTCGGCCTGGGTGCCACCATCTCCTCGACCACGCTCACCACGACGCCGAACAAGCGGGACTTTCTCACCGCGGTCTACAACACCACTGCCGCCAAGTGGTACGTGATCAACTTCGTCAAAGGCTACTGACAGGCGACCGACGCGACAGCCGCACCGGACGGCGACCTCGACCGTACGAGAGGCCCCTCGACCGGAGCACAGTCGGACAGCATCGGCGCGCCGGGGCCGCCGGCGTCAGCAGCAGGCCTGGCGCGGCCGCAGGTCGCGCACCGAACGACGGGGCAGCGCTGTGTAGCGCTAGCCCGCCTCCTTGACGACGGTGTCGCGTCATGAGGGTGGCCCGGAAATCCGCCGATCCGGGCGGTGGGCGGCCCAGTCTCCGAGCCGGGCCCGGTCGGCTCCGGGCCGGGACTCCCGGGCGGGAGATCCGAGCTGGGTGCCCGAGAAACGCCTCCCTGCTGCGGCCGGAGTACCGTGGGAGGTGTCGGGGCGGTCGCGCCGTACGCGCTGCTCGCAGGCATTCCGCCGAAGGACTCGACCGGGGGCCCGGTGCCTCCAGGAGGGGTGCCGCCCGTGGCCGTTCGTGTTCCGTCCGCCCACTGTGCCGTCGTGCCGCACGGCACGAGGTGTCATGTACGTGGCAGATGACTCCCAGCAGAGCCCGGTCGGAGCCGTCGGGAGGGTGACCGTGCCGATCCCGACGGACGGGCCGGGCGAGGTGCTGGTCGGCCTGCGCGGCGGGTCGGAGGTGTTCGCGGCGTGGTCCGCCGGGCCGATCGCGGTCAACACGCGGGTGGTCGTGGTCGACACGATCTCCGCCCGGTCGGTGGTGGTCGAGCCGCTGCCGTCCTGAGCCCGGCGGCTCCTGCGGCCGTCGTCAATCTGTTGCAGGTCAGGTGGTTCGTCATGTTGTTCTGGCACGTGCCCGCGCCCAACGAGGCCATGCTCATCTCCGGTTCCAAGCGGCAGTCGCAGGACACCCAGTTCCGGATCGTCACGGGCCACGGGAGCTTCGTCGTTCCCGTCAAGCAGAAGGCCCGCATGCTGTCCCTGGCCCTGCAGGAGGCGGAGATCGCCGAGGACTGCGTCACCCAGCAGGGAATCCGGCTCACCGTCCGCGCGGTCTGTGTCTTCAAGGTCGGCGACGACGCCGTGTCGATCGCCAACGCCGCCCGGCGCTTCCTGTCCGAGCAGAACCAGATGCAGGAACTGGTCGGACGGATCTTCGCAGGCCACCTACGCTCCATCATCGGCGGGCTGACCGTGGAGCAGATCATCAGGGAACGCAGCCGGGTCGCCCAGGAAGTCATGGCAGGCAGTCACGGCGAGATGGAGAAGCTCGGCATCGTGGTGGACGCCCTGCAGATCCAGGAGATCGAGGACGCCACCGGCTACATCAACAACCTCGCCGCACCGCACGCGGCGGCGGTGGCCAGTCAGGCCCGGATCGCCCAGGCCAAGGCCGACCAGGAGGCGAGCGAACGGGAGCAGCAGGCCGCCGCGCTCAAGGCCGAGTACGAGCGGGACACCGCGATCAAGCGGGCCGGCTTCCTCGCGGAGACCGAGCAGTCCAGGGCGCGCGCCGCCCAGGCCGGGCCGCTCGCCGAGGCACGGGCCACCCAGGAGGTCACCGAGGAACAGACCGCCCTCGCGCAGCGCAATGCGGCGCTCACGGCGCAGCGGCTGGAGGCGGAGGTGCGGCGCCCGGCCGACGCCGAGGCCTACCGGAAGCGGACGCTGGCCGAGGCGGACCGCGACCGGGTGAAGTTCGAGGCTGACGCCGGCGCCTACACGGAACGGACCCTGGCACAAGCCCAGGCCGACGCCAACGCCGCCCGTGCGGCGTCGCTGCGGGACGGCAACCAGGAGCTGATTGCGGCCAACCGGATCGTGGAGGCCCTCCCCGCACTCGCCGACGCGGCGGCCCGGGGCTTGGCGGGCGCCGATCTGACCGTCCTGAACGGCACCGACGGGGTGAACCAGATCGCGGCCGGCATCGCCAGCCAGGGGCTGGCCATCCTACGGTCCCTCCAGCACTCCGCGGCGCCCACAGCGACCTCGACGGCTTCGACGACCGGCGCATCGGCCGCCGACCCGAACGTCAACGGCCGCTCCACGCCCCGGCTCCCCGAACGGAGCTGACCCCGACACTCCGCCGCGAGAGTCGTCGAGGACAGCTCGTAGCGAGTTGGCCAGGCTGGGCACGGTCAGCGCGGCCGCCTCGATGCCCGCCCGATCACGGTCTGTTCGTCGACGTGGTGAGGAAGTCCTCGATGAGGCGCTCGAGCATGCGCGTGGATACAGGCCGGGCGACGCCGGGCGTCCGGCTTTCGCGCGGCGGCCAGAACGGGGGCGCCACCGAGCGGTGGCGCCCCCGTTCGCTTGCGGTCGGGACTCGGACCGAAGCAGTGACGGTTGTCGGGTTCGCTCGCGTGGACGACACTCGACACCGCCGCCGAACACCCGCGCGAGGTGGTGCGGGCCCTGGTCGCCGCCGTCACCAGCGCCTGCGGAGGCAACGTGAGAGACGACGCCACCGGCCTGTGCCTCGACCGGCACGGCCCCCGATCCGCCACTCACCTGACGACACACCAGCACCGTCTTCACCGGCTGGTGCTGTTTCTGAAGCGGCCAGCGGCGCGGCGTTTCCGAGTCGTGGCGCTGGCCGAGTCTGCTACCCGGGGGCGGGCGCGGACATCGGCAGGACCCACTGCCACGACGTGGTGTTGGACTCCGAGGGCAGGAAAGCGCCCGTGCGGCCTGCCGTGGCCGTCAGATGTCGGAGTAGCTGAAGTCTCCGACCGTCCAGCTGCTGATGTCTTCGATCGCGATGCGGTACATGCCGCCGGTGTGGGGCAGTCCGAAGTCACCCTGAAGGATCTTCGCCCGGTGGAGGTGGAGATGGGTGGGCCGTGTGGGCGGGCCATCGGCGGGCGGGGCGAAGAGGGCGGCGAACGGCTTCAGGTGCTCCGATGCCTGGAGGACCTCCGCCACCCGCTCCCACCACAGGGTCACCGGCGCGAGCCTGCCGGTGATCACCGCTCCGGGAACCACCACGGTCAGGGACATCTGGTTGCTGTGCTCGGACTCGACCATCGCGGCGATGTCGACGAGCAGCCCGTCAGGGTTCGACATGCCCCCAGAATAGGACACCGTCTCCGCTGCCCCCACGGCCCCGGGCAGTGGCCGCAGCTGCCGATGGACTGTGCCGGTCGCTACGCGGCGGCGGCCTGACGCGCAGGGCGGCTGCGCCGCGGTGCGGGGCAGGTGGGGGCAGGCGTGAGTGCGTCTCCGGCGCAGGGCATGTGGGGGCCGGCGGTGACGGGCAGGGTCGGTTCCGAGGGTGGTGACGGCGAAGCCCGCGGTGCCGAGGATCTCCGAGAGGGCCAGCATGAGAGCGTTGCGGATGCCGCGGAACTCGGTGCGCCCGGCGGCGCGGGGCGGTGCCGGATCGAACCCTTGGCGGGAGAGCGCGGCGCAGACGGACTCAAGCAGATGTTCGTCATCCACCCGCTGAGCCTGTCTCCTACCCGGCCCGCCGCCCATGACGGGTCGTCACATGCCTTTCCGGCCATCTCCGATGAGGTTCCTGGGCCGGGGCTGTGCGTCCTCCGGGCTGCGTGCCGACGCGACGGATCGGGTGCCGGGTGCGTGCCGGGTCAGAGTTTGAACATCGCGGCATAGGGCTGGGTGATGCGTTCCCGCCGGGATCCGAAGTCGACGAGTACCGCGATGTCGCTGTCTCCTTCGACCCCGATGGCCCGGCCGAGGCCGTACGTGTCGTGGGTGACGCGGTCGCCGATGGCGAAGTGCTTGCGTGGCGCTTCGATCCGGGCCTTGAAGGGGCTGGTGGGCAGGGCGCGGCGGACTGCTGCAGATTTTGTCATTCCCTGCAGTATGCGCCGAAAGTCGCGGCAGCGGGCCTTTCCGGTGCACTCGATTTCTGAGCTGCGGCAGGAATGTCGCGAACGCCGTCCGCAATGATCACGGATGGCGCCGGTGGGCGCGCCGCGTGGCTGGCACGGCGGGGCAGGTGCTTGGCACCCGTCGGCCCGCCCATCCAAGGAGAGCAGGTCGCGGGCGCCGAGACGGCGGAGCTGGCAGCTCAACCAGGCCTTCCTTCATGCGTGTTGACGATCATGGCGCCTCGCGCCCTGCGGCCTCCTGGAAGGGGTCCCGCAGGACCGGGGGTGGAATATCCCCCCGTGGCGGGCCTGGGCCTGCTAGAGTCTCCTTAGTTGCAGTAGTGGTTCCCATGAACTTTGTGTGCGCCTGCTGATGTTTCGCAGGCGCCTTTTCTGTTTCCCGGCTCTTTTCCGGGTGGGTGCTCATCGCGGCGACTCGGAGTTCGCACTGTGCGGGCTTCGGACAGCCCCTTGAAGGAGATTTCTTTATGGCTAATGGCACTGTGAAGTGGTTCAACGCGGAAAAGGGCTTCGGCTTCATCGAGCAGGACGGTGGCGGCGCTGACGTGTTCGCCCACTACTCGAACATCAACGCCAACGGCTTCCGTGAGCTGCTCGAGGGCCAGAAGGTCGAGTTCGACGTCACGCAGGGCCAGAAGGGTCCGCAGGCCGAGAACATTCGTCCGCTGTAGTTTCTGCCACGGCACCCGCCTGGTAGCGAGGGGCCCGCACCGCGTACACATTGCCCGGTGCGGGCCCCTCGGCATTGCGCCACACGCATTCCCCGGCCGATTCCGGCCCCCTGGCTCCGCCACCGGCGGCCATCCCCACGCGAGACGCACAGTGCCGCGTCCGGATCGGCGCCCTGCCGTGACACCCACGGTTCGAGGTTCTTCGCTCCCGCCCTGCCGGTGAGCGCGCACCTGAGGTGACGTGCCGCACGGTTTCACCGTCCACGCCCCGCTCCCCACACTCTGGCCCGTTCCCTGCGGCCTCCTGCCGGCGCCCCGCGCTGCGGAGCCGCCTCGCGACGTGCCGCCAGGAAGGTTTCCCATGAACCGCTCCACGTACCGAAACACCACCTCCCGTTCCGGCGGTTCCTACGCGTCCCGCTCCGGCGGCAGTTCCTTCTACGGCGACCGGCCCTCCGGCGGCCGGAGCTCCCGGCAGGGCTCTTCCGCACAGGGGGAGTTCGCGATGCCGGTCAGCACCACTCCGGCACTGCCGGCCGTCGAGGCCTTCGAGGAACTGGACATGCCCAAGGCGCTGCTGTCGGTGCTGACCCGCCAGGGCGTCACCGCACCGTTCCCGATCCAGGCCGCGACGCTGCCGAACTCGCTGGCCGGCCGGGACGTCCTCGGACGTGGCCGCACCGGTTCGGGCAAGACCATCGCGTTCGGCCTCGCGGTGCTGGCCCGCACCGCCGGCCGGCGCGCCGAGCCGCGCCGTCCGCTGGCGCTGGTCCTGGTCCCCACCCGTGAGCTGGCGCAGCAGGTGACCGATGCGCTGACGCCGTTCGCCCACGCGGTGCGCCTGCGGATGGCGACCGTGGTCGGCGGGATGTCGATCGGCCGCCAGGCCCACGCCCTGAACCACGGGGCCGAGATCGTGGTCGCCACCCCCGGCCGGCTCAAGGACCTGATCCAGCGCGGCGACTGCCAGCTGGACGGCGTCGGCATCACGGTGCTCGACGAGGCCGACCAGATGGCCGACATGGGCTTCCTGCCGCAGGTCACCGAACTCCTCGACCAGGTCGCCGAAGGCTGCCAGACGATGCTGTTCTCCGCCACCCTGGACCGCAACGTCGACCGCCTGGTGCGCCGTTTCCTCAAGGACCCGGTCACCCACTCGGTCGACCCGTCCGCCGGGGCGGTCAGCACCATGGAGCACCACGTTCTCCACGTGCAGAACCACGACAAGAACGCCACGATCGCCCACATCGCCTCGCGCGAAGGCGGCGTGATCATGTTCATCGACACCAAGCACGGCGCCGACCGCCTGGTCGAGGACCTGCTCGCCAACGGCGTGAAGGCGGCGGCCCTGCACGGCGGCAAGTCCCAGCCGCAGCGCACCCGCACCCTGGAGCAGTTCCGCACCGGCCAGGTGACGGCGCTGATCGCCACCAACGTCGCCGCCCGCGGCATCCACGTCGACGGGCTCGACCTGGTCGTCAACCTCGACCCGCCGAACGACCACAAGGACTACCTGCACCGCGGTGGCCGCACCGCCCGGGCGGGCGAGTCCGGCACCGTCGTCACCCTCGTCCTGCCAAACCAGCGCCGCGAGATGGCCCGGATGATGACCACCGCCGCCATCACCCCCGTCACCACCCGCGTCAGCGCCGGCGACGAGGACCTGGCCCGCATCACCGGCGCCCGCGTGCCCACCGGCATCCCCACCGTGATCGCGGCCCCCGTCGTCGAGCGCCCGCGCCGCGGCACCTCCACCAGCCGCAACCGCCGCAGCCGCCCCGCCCCCACCGCCGGCGGAGCCTCCGGCACGGCCGCCGTGGGCCGCGTGAGCCAGGGTTCCTCCGGCCGCCGCCGGGCACCCCGACGCGTCGCCCTCGCCGCCTAGCAAGCACACGTGGGCCCGGACCGCACGCCCGGTCCGGGCCCGCCCCTGGCGGACCCCCGCCGGCCGTCCCGCCGTCGTCAACGCCCCCATCACCGCCGGCCAGGCGGAAGCGAGCCCAAAGGAGTCCGCCCATGACCCTCACCCTCGACCGCCCCGCCGCCACCACCACGGTCCGCGACCTCATGACCCGCCCCGAGCTCCAGATCAGCGACGACATCATGCTCGACGTGGCGATCCACATCCTGCACGGCTCCGGCGCCGACCATCTCCTGGTCCGCGACGACGACGGCCGCTGCGCGGGCCTCCTGACCCGAGGGCACCTCGCCCTGTTCCAGGCCCGTTCCGGGACCACGGCACGGACCCCGGTACGCGACATCGTCCTCGACCGGGCCCCGTTCGCCACCCCCGACATGCCCGCCGCCACCGCGGCTGCCGCCATGCGCGCCCGGGGCCTGGCCGTGTGGCCGGTCGTCGACCACGACGGCCACGCCATCGGCCTGCTCGCTCTCTGAACCCGCCCACCGGCTCACGCACCGCGCCCCCTTCCCACCGGCTCGGTCCCGTGTCGCGCAACCCACGACCCTTGCACGGTGCCGCACGAGCCGGGGATCCCCGCCGCCGCGAGGCTCACACCACCGGGGAGGGCGCACGCGCAGCACCCGGGCCGCACCAGGACGGCGCAGCAGGGCAACGACCGGTTCGGTCAGGCGGAGCAGGTGCTGCGCGCCCGCAGGTGAGAGTGGATGAGGGTGCTGAGGCCGCCGGAGTCGCAGAACACGACCCGGGACATGTCCACCACCGGCTCCCCTTGGAGGGCGGGCAGGCCGGCGGCGTTCTCCACGGCTGCGTCCAGCAGCGCAGCGTGTCCTGGCGCAGTTCCGGGACGCGCACGACATGAAGGCCAGGCGCGTCGCCACCGTGCGCTCGAAGGCTCCCGATCCGGGCAGCGGGGGAACAGCGCCGTGCTGCTGCACCATCCCGGAGACGGCGGACCAGATCCGCAACCGCAAGAAGCTCGGCTCCGGAGGCGGCCGGCCACCGAGCTTCGACAAGGAGGACTGCAAGAAGCTCCACGCAGTGGAGTGCGGGATCAACCGGCTGAAACGGTACGCGCGGTAGCCACGAGGTACGACTGTGAGGATGGTCGGGTGTCGCCCCGGGCGGTGGTCTGGCCCGAGATATTACTGGTGCTGATGCCTTGAGTTTGATCCGCCGACTGCCGTCCGAGGCGGTGCGTGCTGCCGCCGTCCGGGTGGGCGTGTCCCGATAGGGGCCGTCGCGACGCGCACCGTCACAGTCTCACCTGCACGAATTGACCCGCCTCCCGGAGGAGATCGTGCTGGGGGTGGACACTCACAAAGATGTTCAGTCGCTGCGGTGATTACTTGCGCCGGAGTCATGCTTGAACCCGAAGCTTCCCGACCACCCGCGAGGGCTACCGACAACTCCTCTCCTGGGCCCAGGCCTTCGGAAGGCTGCGGCGGGCCGGGGTCGAGTGCACCGGCTCCTACGGTGCTGCCTTGACCCGCCACCTCCGCAAAGAAGGCATCGCGGTCACCGAGGTCAACCAGCCGGACAAGGCCCTGCGGCGCCGACGAGGGAAGACCGACGCGATCGACGCAGGAGGGGCCGCCCACGCAGTGCTCTCGGGCCGCGCCACCGCCACCGCCAAGTCCGCCGACGGTCCGGCTGTTCAAGATGGCCAGGAGCTCCGCGGTCAAGTCGCGCTCGCAGGCGATCAACCAGCTCAAGGCCGTCCTGGTCTCCTCGGACCCCGCACTTCGGGAATCGCTGGTAGGCCTCAGCAACCCCAGCTCCTGGACTGCTACGGCGTCGGCCCCGACACCGCGGCCGCATTGCTGACAGCAGCCGGCGACAACCCGGACCGAATGAACGGCGAGGGCTCCTTCGCAGCCCTCTGCGGCGTCAGTCCGGTGGAGGCGTCATCCGGCAGGACCCAGCGGCGCAGGCTCAACCGAGGCGGTGACCGACAAGCCAACTCCGCCCTCTGCGCCATCGTCCTGGCCCGCCTGCGCTGGGAGCGTCGCAGTCGCGAGTACCTGGAACGGCGCATCGCCGAAGGCAGGACCCGCCGCGAAGCCATCCGGTGCCTCAAACGCTACGTCGCCCGCGAGATCTACCGACTCATCACCGCGGCGAGGAAGCCCACGCCAACACCAGCGTCAGCCGGTTGACATCCATAGGGGCATCAAGCTGGCCGTACGCTTCGAAGCATCAGTGCTGGTCACAGCCATCAACGAGTGGCTGTGACCAGCACTTTCGCAACAGGCCCTCGTTCGCTTGAAGCGGCGGGGCCTGGAAACGGAGCATCAGCCACCTCACCTCGCCATCGCGGGGTCCCTCGAAGCTCTTCGATAACACATTGATAACGACCCAGGGCCGGAGAAGCGGTGCGGCGCTCCCTCACTGGCAACCAGCTCGGAGACGACCGTTGATCACCTGTGTTCGATCGGCGTTCGGTTGGGGTTGGCAACGCCTCAAGGCTCCGTCGCCGTCCGATCGGGGTGACGGTGGGCATGCGAGGTGGGATGTCATGGGCTGTTCTGAGTGAGGGAGGGGCCGGGCGATGGGCTTGGCGAGGAATCGGGTCTGTGTGGCGGCGCTGGCGTTGGGGGTGGGGCTAACCGTCTCGGCGTGCCAGGACAAGGGTCGCCGTGATCATGAAGTCGCGACGACCGCAGGGCCCTCCGTCGCGTCGCCCGGAGGCTCTTCGTCAGCCGCTTCGGCTCCGGCGGCGGGCGTGTTCTACGAGGGGTTCGAGCAGGTCGCCGACAACGGTTGGAAGGTCGGCGTCAACGACCTCTCCGACGGCGACCGTCAGCAGCCCCTGTCGCAGCTGGCCCAGAGGCCCGCTGGTGCGCTGCGGCAGGCCACCTCACCGGTGCGGGACGGCCAACACGCACTGCAGGCCACGGTGCCGCACGAGCTGGGCAGCTTCCGCTCCGAGGTCGCCCGCCCGGCCGTGCCGATGGGCTCCGAGAACTGGTACGGCTTCAGCATCTACTTGCCGCAGACCTGGCAGGTGGACCAGCAGAGCACCATCCTTGCCCAATGGCACGCGCAGATTGGGCAGGACGCCAAGAGCCAGGACGACGACGTCAAGAACAACCCGCCCGTTGCGGTGAGCGTCAAGGGCAACCAGTGGATGCTCGATCTCCATTGGAACAGCCAGGGCGCCGCCGCGACCGGGCCCGGATCCGGCACACATGCATACACACTCGGGGCCATCCGGACGGGCGCGTGGTGCGATTTCGTGCTGCACGCCACCTGGTCGCCGACCGGCAACGGGGTGATCCAGCTGTGGCAGGACGGCCAGCAGGTGGTCGACTACACCGGACCGACGGAGTACAACAACAAGCAGGGCCCCTACTTCAAGATCGGCATCTACCGCCCCGGGTGGAAGACGAAGAACGCCACCCAATACGCCCAGGACACTGCCACCACCGAACCCATCACTGTCTACGACGACGCGGTACGCATCGCCCAGGGACCCGCGACCTACCAGGACGTCGCACCCGACCGCCACTAGGGAGCGTCTTTGGTTGTGATCAAGGCGCGGTCTTGGTGAGGTCCTTGATGACCGAACCGTGCGTCCGTACGGAGTGGTGAAGTCCCCGCAACTACACGACCTCCACCGCGACCGTCTTCCTCGACGAGAACCGCAAACGGGGACTTCGGTCCGTCGTCTTCAGCCGACGCCTCACCCGCACCGCACGGGAGGCCGGGCCCTTCGGCGAACGGGGCCGGCCCTCTCATGTACTGGCGGGTATCTGCGGACGGGACGGCCGCGCTTCGCTGAACCGGAAGGAGTGGCGGCGACGGGTGCGGCTACCTGCCGCGCCGCAGCCGGCGTCGGAACCTGCGCCACGAAGGTCACTGCGGGGGGCTTCGCGCGCTCCCTGGGCAACGCCGCGGGGCACGGGTCATGACCCGGGAGGAACGGTAGATGAACGCCTTGGGCGTGAACTCGACCGGGGAGGCGTAGCCGTCGTACCGGGTGGCCCGGGGCCGGCCGGCACCGGCGGGGCGGGGTGCCGGGCGGTCCTGCGTCGGTCGGAGGGCCGGTGTTCGGGGCGGCCTGCGGTGAGCACCTGTCGCTCACCGCGGGCCGGTCTCGTCGGCCTGGTGGTGGGTCAGGTGTCGGCTGCCGGTTCCTGGCCGTGCTGGGTGCGGCGGAGCTGTTCGTTGATGCGCAGGGCTTCTTCGAGTTGGTCCTCGAGGATGATGATGCGGCAGGCGGCGTCGATGGGGGTGCCCTGGTCGACGAGGTCGCGGGCGCGCATGGCGATCCGTAGTTGGTAGCGGGAGAAGCGGCGGTGTCCGCCGTCCGAGCGCAGTGGGGTGATGAGGCCCTGCTCGCCGAGGGCGCGTAGGAAGCCGGGGGTGGTGCCGGTCATTTCGGCGGCGCGGCCCATGGTGTAGGCGGGGTAGTCGTCGTCGTCGAGGGAGTCGGGGGTGTGCGGTCGAATGGTTGCCGTGGTCACTGCACCTCTTCTTGTTGTGTCGGGGGACGCGCTGAGGGGCCCCGGGGCCATAGTGGCTCCCGGGGCCCCGAAGGGTTTTACACCATCTACCGGCTCTGGGGCCGGGTTCCTTAGGTCCGCACCGCCCCGGGGGAGGGGGCGTGCGGGGATCGCGTATGCGTGACCGGAAACCACCGTCCTTGCCTTGGGGTCTACGGAGTCCGCCCGGGCTGATTCCTCACGGGCCGGGCGATCCTGATGGCGCGCTGTCCCTCCATTCATCCTCTGAACTGACCGGTTACTGCGAACTGCGTGGTAGTGCCAACTACCCGGTACTGCTCTGGCGGTCCCTGGTGGCCCCGCCGACTCCGGCAGCCAGCCCCGTCGCCCGTCCTGCTCAACCTGCTCGGCTTGGAACCCCACTGCCGGACCCCCGGCGCGCGCGCCCGCAGTCTGGGCGCCTTCACCGGGATACCGCGTACTGCGACTGCCGGTACCACTCAACTCAACTTCACCTACGGGTACTGCTCCTGCTGAACCGCGGTACCGCTCGATGGCGGCCCCTGATGCCTACGGGCCGCCCGGCCCGGCTGCCGGTCCTGTCGCCTTACTGCACCATCCCTGGCTTCAGGACCCTGCGACCGTGCCGACCTGCGAACTTCTGTACTGCTCGAACTTCTGTACCGCTGCCCGCCAGTTCGTGTCTGGCGGGTACCGCCGATCTCGTCTACGAGAGAAACACTAACCACGGTGCGCGGCAATGTCTACTCCGGCGGGCACAGATTTTTCCATGTCGGCCGGGGAGGTAGTCATCGGCCCGCACGGGGCGGGGCGGCCGGTCGCCACAGCCGTGCGAGACCGGGACGAGCGGGTCCGTCGCCGGCTGCTGGCGTGCTTCGCCGAACAGGCCGTCATCACGGACCTGCCCGCCCTGCGCGCCGCCGCCCTCGACACCACCAGGCAGCACGGCGACCGCCCGTCGGGTACCCGACAGGGCCGAGCCGGCCCGCCACGCTCGCGGCCCACCGCGCGGGCCCGGGCCGGAGGGGGCGGGAAACGGGAGTCCGGGCCGCGTCGCCGTGGTCAGGCGGAGATGGCCTCGCGTTCGCCCTTGGCGGTGATGGTGATCTTGCGGGGGCGGGCCTTCTCGCTGACCGGTACCCGCACGCTCAGCACGCCCTGGTCGTAGTCGGCCTCGATCCGGTCGGTGTCCAGCGCGTCGCCGAGGAACACCTGCCGCGAGAAGCGGCCCAGGACCCGTTCGTCCGCCAGGACCTCGGCGCCCTGCGGGAGCTCGGACGCGCGCTCGGCGCGCACGGTCAGGACGTTGCGCTCCACGTCCAGGTCGATGGTCTTCGGGTCGATGCCCGGCAGGTCCAGGCGCAGCACGAACACCTCGCCGTCGCGGTAGGCGACCAGCGGCATGCCAGCCGGCTGGGAGGCGGTGCCGACCAGCTGCTGGGTGAGCCGGTCGAGGTCGCGAAGTCCGCGCAGGGAGTCGGTGCGCATCAGCAAGGGGATCAGCTCCTCACGGTCGTGAACGGTAACGGGTGCCCGCGGAGGCCACGGCGGCCGGGCCTGCCCGGCTCTGTCCTCCCGCCCGGGCACCTCGACGAGAAGGTTATAGCGCCGCCAGAGCTTTCTTGACAAGCTGGCGCTCAACTTTGGAGAGCCTGCTACGCGCCACCTCTGACGCGTTACTGGCCGGCGATCAGGGCTCCCTGTGGGGGGCGGGTGCCGGGAGAAGGACATCACCCTCAGGGCGGCCGACCGCGCGAACAATCGGGCCGGAGGCTCGGCCGCCCGAGGCTGGCTTCGACCCTGCTGGTCCGGCCCGCCAGGACGGGCGGCGAGGCGGACTGCGACGGGCAGGTGGGGACGGATACCGCACGGGAGGCCATTCGGCCGGCCGAACGGCTGCTCGTCGATGGTCGTGATCGCGTCGGATCGTTCGGCCTCCATGCCGCCGCCGTAGCCGAGACCGACCTGGACGGCCAGGACTCCTAGCATCGACGGCACCCTGCCCGCGGACCCCGCGCCCGCCGTCCAGGCCAACTGGGAACGCATCACCTCCTGGTGACCAGCGACAGGACCGCCTCACCCTGCCGCCCGACTCGCCATCCCTCCCCGGCCTGCTCAAGGACACGCCATGCCCGCTGCCTTGCCCGCGCCCTTCGACGACGTCCGCGACGCCGCTGCCCGCCTCGACGGCATCGCCCACCGCGCGCGCAGCTGCCCAGAGGCATCGCCGCCTGCTCCTCCGGTAGCCATGCCCAGGCCACCGCACGCCCTGCGCTACGGCTACGGCCTCTTCCCCGTCGCCCCGTGGCTGCTGGAGGAGACCACCGGCCGCGCGCTGCTGACCGGCCTTGCTGTCACCGCACACATCGGCGCCGGCGGCACCCCGCCGCTGCCCTGCTCCACCACGACCGACGACGAGCTCGTCCGTACCGGCGGCCGGGCCCCCGAGCCCGCCGCGCGGGCCGGCTACCTCACCTTCGCCACCTCGGGCACCACCGGCGCCCCCCAGGCGGTCGTCCGGGCCCGCCCGCCACGACCCTACCGGGGCGTCGCGGTCACTGGCCGCGATGCCGCCGGGATCGGCCACGGCCCGCACCTGATGGCCAATCCAACCTTCCACCTCGGCACTCTGGGCCCGGCGCTCCACGCGCTCCAGGCCGGCAGCACCGTCGTGGTCCAGCAGGACTGGTCGGCCGAGGCGTTCGCCGAGCTGGCCGACGAACACCGGGCCGACAGCACCTTCCTCAGCCCGGATCTGCTGCTCGACGCCGTGGAGGCGCAGCACGCCCCCCGGCGCCCGTTCCGGATCGTCTTCCATGGCGGCGCCGCCTGCCCGCCGGCCGTCAAGCGGGCCGCGATCGACCTGTTCGGGCCGGTCCTGCACGAGTACTACGGCACCTCGAAGAGCGTCATCACCGAGATCGGCACCGCGGACTGGCTGCGCAACCCCGGCTCCGTCGGCCGGCCACTGCCCGGTGTCCGGATCGAGATCCGCGACCGGGACCGGCCGGTCCCGACGGGACAGATCGGCGAGATCTGCGTCCGGCTGCGCTCCGTGGACCAGGACGTCCCCGGCGAGGCGCCGCTGCGCACCGGGGACATCGGCTACGTCGACGCGGCGGGTTTCCTCTCGGTGATCGGGCGGGCCGACTCGCCCGAACTCGTCGGCCCGGCCCGGCTGGAGCACGCGATCCGGCTGCTGCCCGGTGTCGCCGACGTCGCGGTGGTCTCGACGGGGTCTGCCACGTCGAGACCACCCGGACCCACCCGCCCGGTCTCGACCGGACCGTCGCCGCCACGGTGCGGCGGCTCGGCGTCTCGGCGACCGGCGTGACACTGGCCCCGGCAGGCTCGCTGCCCCGCACCGCGAGCGGGAAGATCCGACGGGCCGCGCTGGTCTCGGAGGGCTGAGGCGGCGGCGAAGGCAGCACAGGCACCCGGCGCGGAAGTCCGTCAGGAAGCGGCGGACGTCCGCCGGCGTGAGACGGTTGAGGGGTTTTTGGCCGAGCGCGGGGGCGATGCAGACGCGGGCGATCGGCTCATGGCTGGTGCGGGTCGAGGGCTTTGCAAGCCGTCCGGGGAGACGGAGTGGGAGCAATCCCGGCACCGCCCCGGGCCTGCTCGGCGAAGTTCTGTACCGAACTGCGCCGGCGGCAGTGGCCGCCCCGGTGGATGGCACACGTAGCCATTGGGTACGCTTGGGTCGCCCGAAATGATCAAGAACATGGGGGAGTCAATGCTCTTTGCTCGTAAGACACTTGTCACTGCGTCAATAGCGCTGTCGGCCGTTGTCGGTGCCCTTGCCACAGCTTCTCCGGCGAGCGCGGCGATCTCGACCGGCTCGGACAGCGTCGGCGACTGTGACGCCCAGTGCCTGGTCCTCTACTACAACACCGGCTACGCCGGCTCGCACACGACCATTCACTCCACCACCCCCAACGGCGGCGAGGGCGTCTACGACCTGTCGGCGTACACCTTCCAGAGCGGCGGTGCCGGGCAGGGGAAGAACCTGAAGAACAACGCAGCCTCGGCGAAGGCCCGGATCTGGGGTATCGACTCCAGCGTGACGGTCTACTTCAACAGCGGCTACGCCGGCCCCTGCGACAAGTTCCAGAAGACCGAGTACCCGTCCGCCTGGCAGCTCTCGAACACGTACAACGAGAACGCGTCGGTGTACTTCCGGAACATTCCGGTCAACCAGGGCTGCGTCAACTTCGGTTGATCGCAGTCATGAATTCGTGGCGGCCGCGTACCCACGCGGCCGCCATATTCCTTGTGGGGAGATGTGGATGACTGTGGGGAGACAGGGCTTGCCGACCGGGGCATCACGCGCTCTGGTGTTCGTCGCGGCCGCGCTCATGGCGACGGCCTCCTGTTCGGCAACCGAGGACCGAGCCGGCGGTGAGCCCGGCGGTCGGAGCGTGGACGTTCGACCCTCGGCGGTGCCCTCGGACCGCGTTTCCCTGCCGATCGAGAGGTTCGCTCTCACCGCCGAGGAGTCCAGCGCGGTCGACCGGGCCAAGGTCCTCCTGGCCAACGAGTGCCTGGGAGGCTTCGGTCTGGACTACCGGATTCCGGAGCGCCCGCCGCTGGTTGTCGAATCCTCGAGGCGCTACGGGATATCGGACCGGGAGGTCGCCCGCGACCTCGGATACCACCTCCTGCCGCCGGCCGGCGGGGCAGGCGCCGCCAAGCAGCCCACCGAGGCGCAGGAAGCGATCCTGCTCGGAGCGACTCGTGCGGGAGAGCCGCAGTCGGCAGCCCCCGACGGCCGCCCGATCCCACCCGGCGGCTGCTACGGGGATGCCGAGTCGCGGCTGGACGGCGGCCCGCGCCCCGAGCCCGACATCGCCGCCGCGGCGGCCATCGACAAGGAGAGCTTCAAGCAGTCCCTGGCGGACCCGACGGTCGTGGCCGCCTTCCACGCGTGGTCGACCTGCATGGAACGCCACGGCTACCGGTACCAGGACCCCATGGCATCGGTAGGGGATCGGGCGTTCGACACCGCGGAGCCGACGGAGCGCGAGAAGGCCGTGGCTCTGGCGGACATCGACTGCAAGACCGAGACAGGTCTGCTGAAGACCTGGAGTGCGGTCGAGGCGGGGATCCAGACGCGCATGATCGAGGAGAACTCCTCGGCCCTGGAGCGGCTGAGCTCCTTCCAGAAGCGCAAGATCGGCCTTGCCCGCGAGGCCATCGCACGCCTCGGCAGCTGAGACGGGCCGCGCCGCCCGGGGCCTGTCCGGGGTTCGGATCGGGTGGGACGGGCCGGACGAGCAGGTGAACCGCACCGCGTCGGTCCCCGGCCGGGCACCTGGCCGGAGACCGAGGCGAACGTTCGCGCGGCGTCGGATCAGGGTCGTCACGCCGGGCCCGACGCGATGGTGTTCTCGAGCGACGCGTTCAGGTCCACGGTGGTGTACGGAGCGATGGTCCGGCACGCGACGCGGCAGTCGTAGGCGCTGTTGTAGTGGGCCGCGAAGTTGAGGTCGGTCCAGCGGTCCACCGCTGCCGCGTGGTTCGCGATCGGCGTTTCCTGTACGAAGTGGGCGTCGTATCCGTAGCTGCCGGAGTTGTCGTGGAGGCAGATCTGGCCGGTGGTGCAGTCGTAGACCGGGGCAGGTGTGGCCGATGCGGGGTGTGGCGGTGGCCGGCCCGGAGGCCAGGACAACGTGATCACCGTATCGCCGTCGTCGCGCCGGCGCCCGGACCATCGGGCCCGTCAAGGCATCCGGCAAGGCATCCGGCGGCAGGCGCGGCGGCGCGGTCGGGACGTGGCAGCCACCCAAGGGCAGTGAAGCCTCGGGTTCGCCACCGGGCCCGTGGTGCTGTGACAGCGGGGATATCCGGCAGATACCCGCCCTTCCTACGTTGGTCCCGAACCGGCCGCTGTGGGCCAGCGGCACCTACGACCAGAGCGTGGGCAGCCGGAACCACCGCAACACCTGATCGACCCGAAGTACCGCGACACCCACAACCTCCGCCGCGCCGCGCCGTTGCGCGGCGGCCCTTCGGAAGGACTCTCGTGACGCCCAGCAAGTCCGTTCGCTCCACGGCCCGCAGGCTCATCCTGCGCACCACCCTCGTAGGGACGGCGATCGCCTGCGCGATCGGCCTGACCGCCACCACCGCGTCGGCCACCGCCTTCGTGGCGAACTTCACGCTCTCCCAGTCCGACTGGACCGCCGGTCACAGCGTGGGGGCGGACAACGGCATGTCGCAGTTGATCCTCCAGTCCGACGGCAACCTGGTGCTCTACAAGTTCACCGGAGCCGACAGCTACCCGGCCTGGGCTTCGGGGACCGGCGGCCACGGCGTCGTGCGGGTCGACTGGTCGCGGTCCGGGTACGTCAAGCTCCTCAATTCCTCCGGTGGCATCGTCTGCACCCTGGGCGCGCTCAACCCGGCGCCCGGCGGCCACGCCGAGCTCCGGAACGACGGCAACCTCGTCTTCCTCAACAGCAGCGGCAATGCCACCTGGGACACCGGCACTTCCCACGGGACCGGCAACCGCAACTACTGCTACACCTGATCGGCCCTCCCGCCGGACAGCTCCGCGAACACACAGGGCGCTGCCCCGGGATGCCCCTGGCCCCGGGGCAGCGCCCTGTGCGTCCCCGGTCGAGCACACCCAGCCCCTGTGCGACAATCTGACGGTCAGCCATCTGGTGCGCGTTCCCTATTGCCGCAGGTCAGCAGTGGGGCCGGGGGGATCGTGGCAGCGAGACCGGCTACGGCTGACGGCAACAGGGCTGAGGGGGAATCCGGGGATGTCGGTACCAACCGTGGGCGGCGAAGGGGAGTCCGTTGCCCCGTAGGCCACGACCGCTCAACCCCGACGACGGCCCACTGCAGGCGTTCGCCTACGAGCTGAGGTGTCTGCGGGAGGCGGCCGGGAACCCGACCTACCGGGCACTCGCGGCTACCGCGGGCTTCAGCGCCACGACGCTGAGCGACGCCGCCGGCGGCGTGCGCAGGCCCACCCTGGACGTGACGCTGGCGTACGTCGGCGCCTGCGGTGGTGATGTCAAGCTCTGGGAGAAGCACTGGTACGCACTCGACCGCCGGCTCGCCGGCAGCTCCGGAGCCGACGCGCGGGTCCGGCCGTCGGGTGTGCGGGCCGCACTGACCGTCTCGGAGGTGATCGAGCCGACGCAGGCGGACGCCGAGAACCGCGCCCCGGTGGTGGACGCGTTCCAGAAACAGGGCTTCGAGCCCGAGCCGGTCGACGGCGATGAGCCGGGAGCACCGCATCGGCGCCCGTGGCGGTCACGGGCGTGGCTGCCCGTCATGGCCGTCGCCCTGGCGCTGGTGCTGACCGGCCTGCTCGTGGGTCTCAAGCGCGGGTCCGGCGACACACAGACGGTCTCCGGATCCGGCTGTCCGGTCGGCCCGGCCGTCGGGACCACCTTCCAGGGCACGACCTACAGCGGGAGCACCCGGGTCCGCAGCGGCGCCAGCCGCAGCGCACCGGTGATCGACGAGATCCCGCCCGGGTGTACGGTCCGGTTCGTCGGCTTCTGCATCGGTGACGCCGAGCTGGACCTGACGGCCGGCACTCCCGATGCGCGCTGGTTCAAACTGGGCAGCGGCGGGTTGGTCTCGTCGGGGGTGGTGCACGGCAATCCGCCGTGGGAGTTGCGGCCGGACCGCTGCCCTGGCGAGTTCCCGGCTCCATCGTCGATCTCCCTGATGGTCGCGCCACGGCCCTCCGACCCCGAGGCCGTGGAACTGCGCGCCAGCGGCTCCTACCTCGGCATCGTGGGGTTCGCCGGGTACTTCTCCGACAGCGGCCAAGCCGTGCCCGTGCCGCGCTGGCACCAGCTCGGCCTGATCGGCGTCGGCGTCGACGGCTTCGTGCTCCCCTGGCGGATCGCGAAGCCGACGGCTGATCAGGGCCCGATCCAGCTGGTCGCCGTCGCCTGCCTGGGTGGGGACGGCCCCACCGATGTGGTGGACGCGCTGATCCTTCCCCCTGCGGCTCCCACCCAGGCGCGGCCGCTGTCGCTGGGCGAGGGTGAGCGGAGCGCGGCCGCACGGACCGCCTGCCGCTACCCCGCCTAGGGCCTGATCCGGCCCCCGGGTGCGACGGAAAAGTTACCGCGCACGCGAAGAATGTCCGGGGCGGGGCGGGCCGGTTGTCGGACGGCGCCGCCGGCCGCGCCGCGCCAGGTCGTGCCTTCGGTCAGCGGGTGATCGGTGAGCTGCCGTCACCGTTCGGTCCTGGCCCGGGGGAGAGCCGGCTCCCCGGTCGGGTTCGCTCCGGTGCACCCCGACGACGTCCTTACCGCCTCCGTCGCCACGGGCGGCGCGGCTTCGCTCGCCCTCGACGACATCGACAAGACGGCTGGGACCTGCGCCGACACCCCGGCTCACAACAGCCTCGGCGGCTCGCGGCTCGAAACCAGCCGCTCCGGTGACGGTTCGGGCGGTCCCGAGTGCTGGTGCGCCGACTTCGTGCCGCGGGGGCCGGCGGTACTCCGGTTGCGCACCGGTGGGTTGGACGCCGGTGGTGCCATCTTCTACACCTACGGCCGGGGCAACGGCACCCGTACACCTCGGCCTCCTCCCGGCGCAGCCGGACGACGCGTTGCCCGCGGCAGGGTGAACGACGCCGAGATCCATCGTTGTCCGGCTGTCCAACGGCGCGCTCCGGCGTTGTCCGGACGTTGTCAGGACATTGTCCGGACCTCGTCAGGTCGGCCGAACGCCGGGCGATTGTCCGGGATTGATTGCCCATCACCGTATGAACGGCACTGGCCGACAGTCGTCGCATTAGATCTTGTTCGTCAGCACGGTGCGCCCGGCCAACCCGCGTGCACCGTTCGGAACACCGACGGCGCAGGAGAACAGGCGAGTGGAATTCGGGATCCTGGGGCCCCTTGTGGTCAGTGACGGAGTGCAGACCCGCCCCGTCCCCGGCGGCAGGCAGCGGGCTCTGCTCGCGGCGCTCCTGATCCGGCACGGGCAACCGACGTCGGCGCAGTTCCTGACGGAGGCCGTCTGGGACGGGCACCCGCCCAGCAGTGCCTCCGCCGCCCTGCGCAACTACGTGATGCGGCTGCGCAAGGCGCTGGGCGCGGCGGGTGAGCGCATCGTGACCACCGCCGGCGGCTACCGGATCAACGTCGACGCGCAGGAGTTCGACCTCCAGAGCTTCATCGTCCTGCGCGACGAGGGCATCGCCGCGCTGCGCCGACAGGACTTCGAGCGAGCCGCCACCCGGCTGGACACCGCACTGCAGCTGTGGCGCGGGCCCGCGCTGGCCGACATCCCCTCCGACGCGCTGCTCCGCAAGGAGGCCGGGTGGCTGGCCGAAGCCCGCCTGGACGCCGTGGAGGCGAGGCTGGAGGCGCAGCTGCGGCTGGGCGGCGACGTTCGGGCACTCACCGCCGAACTGCAGGCACTCACCACCGAGAACCCGGAGCGGGAGCGGCTCTGGGCCCAGCTCATGACGGTGCTGTACCGCAGCGGGCGGCAGAGCGAAGCGCTGGCCGTCTACCAGCGGGTGCGACGGACACTGATCGAGGAGATCGGCGTCGAGCCCGGCAGTGAGCTGCGCGAGGTTCACCAGCGGGTCCTGCGCGGTGACCCTGCCCTCGACGGGCCGACCCGACCCCGGCCCGAGGCGACCGGTGTCAACTCCGCGAGCGTCGACGCGTCAGCAGCGGCAGGAGCCGACGCGGGTGCCGGAGCGGGCGCGAACGGGGCCGGGCACCCGGCACCCGACCGGACGGCACACGGTCGACCTGTTCTCGGCATCACGCCATGTCAGCTCCCTTCGGCCCTACCCGACTTCACCGGGCGCGCGGGGGAGACGTCCCTGCTCACCGGCCGGCTGACCGCCGTGGACCGCACGGCACCGTTCACCGCCGTGATCTCGGGCCAGCCCGGCGTCGGCAAGAGCGCGCTGGCCGGCCAGGTCGCGCACGCCACCCGGGCCGCGTTCCCGGACGGCACGCTGCACGCCGAGCTCCGCGGGACGGACGACAGCCCAGCTCCTCCCGCCGCCGTGCTCCGGACCTTCCTGATCGCGCTCGGCGTTCCCGCCGACCTGGTGCCGGTCGGACTGGAGGAGCGGATCTCCCTCTACCGCTCGCTGCTGACCGGCCGTCGGGTCCTGGTGGTGCTGGACGATGCCCGCGACAGTGCCCAGGTGCGTCCGCTGCTGCCCGGCGGCCCCGGCTGCGCGGCGCTGGTCACCAGCCGCTACCGACTCGCCGACCTGGTCGGGGCAGTACAGCTCGAACTGGACGTGCTGTCGGCGGCGGAGGCCGAGCTGCTGCTGCGGCGGATGGTCGGAACCGCACGCTTGGCAGCCGATCCGCAGGCAGCCACCCAGGTGGTCGCCGCCTGCGGCCGACTTCCGCTGGCGCTGCGGATCTGCGCGGCCCGGCTTGGCGCGCGCCCCGGCTGGAGCATGCGGCACCTCGCGGATCGGCTGGCCGACCAGCTGATGCTGTTGAACGAGCTGCGGGTGTGCAGCCTGGACATCAGGGCCAGTGTGGAGCCCAGCTACCGGGCACTCGAGCCCGCCGCCGCCCGGGCCTTCCGGCTGCTCGCCACGGCCACGGACGGCCCCCTCTCGACCGCGCAGGCCGCCCGGGCACTGCACCTTCCGCTGCCGGCCGCGGAGCACTTGCTCGAACGGCTCGTCGACGCACACCTGCTGGTCACCGGTGCGCCCGGCCGGTACCGCTACCCGGCCCTGCTGCGGGCCTTCGCCCGCGAGCAGGGCGGCCTGCGGTCCGGGGTGGTGCCGGCGCAGCAGGACAGGCGCGCCGCCGAATGGCCGGTCACCCTCGCCGACTCCGGGTGCGCGCTGGGCCACTGAGGTCTGACGCGGCTCAGCTGTGGAACACCGGGCGGCGGTGGTCGGCCCTCGTACCGTCGGTGTCGTAGGTGATGCCGGTCACCATGACGCGGTGCCCTGCGCCGTGCACGGTGACCGGACCGGCGTGGGAGCCGTAGGAGATGTCGGCGCGGCCCGGATCCATCGGGTACTCGACGGCCGTACGCCGGCCGGGGCCGCCGCCCTCCGGGCCGTCCTGGCGGCAGGCGATCAGCGCGACCCGGGTCAGGGTCGGCGTGCCGGAGAGGCTGCCGGTGTTGACGTTGCCGGCACGGTTCCGCCCCGTGAAATTTCCATCTGTCCAGGGGGCAGATCGGATGGCCGGCCACCACGCGAGCATGGCGACTCCGCTTACCATCGCCGTCCCGGGGCCGGTGTCGAGTCATTCGGCTGAAGTGCGCGAGCTGAAAATCGGTCTGCTCGCACGGTTGATGACTTAGCAATATCTGAATTGCTGTCACATCACGTGTCACAGGCCGAGTTACCGGCCGATGACGGCCGTGATACGCGCCGCGTGGAGGATTTCCATGGATTCGCGACCAGCCGACCGCCGCACCGCCCCCAGCTCATGGAGGACCTTGGGCATGCATGCCTGTATGTGCACGAAACGCATCCGCACGCTCACTCCGCTGCTCGCGGTGGCCGCCGCGGCGCTGGGGGCACCCGTCCTCGCGCCGCGCTCCCGCGGCCGCCGCCCCGATGTTCAGCGCCGAGACCGACCAGGCCGGCCGTGACAGGCCGGCACTCGACGCCAACACCGTAATGATCTTGCACCTAGTTGCCAAGCGACTTGGTGCCAGCTCTGCAGCCGTGACATCGCCTCGTGTGGACGGCAGGATCCTTCTCAGCAGCGGAAAGCGACAAGAACCGGGACGGGTTCCGCGAACCGTTCACGGGCACAGCATTGGTTACGAAACAGGAGAGAACAGTCGTGGGTCACTCAATACGCATCGTGTGCGCTGCCCTGGTCGTGGCATCCACCGTCGGCCTGGGTGCCGCCGCCGCAAGCGGCGTCGTGGCAGATCGATCGGCCGTCCAATTCACCACCACCGCCTCAGGTTTCGACTGGGACAGCCCTCGCCCCGCACCACCCGTGCAGAGTTGACCGGATTCCGTGCATTTGGTCTCGGTGACTCTCATCCGTCCTGATCCGGCGCCATCGCAGCTGACGGCTGAAGCGGTCACCGATCTGATCTGGGCGCACAGCCAACACGAAGACCGGGTGGAGCACATCCGCGCCCGCGTCGAGCTCAGCCGGTGTCGCATCGCTGCCGCGATCATCGCAGACACTCCGGATGCGGCAATCGCGAACCTGCGCCGCGTCTGCGAACGGGCTCTGCAGCACACGCCGGCCCTGCGTGGCTGGTGCCTCGTCCTCATGTAAGACATCCAAGAACCAAGCCCACGGCTCTCCTGGCCACTTGAACGCAGTCGCAGCGGGAGCTCGAGAACCACCTGCCCCGCCTCCGCCCGAACACCTCGGTCGGCCGAGCACGCGTGGC
Organism: Kitasatospora sp. NPDC049258; assembly: GCF_040678895.1. Lineage (NCBI taxonomy): Bacteria > Bacillati > Actinomycetota > Actinomycetes > Kitasatosporales > Streptomycetaceae > Kitasatospora > Kitasatospora sp. NPDC049258. The sequence goes on from NZ_JBFAQT010000012.1 coordinate 103,576, forward strand.
GTCCGCTCGGAAGGACACGCGCCCGACCGCGACAGCCCCGATCCCCGGCGCAGTGGTCATCACCACGGGCCCTTCCGCCTCATCCGCCGGTGTCCGCGCGCCCTGAGGTCCCTGGCCCGGCTGCTCCGGCGGGGCGGGCCGGCGCCATGTGACCCGATTCGAACCGCAGCCCCCGTCACCTCGGTACCGGGGACTCGGCAGTCCGGCCTGTCTACGGAAGAGGCTCACGCCAACGCCCGGGCGGCGGTCGGGCATCTCCTCCAATCCCATCCCATCTCCTGAAAGAAGGTTTCACCATGCGCATCCTGACCAAGATCGCTGCCGTCTCGGCCCTTGCCGTGCCGACGCTCCTTGCGATTCCCGGGACTGCTCAGGCCTCCACTCCGTCCGGTTGTTCCAGCGTCACGCAGATCGGCAGCACCGCCTACCTCAACGTCGGCGGGGAGACGATGGCGTCGGTGAAGCAGTACAAGGGCTGCGGCAAGAACTACTCCTACCTGTACGTGTGGCAGGGCTACCGCTCCTCCCACAGCAGTTGGGACGTGTGCGCGGCCATCGTGACCGGCGGCGGACACGTCCAGGACCCCCAGTGCGGCCACAACGACGTGGAGATGTGGTCCTCCGGCGCCGACACCCTGTCGGAGTGCACCCAGGCACTGGGCTGGAACGGGACCGGCCCCATTCCCTACCCCGGCGAGGTAGCCGTCAAGACCGACGTCCGCTGCTGACCCCTCGGCGCCACGGCGACCGCCGTGGCGCCGGGTCCCACCTCCCACCATCGCTGTTGCTGACTGCCCGGCGGATTCCGCGAAGCCGGCCAGATCCATCGGGCGGTGCCGGTCCCCGGACCGTCGCCGGACCCGTACCGCCCACCCGGATTCGCCGGGCAGCGGCAAGCGCGCCCGCGCAGATGCCGCCCTGCTCCGCAGCAACCACCTCGGCGACGGCCGCACCCACCAGAGGTGCCGCTGAGCGCCGTCCCAGCCAGAAGCCCTCCATCAGACCTCTCACCCGCCGGTGCCCGACAGCGGGACGAGGTCAGGGCCGATCCTCCACCGAACCAGAAGGAACCACCACATGGCATCCGCCACCAAGACCCGCACCACCGCGACCCGACTGCTCACGGCCGTCGCCGTCCTGAGCGGCCTGGTGCTGAGCGCCACACAGGCCCACGCGGCAACCTCCCACACCGAGGTGCCGGCGGCCACTGCCGCCGCGCTGCCCGTGGTGGACATGGAAGCCACCGTCCTGGCTGCCCAGATCGATCCCCGACGCCCCGACAACACGCTGACCCCGGGCGCCAAGGACTCGGTCCTGGCCGTCGAGCGGGCCCTGCAGGCGCGTAATCTCCTCGACGCCCGCTGGGTGGACGGGTACTTCGGCACCACCACCATCACGGCCTACGCCGCCTTTCAGCGCTCCCTCGGCTACACCGGCCTGGACGCCAACGGACTGCCCGGCTCCTCCTCCCTCACCGCGCTCGGCCAGGGCCGATTCACCCTCACCCACCAGATCGCAGCCGGCGCGCGCGTGCAACGCGACGGATACACCGTCGACACCCGCACCCAGAAGATGCTCACCGAGGCCGAACGCCTCCTGGGCTTCCACCTCACCCTGGACCAGGGCTCCTACAACCCCGGCGGCGATCCCACCTCCGCGGGCACCCACGACGGCGGTGGTGTCGTGGACATCAACGTCGACGGCATGTCCAGCAGCACCCGCACCGCCGTCGCCCGCGCACTGCGCCAGGTCGGATTCGCCGCCTGGGTCCGCAACCCCAGCCAGGGCGACTGGCCGTGGCACATCCACGCCGCTGCGATCAGCGACACCGATCTCGCCACCCAGGCCCAGAACCAGGTCGGTGACTACTACCTCGGCCTCAACGGCCTGGCCAACCACGCCGCCGACGACGGCCCCCGCATCCCCATCCAGACCTGGGAGGAGTACCAGCGCACCCACTGACCGCGCCGGTACCGCCCGAGCACGACCGAAGAACCCGTCGATGACACGTCACGAAGAGAGTAGAGCCTTGAAGAAGATACGCACCACGCTCACCGTCGCCGGCACCGCACTGGCCATGGCCGTCCCCCTGATCGCCGCCACCTCCGCCCCCGCCTTCGCCGCCTCCCGCGACGGGGTCTGCGACTCCGGCGAGTTCTGCCTCTACTACAACAGCGACCAGGCCGGCTCGATCTCCGACTTCACCGGCTCCATCAGCGACTACGGAGCCACCCAGCCGAGCTGCTACGAGTTCAAGGGCGCCGGCAGCGGCCAGGGTGTCTGCGTCAAGAACAACGCCGCCTCGGTGTGGAACCGCACCGGGAAGACCGTCCGCGTCTACTTCAACAGCGGCTACGCCGGCGCCAGCCAGGACTTCGCCCCCGGCGCCAAGGGCAACCTCAACTCCACCCTGAAGAACAACGAGGCCTCCCACCAGTTCCTCGGCAGCAGCGGCGGCGGTAGCAACGAGAGCGCCACCAACGACTTCGACCACGGCACCCGCGGCTTCTCCGCCGACAACTGCACCGCCTTCGCGGCGTACCGCATCGCCAGCCGTCTCGGCGTCTCGAACTTCAGCAACTCCTGGGGCGGCACCACCTGGGGCAACGCCAACACCTGGGACGACGCCGCCCGCCGCGTCGGCGTCACCGTCGACACCACCCCCAGCGTCGGTGCCATCGCCGTCAACGACACCCACGGGGACTACGGCCACGTCGCCTACGTCAACGCGGTCTACTCCGACGGCTCCTTCGACGTCGAGGAGTACAACTGGAACAACCGCCTCGCCTACGGCACCCGCAGCCACCTCCGCGTCAGCAGTGCGGAGAACTCCTTCCAGCACATGCTCCACTTCTGAGCAACCACCGGCACGACACCGGCACACCCGAACCAAGGGCAGCTCCACAGCCGGGATGATCTCGTGAGTGTGCAGGCCACGGCGGTGTGACGATGTCCGCCGGAGCCGCAGCGGTACACAACGAAGCCCCGCCGGACGAAGGCGACCTGGAAAGGTCACCTGCCCGACGGGGCTTCGATGTGCCGCCGCTGTGCCGCCGACCGACCCGCCGAGCCGAGCCGTGCCGGTACTACAGAGGCGCATCGCGAGCGTGCCACCTGGGACGGCGCAGTCGGCCGACGGAGACGGCGGGCCCTCGAAGTGCCCCTCGGTGTCGGTCCAGCTGCTTGGGGGTCAGAGCCAGTCCTTCCGCACGGCTTCGGCCCCCGCCTGGAAGCGACTTTCGGCGCCCAGACGCTGCATCAGGTCCTGCATCATTCGACGCACCGTCCGCAGGGACAGGCCCAGCTTACGGGCGGCGGACTGGTCCGTGTGGCCATGGCCCAGCAGTTGCAGCAGAGCGCGCTCGGACCCGGTGAGGTCCTGATCGTCGCGGAGGGTGGGCTGACCGAAGTCGGCTCCGCTGCGCCACAGTTCGTCGAACAGTGCGCACAAGGGCTGGATCAGGGCCTCACCGTGCAGTTCCAGTGCGCCGCGGCGGCCGTCACTGGGGTCGGTCGGGACCAGGGCAATTCTGCGGTCGACGATCACCAGTCGTATCGGCAGTAGCGGCACGGTGCGCGTCAAACCGCCCAGATCGGCCAACCACCGCGCATAGCGCAGGGTGTCGGGATCGTTGCGGAAGCTGTCCTGGAAGATGCTGCGGATGACTACTCCGCGCTCCAGCGCGACCTGGTTGGGGTGTTTGCCGGCCTGGATGGAATCGGGACGAACGGCTCCCCCGCGCATCAAGGACAGGCATTCCTCGGTGGCGGTCGCGGCGAGTTCCTCGAGGCGGTCGCGGACGGCTTCGAGCGAATCCAGCCGCAGGACCATCTCGTCATCGGGTCGTCGGTCGATGTACTCGGCGGAAAGGGCTGCGATCGCGGTGCGGGTGCTCTCCAATTGTTGCTGACGAAAGAGCAGCTGGGTTTGGTTGTGGGCGAGCAGCCTGGTCAGTCCGACCTCCGGGCTGACGACCCGCGGAGTATGGGATTCGGTCGCGGGCCGCAGCAGTGTCAGTTCCAGTAGTTCGTCGAGTGCTTCGCGTGTCGCTGCTTCCGACACGTGCAGGTCGGCGGCAATTCGGTCGACCCCCCAGTCCGGCTCGGCCAGCAGGGTCCTGTAGACGTTCTCCGTCAGTGCGCTCAGTCCGAGTGCTTGCAGCACCGCTCCCCCTTCGATGTCGGTGATCATCATCGGTGCATGGCGGCCGGCGACGCAATACTCTTCTGCAGACTGAGAAGTCATCTCATGGAGGGGATTTGCGCGTGCAGACGAGGATTGCGACGGTATTGGTGGGGGCCGCGAAAGTGGTCGGGCTTTCGTTCGTGGCGGCGCTGGAGCCGACGCGAGCGGCCCGGCCGGGACCGCGGATTTCCGTCGGTCCCCGCCGGGAGGCTCCAGCCCGTTCAGCCGCGGGCAAGTTGGCCGGCGGGTGCGGTCGCGCCGTCAGAACGGCCCGCGCCGGCGAACCTCCACCGCCTCAGCCGCCGTGGGAATCGAGCTGTTGCGCCGAGTCGTCGCCGATCTGGGTGACCCGGTCGATGCACTGGCCCGGTGCGTGCAAGTAGACCGGTCCGGCGTAGGTGAGGATCAGCAGTCCTCGGCGAACCTCACCGAGGCGTTCTCGTTGTACGTGTTGACCAGGTTCGCGGCATTGCGGTAGTTGAACATGTCCATCGGGCCGCTGTAGTTCGAGTTGTAGTACACCCGGACCGTCATGCACACGTTGGAGACAGCCGATGCGGCGTTGTTCTTGACGTGCTGGCCCTGGCCGTTGCCGGGGCTGGTGAAGGTGTACCCGGCGAGGTCGCGAACGTTCGTCGAAATCGCCAAGTGGGAGCCCTGCTCGTTCGAGTTGTAGAAGAGGCAGAATTTGCTGTCCGGACAGTCGCTGACGGCGGCCTGCGCGGAGGTGGTGAGGGCGGGGACGAGCAGGGCAGCGCCCAGGGCTGCTGCGGCAAGCTTGAGGGTGCGCTTCATTTCTTTGATCCTCTCTTCATGGGACGTTCCAGGCGTGTGTGCAATCCCGTCGGCGTACCTGGGGAAGGGTGGGCGCGCCCGGACCGGAAAAAGATTCAGCCCACTACTTCACTGATCGCGCAGCACGGCGTCGGCCTTGGCGAGTTGCTCGGTCTTCGCCGCGAGCGCCGCCGTGAATTCGGCTTGTTGCCGTGCGATCAATTCCTTCTGCAGGGAAGCCTCGACCTCGAACCAAGTGTCGACCAGATTCACTTGCTGCTTGCAGGTCACGTCAGCCGTCGCCACCTGGAGCTCCAGCGGCGTGGGTGAGTCCCCCAGGAAGCGGCGATCGCCGATGGCATCCATCGGATTGGGGTAGGAGTAACCCCTGTTCTTCATGCAGCCGGACCACGCCTCGAATGCCTGCGTGACCTGCGTCATCGACATGCTGGCCTTGAAAGTCTGGAAGTTGGTCTGCTGAGCCAGGCTGCTCGGGCCCAGGTCCCCCGAACCGGCCAGGCCGCGCTTCGCCTCGTCGTAGCAGCCGCCCGGTGGTACCGGTACGCCGTTGACCTGGAGGTTCGTTTCGTCCGCACCGGTCTTCCCCGGGAGGTGTCCGGTGAGCACCTGTTGCTGCTCGGCGGAGAACTGCGGCGGGCTGACCGGGTGGGTGCGCGGGTCGCGGTCGCCGAGGTGGTAGCCGTTGGCCGCCACCTCGTCCTGGTCCGTCACGCCGTACCGGCGGTCCATGAACGGGCGCGGTCCGGTCGACGGGTCGGCCGGACCGATGGCGTAGTCGAGACCGAACCGCTGCATGCACGCCTTGCGCAGCACGGCTCCCGCCCTGGTCAGCTTCGCTGTCTCCGCCTCGGAGAAGAGATACGGCTCGATCGGAAGATGTAGATCAGCACTCCCCGGGAGCGCGGACGGGGACTGCGTGGTCCGCATCGCCTCTGCGGCCGGCTGCCCGGATGACGAACAACCGGCCAGGACACAGCACATGAGCCAGGCCAGCCCGGCCAGCCCAACTCCCACGCTGCTGCCGGTCGATCGCTGATGCGCGGCGGAACTCATACGCCGACGGCCTTGCTCGCGGGCACCGTTGCATTCGCGGCCGGGGGCTCGCACATCTTCCGCATCGCGTTCTGCGTCCTCTTTCGGTCCGTTGGCAGTGGGCCGCCGGGTGAACCCTCGACCTGGACGTCATCATGGCGCGCGGAGGTATCGCGGTCGTCTCATCCCCGTCATGGCCGGTGACGCCGGCCGAGCACCTCACACCGGTGCACTCGTCCGGCGTGGCCACCGCGGTGGACAGCGTGGTGGGCGGGGTCGCCCGGGCGGCACGGCGTTCGGGCTGGGTCGGGGTCCGGCGCCGGGTCGGGCGCGGACCAGGGGCGGCCGGATTTTCGGTATGTATGCGTGCTACCCCGCGATACCTGCGCGAGACCATGATCAACTAACGTCCCACGCAGGTCGCGCCACCGCCCGAGCCCGGGCGCCGCACGGACGCGGCCCCGTGCGAGGGAGTCCTCATGCGCCAGCTCGTCCGCCGTGCCACCACCGCCGTCGCGGTCGCGACCGCCGCCTTGGCCGGAGTGGTCCTCGTGCCCGGCTCGGCCGAGGCCGCCATCTACAACGGCGCCTGCGGGAGCGGCTACACCGTCATCGACTCCCTGGACGTCGGCGACTACGGGACCGTCTACCTCACCTACAGCCGGTCCACCGGCAAGAACTGCGTCGTGAACGTGCGCGACAACCCGGGCACCCGGCTGTACATGAACGCACTGGTCCGGGTGTCCGGCTCGCCGGACTGGATCGGCAACTACGGCCAGTTCACCACCTACGCGGGCCCGGTGTACGTCTCCGCGGCCGGCACCTGCATCGACTGGGGCGGCGAGATAGAGACCGTGTACGTCTACCGTCAGAACGTCCACTGCGGCTGACCGCCGCGGCGTACCAGCACCGCACGGCCCGGCCGCGTACCGACGCCGGGCCGTCCTGCCTGCTCAGGCCCCGATCCGCCGCGGGACAGGCCGGGTGGCGATCAGGTCACCCAGGTGTGCGGTGCGGTGGCATGCAGTTCGGCGGTGGTGAGCGCGCCGGCCCGGTGATTGCGTGCTGCCATGTACGGGAGGCCGTGTCGCGAATCTGCAGACCGTCGGAGGCTCCGACGCTTGAGCAGGTCGTGGGGCCGGCGCACGATCGGTGCGAGTGACAGTCGGGTGTTCGGGATCGGGCCGTACGGAGTGCCGTACTACTCGCCGGCGGTGGTCCGGTTGAGTTCGTCGAGTTCGGTCGAGACCTCCGACTGTCGCGGACTCTTCAGGAGGGCCAGGGCGTTGCCGGCGGCGACGAGGGTATCGCGGGCTTCGTCGTAGCGTGCGAGCCGGCGGAGGACGACGCCGAGGTCGAGCCGGGCCGGCTCGCTCCAAGCGGGCATTCGCGCGGCTTCGAAGTGCGCGAGGGCTTGGCGCAGCGGGGCTTCGGCCTCGGTCCAGCGGTGGAGGGCGGAGAGGTCCTTGCCGACCTCCTGCAGGGCGGCCGCGTGGTACATGGCGATCAGCTCGGCCGACTGTCCGGGCATGCCGTTCCGGCAGAGCGCTTCGCTGCGCCGGTGGACGACCAGTGCCTCCTGCACCCGGCCGGACATTCGCAGGTATTGGCCCAGCCCGTTCAGCACGGTGAGCTGGGCCAGCCGGCCCTGAGGAGAGGTCAGCGTGCCGGCGAGGGCGACTGCTTTCCGGAGCCGCTCGATGCCCTCGCCCGTCCGGCCGAGCCTGTGGAGGGCTCCTGCGGCGTAGGCCAGAGCCCAGGTCTCCTGGAGCTCGTCGGCGGCCTCGCGCGCCGCCGTGAGGGCGCGCTCAGCAGTCGCCAGTGCGGCGGGGTGGTCGTAGCGGCAGATGTTGTGGGCCCAGGCGAGGTAGTTGAGGTGGACGGCCTCGTCCCGCCTGCTGCCCAAGGCGCGGGCCGACTCGATGGAGCAGGTGAACACCTCTGCCCACAGGTCCCAGTGTTGGTTCAGGTCGGAGAACCAGTGCATGGCCTCCGCCGCGTCGATGACCTGCTGATGCCGTGCGGCCGTCCGAGACCGTTGCAGGGCCGCGAGCCACTCGGCCCGTTCGGCCTCCAGCCAGGTGCGGGCTTCTTCGCGGTCGGCGGGCGCGTGGTCGGGGTCGGGGTCGCCGGCGGGCGGTTCGTGGTGGCGATCGGCATCGAAGCGCAGTGCTGCGGCGGTGGCCCGCCGCAGCACCCACTGAGCGGTCCTGTCCCGTGCTGCTTCGCAGACCTCAGGGCTGTCCTCGGCCGTGAGTTGCTCGGCGGCGAACAGCCTGAGCAGGTCGTGGAAGCGGTAGCGCTCGGCGTCGGGGTCGGGTTGGAGCAGCCCGGCATCCGTCAACTCCTCGGCGTACCGGGCGGCCTGGGCGACCGGCAGGTCGGCGAGCAGAGCGGCGGTCTCGGGGCTGAAGTCCGGACCGGCCGCGAGAGAGGCCCGGCGGAAGAGGATCCTCGCGGGGTGGGCCAGGTGCTGGTACGACATGGTGAAGGCGGCCCTGATCTGCAGGCTGCCCGCCTGGAGCGAGTCGAGACGGCGCTCCGCCCGCGCGAGTTGGGTGACAAGCTTGGCAACCCGCTCCATGGGCCGTACCGCCAGACGCTGTCCGGCGATGCGTACGGCCAGCGGCAGGTATCCGCAGAGGTCCACGAGGTCGCGGACGGCCTGGGCCTCGTGCCGGACCCGCTCCGGGCCGATGATGCGGGTCAGCAGCTCGACTCCCTCCTCACGCCGCAGCAGGCCCAGAGCGGTGCGGTGGACCGACTCCAGGCCGGCCAGGGCCTGGCGGCTGGTGACGATCGTCATCGAGCGGCCGACGCCCGGCAGCAGCGGGCGGACCTGGGACTCCGATGCCGCGTTGTCCAGGACGAGCAGCACCCGGCGCTCCCTCACCTCGGCCCGGTAGAGCCCGACCCGGTCGTCCGTTCCGGCCGGAATCCCGCTCTCGGTGACGCCCAGGGCTCGCAGCAGCGAGGCGAGCGCGTCGCGCGCGGTGGTCGGCTCGGTATCCATGCCACGCAGATCGAGGACGAACTGACCGTCCGGGAAATCCGGGGCGAGGCGGTGCGCTGCGTGCACGGCGAAGGCGGTTTTGCCGAGCCCGGGTTGCCCCGCGATCACGGCGACCGGTGGGTGGCCCGGATCCGCCTCGTGCGCCAAGGCGTGCAGTCGGTCGAGGGCGGGGCCGCGCGCGGTGAAGTCGCCGATGTCACGTGGCAATGCCAAGGCGGAGCGCGTGCTGGTCGCCGCTTCGGGCCTGGGCCGTGGTCGGCCGAGGCCGGCCAATTCCTCCAGTTCCCCGGCGGTTTCCCGGTCCAGCTCCAACGCCGTGGCGAGTGCCTGCACGGTGCGGCGTTGCGGCCCCTTGGAGCGTCCGCGTTCGAGGTCCGCCAGCGCGCGGACGCTGATTCCCGCAGTGTGGGCCAGGACTTCCTGGCTGAGCCCGGCGCGCGTCCGTAGACCGAGCAGCCGACTGGCGAAGCCGCCCGTGGCCGATGTCCCTGTCCCCACTGCCAAGGTCCCCGTCCCTGCTTCCGATGCCTGACCGCCGGGACTTACCCCGAGTGGAAGTCTTCCACCGGCAGAAGTATGCCCGGCCGCAGTTCTGCCGGTGGAACCGCATGGTGAGCCGTTAGGTCAGGTGGTCGACTTACTTCTTCGAATCCTGCCCAAAGGGAGAGCAACAGACGTGGTCGGACAGATAGGTCACGCACTGACAGAGGCCGCGAAGAAGACCGAGCAGGCCCTTGCGCGGGATCTCTCGAAGGCCTACGGCGGGATTCTCAAAGAGACCGAGCGGAACGGCAAGCGGGTCGCGGACCAGGTCGCCGAGAACGAGCGAAAGATCGCGGGCGACCTCGCCCGGGGTGGCACGGGCCATGGCGGGGAGGGCGGCGGCCCGAAACCGCCCAGCGGTCCGGGCAAGGGCGAGAGCAGGGAGCCCGACCTCAACAAGGGGAAAGCGGGCGGCGGTCAGGGCACCGAGGGCAACGGAAAGCTGCAGACCGGTGGCGACCCCGTGGACGTGGTCTCCGGGCAGATGGTCATGACCGCGACCGACCTGGAACTGCCCGGGCTGCTGCCACTGGTCCTACGCCGTGCGTACGCCTCCGGATATCAGGCGGGCACCCTGTTCGGACCCGGTTGGTCGTCAACCCTCACCCAGCGACTGCAGATCGATCATCTGGGCATCCACTACGCCGGTGACGACGGCCAGATCCTGCACTACCCGGCTCCGGCCCAGGGGCAGAAGGCCTACCCCGAGGACGGCGCGCGCTGGCCGCTCACCTGGGACAGGACCGAGGACACGATCTGCATCGAGGACCCGCAGACCGGTTGGACCCGCCACTTCCCGCCCGTCCTCCCGGTCGCCGAGGGCGGCCCCGCGCGCTCGTCCCGGCCGCTGGCGGCGATCACCGACCGGAACGGGAACTGGATCGAGTTCCTGTACGACGCGGAGCGGCTGCCGGTCGAGGTGCGCCGCTCGGGCGGTCGGCCGATCGCCGTCGACACCGGGTACACCGCCGGCGGCTGGCGGATCGAGGAGCTCCGCCTGCTGGACGACAGCCGGGGTGGCCTGGGCACCACCGTGATGGTGTTCGGGTACGACGGCACGGGCCGGCTGCAGCAGGTCGCGAACTCCTCCGAGGTCCCGCTGGTCTACCAGCACGACGAGTACGACCGCGTCACGTCCTGGACCGACCGCAACGGGCACTGGTACGCCTACGAGTACGGCCGCGACGGCAGGGTCTCCGCCGGACGCGGCTCGCTCGGCGCCCTGGACGCCGACTTCGGCTACGACCTGGCCAACCGGGTCACCACCATGACCAACAGCCAGGGCGAGTCCACCGAGTTCCACTACGACGAGCACAAGCACCTCACCCGGATCGTCGATCCGCTGGGCCACACCACCCGCACCCAGCACGACCGCTACGGCCGACTGCTCGTCTACACCGACCCCCTGGGTCACACCACCCGCCTCACCCTGGACTCCCGCGACGACGTGGTGCGCGTGGACAGTCCCGACGGCACCAACCTCCGGTTCACCTACAACCGGCTCCACCAGCCCACCGAGATCCGCACGCCCGACGGCCTGACCTGGAGCCAGACCTTCGACGAGCGCGGCAACCGCACCGCGGTCACCGACCGGTCCGGGGTCACCACCCGCTTCGGGTACACCGAGCACGGCCACCTCGCCGCCGTGACCGACGCCCTCGGCAACACCAGCACGGCCGAGTGCGACCGGGGCGGGCTGCTGGTCGCGGCCACCGACGCGCTCGGCGGCCGCACCGAGTTCGAGCGGGACGCCTTCGGCCGGCCGGTGACGATCACCGACGAACTCGGCCAGCGCACCCGTTTCACCTGGACGGTGGAGGGCAGGGCTCTCACCCGCCAGGACCACACCGGCGCCACCGAAGCCTGGGCCTACGACCCCGAGGGCAACATGGTGCGCCACACCGACGCGACGGGCGCCGTCACCGAACTCGAGTACACCCACTTCAACCTGCCGGCCGCCCGGACGGCGGCGGACGGCGCGCGCTACACCTTCACCCACGACACCGAACTGCGCCTCACCCAGGTCGCCCAGCCGCAGGGCCTGACCTGGGACTACACCTATGACGCAGCGGGAAGGCTGACCGGGGAGAGCGACTTCGAAGGGCATGCGCTCCACTACGCGTACGACCCCGCAGGTCATCTGACGGAGCGTCGGAACGGCCTGGGTCAGAGAATCGCCTACCGGCTCGACGCCAAGGGCCGGGTCGTCGCCAAGGAGACGGACGGGCAGGTCACCGAGTACGGCTACGACGAGGCCGGCCGCCTGCTGAGCGCCCGCGCCCCCGGCAGCGAGCTGAGCCGGTCCTACGACCCCCTGGGCCGGGTGCTCAGTGAGACCGTGGACGGCCGCACCATCACTTACGCCTACGACGTGCGCGGGCAGATGACGGGTCGTCGGACACCCTCGGGCGGCACCAGTCACTGGACCTACGACCAGCTGGGCCACCCGCGGACGCTCACCGCCGCCGGGCACCTCGTCACCTTCGACCACGACGCGGCCGGACGCGAAGTCAGCCGCGCTCTCGCGCCGGACCTCACCCTCGCCCTCACGTGGGACCCGGAGAACCGGCTGACCGGCCAGACGCTGTCCGGCTCCGCCGGCCTGCCCCTGATCCGCCGCACCTACCGCTACCGGGCCGACGGCGAGCTGACCGCCCTCACCGAACAGACCGGCGCGAACCCCGCGCGCACCACCTCCTTCCAGCAGGACCGGGTCGGGCGGGTGACCGCCGTCCGGGCCGCCGACTGGACCGAGACCTACGCCTACGACCAGGGCGGCCACCTGGTGGGGGCGACCTGGCCGGGCGCAGCGGCGGCGGCGGCCGGTGGCGAGCGCACCTTCGACGGTTCACTGGTCAGTTCGGCGGGGCGGGTCACCTACCAGTACGACGCCCAGGGGCGGACCACCGCTCGCCACCTGCGCACGCTCTCCGGCCGGACCAGGGTCTGGCGGTACACCTGGGACGCGGAGAACCAGCTCACCGCCGTCACCACACCCGAGGGTGACCGCTGGCACTACCGCTACGACCCCCTCGGCCGCCGCATCACCAAGCAGCACTTCGTCGCCGACGGCGAGGCCTGGACCCTCCACGAGTGGACCGACTTCAGCTGGGACGGTCACACCCTGGCGGAGCAGACCGCACACGGCCCCCACCTGCCCGGCCCCTACACCCTCACCTGGGACCACCGAGGGCTGCACCCGGTCGCCCAGACCGAACACCTGGTGACCCAGGACGAGACGGACCGCCGGTTCTTCGCCATCGTCACGGACCTGGTCGGCACCCCCACGCACCTCCTCGCACCCGACGGAACGACGGCCTGGGAGCAGCGCAGCACGATCTGGGGCCTGCCGGTCGCCACCGGCCAGCACGCCACCACCACGCCGCTGCGCTTCCCCGGTCAGTACCACGACCCCGAATCCCGGCTCCACTACAACGTCTTCCGCTACTACGACCCCGCGACCGCCCGCTACCTCAGTGCGGACCCGCTCGGCCTCTCTCCCGCACCGGACGCCTACACCTACGTCGGCAACCCGTTGCTCGCCTGCGACCCGCTCGGCCTCGCGGCGAGGCATGACCGCAAATCCGAGTACCCGAAGGGGTACTGGCAGGACACTCACGATGAGATGGTCAAGAACTGGACGCACGAGGGAGTCGGGGCGGGTACCGGCGACATTCGTGACGCCAACGGCAAACGGGTGCCGCGCAGTCAACTGCACTGGTTCGACGCTCAGGGGAACAACATTCCCCCCGGACAGCAGACCTATGAGCACACGCGAGCGGTCGTCGACCACTACAACACGGTCGGGCACAATTCGGACCGGGCGACCCGGGACGAGTTCTTCAACAACACCTCGCACATGGAGGCGATGTCACGGCAACAGAACTCGAGCGGTGGTGGCAGCATGACCCAGACCTACACGCAGAACACCGGGCCGAACTACCAGTCGCGCTAGCCGCACGGCGTACCCCCTATCCTGGAGAGCTTTCATGGACCTGACCGCGACCCTGGCCGGAATGCCGGGAGCCGAGCCGTGGACAGACCTGCCCGACGCCTGGCGTTGGGCCCCCAACCCCCGGTTCAGCTTTTCCGCCGTCCTCACCACGGACCGCCGGCACCTCCTGCAGGTGGTCGCGCTCGATCACCACGACGAGGACCTGGTCCGCAGTCTCCTGGCCTTCGCCCGCGACCACAGCGCCGAGGCGCTCGGCAGCCGGCGCCCGCTGACCGTGCTGAGCGGGTTCACCGCCGCCGGGCACGGGTTCGACACCGCGGTGGTGGCGGCGCCCGGTGCTCACCGCTACCAGATCCAGGACGCGAGCCTGCACGCGGTGACCTACGCACTCTTCCCCGGCTGGCACTTCGAGTTCTCCGGCACCGAGACCGAGAGCGAGGCGCTGTTCCTGACCTCGCACCCCCAGGGCCTGAGGGCCACCCGTCTGGACCGGCAGCCGGTGCCGTTCCTGAGGATGAGCTACCTGAACACGGCCACCACGTCACGGAGCACCTCGACCGAGCGTGCCCTCGCCACGGCGGACGTGCTCCTTCGCGAGCTCCCGCTGCTGGAGGATGCGCCCGGGAGCTGGGTCGAATTCGAGAACTTCCGCGGCCAGGCCTGGCGCGCCGAATGGAACGGGACCTTCGTGGTGACCGGCGAGGGCAGCCGCCTGGAGTTCGACCGGGACGGGCTGCTGGATTTCGCCCGGAATTCTCTGACCTGATCCGACAAGGAAATTGGGGGCGCCGGATGGCGATCGAACTACCCGAAGAGGTGGCGCAGTTCCTGCTGGTCATCGGGATCAACTGGCCGATGGTGAACGAGGACTCGGTGCGGAGCTTCGCCGAGCACGTGCGGGAGTTCGCCACCAACATCGACGACACGCACAACCAGGCCACCGGCACCATCAAGGCCATGGCCGACTCCTACCAGGCCGACTCCTACGAACTGCTGGTCTCCAAGTGGGCCCACCTGTCGCAGGGGCACATGAACAGCCTGGTGGAGGCCTGCCACGTGCTCGCCACCGCGCTGGACGCGGGCGCGGAGTTCATCGTGGCGATGAAGCTGGAGTGCATCGCCGAACTGATCGCGCTGGCGGTCGCCTTCGTCGCCGACCAGGCCGCCGCCGTGCTGACCCTGGGCCTGGCCGAGGCCGCCGGGGCCCTGGTCATCGCGGCGGCGGAGAAGGCCGTCGACTACCTGGAACAGCAACTCATCCAGTACATCATCACGAAGGTCATCGAGGCCGCTCTCCCACCGTTGCTCGCCCTCATCGAGAAGGCCGTCGCGGGCATGGCCTACTCCGCTCTGGAGGACCTGCTCGGCGTCTCCGGCACGGGCCGGGGTCAGGGCGACGGCTTCATGGTGCACCCCGAACAACTCCGTACCCACGCCGAGGTCTTCGCCCGCCACGCCGAGACCGTCCAAGGCCACGCCGAAGCCCTCTCCGGCAAGATGGCCGCCCTGAGCTTCACCTGAATCCACCCGGCCTGGTGGCGCCCTCCGTGTCGAGGTGGGACCACGCCGTTACCACGGCTACCCCCGAGGTGGCACCTGCGCGGCCCGGCCGAAGCGAGCACTCCATTCGCGCAGCTGCTCGACCAGCTCGGGCGGATCCAGGACCCGGAAGTCAGCCCCGATCGCACCCAGGGCCATGGTCGGCCAGTCCAGGGAATCCGTGGTCATCCGCACCCGGCAGTGCGCGGGGTCGGCCTCCTCCACCGTGGCCCACCGGCCGATCCGCGCGCGCACGGCAGCGGCGGGGGCGTCCACCACGACGTCGACCTGGTAGGGGCGGGGCGCGCCGATCAGGCCGGCCCGGACGAACTCGGCGGCGTCGGCCCCGGGCAGCTCGCGAGGCCGGAACCGGGCGCCGCCGCCGCGGGGTGCGGCGAGGCGGTCGAGCCGGAAGCTGCGCCAGTCGTGCCTGACGCGGTCGTAGGCGACCAGGTACCAGCGGCGCCCGAGGCAGACCAGCCGGTGCGGCTCGACGTTCCGCTCGGTGTGACGGCCGTCGGCCGTGGTGTACGAGAAGCGGAGCTGCTCGCTGTCCCGGCAGGCCAGCGCCACCACGGTGAGCGCCTCGGGATCGATGCCTGTGGCCGCCGTGCCGGCCGGGTCGCCCCAGTCGGCGGGCACGGTCATCGCGCGCAGCGCCTCGGCCCTGCGCCGCAGTCGGGTCGGCATCACCTGCACGACCTTGGCCAGTACCCTGACCGACGCCTCGGCGATGCCCTCCACTGCCACCTCCGCGGCGGCCTGCAGCCCCACGACCAGCGCCACCGCCTCCTCGTCGTCGATCACCAGCGGCGGCAGCACCGCGCCGGCGGCGAGCTGGTAGCCGCCGTCCACGCCGCGCTGCGCGTCGACCGGATAGCCCAGATCGCGCAGCCGGTCGATGTCGCGGCGCAGGGTACGGATCGAGACGCCCAGTCGATCGGCCAACTCCTCGCCCGGCCAGTACCGGTGGGTCTGGAGCAGGGAGAGCAGTCGCAACGTACGGGTGCTGGTGTTCGCCATGTCGACGATTCTCTCGGGAATTCAGGTCAGAAAGTGACCGCTGTCCTCCCTAGGGTGGGACTCGACCGACGGAGCAGCAACAACGGAAGGCGAAACCCATGAGCGAGACCACGACCACCACTGCCCCGGCCCTGACCGGCGAGCGCGCCGACCTGCTGGTCGCACTGGCCAAGCAGCGGCACTTCCTCCGCTTCACCACCCGCGACCTCACCGACGCCCAGGCCGGGCAGCGGACCACGGCCAGCGAGCTCTGCCTGGGTGGCCTGATCAAGCACGTCACCTCGGTCGAGCGGGTCTGGGCGAACTTCGTCGTCGACGGTCCGTCGGCGATGCCCGACTTCACCGCCTTCACCGAGGCCGACTACGCCCGCCGCGCCGACGAGTTCCGCCTGCTGCCCGGCGAGACCCTCGCCGGTGTCCTGGCCGACTACGAGGAGGTGGCCCGCCGCACCGACGAGCTGGTCGCCACCCTGCCCGACCTGGACGCCACCCAGCCGCTCCCCAAGGCGCCCTGGTTCGAGGCCGACGCGGAGTGGTCGGCCCGCCGGGTCCTGATGCACGTCGTCGCCGAGACCGCCCAGCACGCCGGCCACGCCGACATCATCCGAGAGTCGCTGGACGGAGCGAAGAGCATGGGGTGAGTGCCGACAGGAGGGCGACCATCTGGTCGAGCTGAGGGCTGAGGGCTGAGGGTGGTCGGTTCAGGTTCGGCGCACGCATCTCCCCGCCTTGCCGAGTGGCCGTCAGCCGGACTCGTGCAGGGGGTCCTTGACCATCACGGGGCGGCTGGAGGGCGTTGGCGTCCCGGACCTGTCTCCGGGTCCACTCACATGGGCCCGGAATTGTCGGTCGCCGGAGACGAAGCCGGATGGGGGACCGGCATGCGATGTGCCTTCGGTGATTCCCAGG
Organism: Kitasatospora sp. NPDC049258; assembly: GCF_040678895.1. Classification (NCBI taxonomy): domain Bacteria; kingdom Bacillati; phylum Actinomycetota; class Actinomycetes; order Kitasatosporales; family Streptomycetaceae; genus Kitasatospora; species Kitasatospora sp. NPDC049258. The sequence goes on from NZ_JBFAQT010000012.1 coordinate 120,571, forward strand.
ATACTCCGGTGCGGGGCCGGACCCACCATGTCCGCCAGGGGCCCGCCGCAGTGGGCGTCGCGGGGCGGGTGGCCGGCCGTCGCCCGGCCGTCCGGCGGTGCCGTGCTGATGGTCTGTCACCTGCGTGTTGTCCCGGGGGGCCGGTCGTGGGTGTGGTGGAGTGGGCGACTATGGCAGAGGCGGATGGGGAGCCCGACCGGGTCGTGGTGGACCGGTCGGAGGGGTTCGGTGAGCGGCTGCTCGGTGTGCTGCTGGACCGGGCGCACGAGATGCCGCCGCAGCTGATCGCCCCGTTGATCGCCGAGGAGGTCGGCATCGTCGGGGGCCGGGACGTCTCCATCCTGCTGCAGGACTACGAGCAGCTGATGCTGGTCCCGCTGCCCGGGCGGCGGTTGTGGGTCGGGGAGCCCCAGCCCATCGACGCTTCCCCCGCCGGCGCGGCGTTCCTGCGTGCGGCGGCGGTCGAGGTGGCGCAGGCCGACGGGGTGCGGATGTACCTTCCGCTGCTGGACGGCAGTGACCAGGTGGGGGTGCTCGCCCTGACGCTGGACACCGTGGACGACGACGACCGGCGGCTGCTGCGGCGGCTCGCCGGTCTGGTGGCCGACATGCTGGTCACCAAGAACGGGTACACCGACGAGTTCTTCAAGGCGCGTCGCCTCGTCCCGATGACGACCGCCGCGGAGATCCAGTGGTCGTTGCTGCCGCCGCTGACGATGTCCACCCCGCAGGTCGAGGTCGCCGGGATCCTCGAACCCGCCTACCAGGTGGCCGGCGACAGCTTCGACTACGCGCTGAACGGCGACGTCCTGCACGTGGCCGTGATCGATGCGATGGGCCACGGGCTGGACGCGGCGGTGATGGCGACGGTCGCCATCGGGGCCTACCGGCACTCCCGGCGCTCGGGCATCGCGCTGGCCGAGACGTACGCCTTCATGGACACGGCGATCGCCGACCAGTTCGGACCCGAGCAGTTCGTCACCGCGCACATGATGGAGCTCAACGTCGCCTCGGGACGCCTGCGGTGGGTCAACGCCGGCCATCCGGCGCCGCTGCTGATCCGCGACCACGACGTGGTCCAGCAGTTGAAGGGCCCGACGACGTTGCCGGTCGGCTTCGGCGGCGAGCAGCCGCGGATCAGCGAGCAACTGCTGCGGCGCGGTGACCGGGTGCTCTTCTTCACCGACGGGCTCGTCGAGGAACACCTGGCCGGCGGTGAGCAGTTCGGCGAGGAACAGCTGATCGACGTGGTCGCCCGGGTGGGGCGTGCGGAGGTCGGTCTGCGGTCGACGGTACGGGCGCTGTCCCACACCCTGAAGCGGGAGCGCGGCGGCGCCACCAGTGACGACGCGACGCTCTTCCTGGTCGAGTGGCGCGGCGGCAGTGCCGACCACCTCGCCACGGCCTCCTGGGACGACGGCCGCAGCGCTCCTCAGCGGAGCGGGGGCAACCCGGGAACCACGGACAGCGCGTACCGCTGAGCGCAGCTCGCGCCGGGACAGCCATCGCCGGGCTTCGAGGAGCACCCCGAGGAGATGACCCGGCTGCTGCTCGAACGTCCAGACGGTCGCGGCGGCGAACGGCTACCGGCGATGGAGCGCGTGCTGGGGGCGACAGGGACAGTCGTGGCCGGCACCTCATGGAGCGTCAACCACCTTCTCGGAGCTCGATGAGCCGGAGCGGGATGGAGGCGCTCGTCCGGCGGCGCGGCTGCTCACGACAGCGACAGTGCAGTCCCGCCCCCACCTGCGGTCTTCGGGCCGGAGTGATCATGGATGGTCGACCCCGTCGGTGACCTCGTGGGGATGAAGGTGCTGAGCCTGGTGCACGGCGGGGTGGTGATCAGGATGTGCTACTAATACGAAGGATTGCCTTCTCCTGGGGGGAGGAAGGCCACAGCGGTGGCGACGGCGGCGGCTGGGTCGATCCCCGCCGGGCGTCGGGTGTTTCGCACGAGGGGACTGCCGCCCATGATCCAACCTGTCCGCTTCTTCCTGCTGGGCGCCATGCGGGCCCAGGACGGGGACGAGGTCCTGCCGGTCGGGTCGCCGCTGCAGCAGGTGATGATGGCCGCCCTGCTGCTGCGGGACGGCCGGGCCGCGAGCGCCGGCGAGCTGATCGACGGCATCTGGGGCGAGGCCGCTCCCGCCAGTGCCTCGGCCATGCTCCGCACGTACGCCTGGCGCTGGCGCAAGGTGCTGGGACGGGACGGGACCGCTCCGGGGATCCTGGCCTCGGTGGGGGACGGCTACCGGACCGTGCTGCCCCCCGACGGGGTGGACGCCGTCCGGGCGGAGAAGCTGGCCGCGACGGCGCTCGGCGCCGCGACGGCGGGCGAGGACCCGCAGCGCGCCCGGCGGCTGCTCGCCGAAGCGCTCGACCTCTGGTACGGCGAGCCGCTGGCCGGCCTGCCGGGTCCGTTCGCCGAGCAGCAGCGGGCCAGGCTGGCCGACCTGCGGATCAGCCTGCTGGAGGAGCGGTGCGGCCTCGACCTGGAGCTGGGGGACCAGAAGCTCGCGGTGCCCGTGCTGCGCGAGCTGACCTCCGACCACCCGCTGCGCGAGCGCCCGTACGTGCTGCTCATGCGGGCGCTCTACCAGGACGGGCGCCAGGCCGACGCGCTCACCGTCTTCGACCGGGCCCGCGGCCTGCTCGCCGCGGAGCTCGGCATCGACCCGGGGCCCGAGTTGCGCGACATGCACCGGCGGATCCTGCGCGGCGACCCCGCGCTGCTCGCCACCGCCCCCGTCGCCACCGCCCCCGTCGCCCCCGCCCACGTCGCCGCCGCGCCGGCCGGACCGGCCCTGGTACCCGCCCAACTACCTGCCGACATCGCCGACTTCACCGGCCGCCGGGCCGAGCTGGACGCGCTCCACGCGGTGCTCGGCAAGGCGGTCGACGGTGCGGCCGAGGACGCGGTGCTGCCCGTCGCGGCGATCTCCGGGATGGGCGGCGTCGGCAAGACCGCCGTCGCCGTCCGCGTCGCGCACCGCCTGCGCGGCGGCTTCCCCGACGGGCAGCTGTACGCCGACCTGCGCGGCGACCAGCCGGAACCGGCCCGGCCGAGCGTGCTCCTGGCCAGCTTCCTCACCGCACTGGGCGTCGCCTCCGCCGCCATCCCCGAGACGCTGGAGGACCGCTCCCGGCTGTTCCGCTCCCTGCTGGACGTCCGGCGGGTGCTGATCCTGCTGGACAACGCCCGGGACGCGGCCCAGGTCCGCCCGCTGCTGCCGGGTTCGCCGCGCTGCGCGGTCCTGGTGACCGGCCGGGCCAGGCTGTTCGACCTGGCCACCGCGGCCCAGATCGACCTGGACGTGTTCAGCGTGGACGAGGCGACCCAGCTGCTGGCGCGGGCGGCCGGCGCCGGCCGGATCGCCGCCGACCCGGCCGCGGCCGGCGAGTTGATCCGCTACTGCGACCATCTCCCGCTGGCCGTACGGATCGTGGCGGCCCGGCTCGCCTCCCGCCCGGCCTGGACGGTGGCCCGGCTGGCCGATCGGCTGGCCGCCGAGCAGGACCGGATGGCCGAGCTGCGCCTCGGCGACCTCGCCGTCGCCGGCGCCTTCGACTGGGGCTACCGGCAGTTGACCGCGGAGCAGGCCACCGCGTTCCGGGTGATCGCCGCCGTCGGCCGCCCGGACATCGGGGTGCCGGCCGCCGCCGCCGTCCTGGGCGTCGACCCGCGCCGCGCCGAGGCACTGCTGGAGTCCCTGGTCGACGCGGGTATGGTCACCGAACCGCGTGCCGGCCGCTACCGCTACCACGACCTGCTGCGGGTGTTCGCCCTGCAGATCGACGGGCCCGGCGGGCAGGACGAGTCTGCCGCGGCGCTGCGCCGGCAGCTGGACTTCCTGCTCGCGACCGCGACGGCCGCCTTCCAGCAGGTGGTGCCCGGCGACCCGATCGGCACCGCGCTGCGCACGCCCCCGGTGCCGGGACTGCGCTTCGACAGCACCCGGGCGGCGGTGGACTGGGTGGCGGAGGAGTTCGACGCGGCGATCACCGCGGTGCTGGCCACGGTCGCCGAACGGGCCGGTGGTCGGGCCGGTGGTCGGGTAGGCGACGGGGTCGGTGATCGGGTGGGCGACCGGGCCTCGGCGGAGGATGTCAGGACGGCCGCCGACCTGCTGATCGCGCTCTGCCCGTTCGACGCGGATCCGCGCTACGAACGCCTCGCGGTCGCCGCGGCGGCGGTCTCCGCAGCGGCGGCCGACCACGACGACCAGCACTCGCTGGGCCGGGCCGAGTTCATCCGGGGCAACCTGGCGGTGCAGGCCGCCCGCCTGAGCGAGGCCGCGGAGCACAGCCGGCGCGCCGCGGACGCCTGCCGGGCGGCCGGTGACGTCGTCGTCCTGCAACAGGCCCTCAACGACCTGGGCCTGCTCGCCCAGCTCCAGCACCGCTTCGACCGGGCGGTCGGGCTCTACGACGAGGCCAACACACTGGCCCGCGCGCTCGGCCACCGGGCCGGCCAGACCGTGACCACCCTCAACGCGGCACTGGCCCGGGTGCGCAGCGGCGCGCCCGCCGAGGCCGAGGCCGCCTGCCGGGAGCTGCTGCCGGCCCTGCGCGCGGCCGAGGACTGGCCGGGCGTGTCCTACGCGCTCTACGTGCTCGGCCTCGCGGCCCACGAGTCGGGCCGGTACCGGGAGGCCGCGGCGATCCTCCGCGAGTGCCTGGAGCTCTGCCGGTCCCGAGGGCTCCGGCTGCGCCAGGCACACGCCCGCTACCGGCTGGCCGACACGCTGCGCCACCTGGGCCGCGGGGCCGAGGCGGTGGAGGCGGCCCGGCAGGCGCTGGCCGAGTGCGAGGAACTGGCGGCCGAACGGGACCAGGGACACGCCCTGGTCGTGTTGGCGCAAGCCTTGGCGGACCTCGGCCGCAGGGACGAGGCCCGGGCGCAACTTCACCGGGCCCAGGCGCTGTTCACCAGGCTCGGACTGCCCGATCGCGACCGGGTGCGCGAGCTGCTGGCCGGGCCGGCCGGGCCGGCCGGGGTGCCGGTGACGACCACCGGGCAGGCCGCCGGGTAGGTCGCGGGGCAGGTCGCCGGGTCGATCCCCGGGAGCCTCAGTGGACCGGCCGGTGGTAGTCCGACCCGGTGTTGTTCCAGACCACGATGCCCTGCGTGCAGTCGTCGCCCACGGCGGCGCCGGTCGACCGGGCGGCAGCCACGCACGCGGAACTCGCGCCCGAGGAGCCCGGGTCGGCGCCGACGTTGATCCGCAGCAGGTCGGGGTCGGGCCGGACGTCTCGGTCGTGCTGGGTGGCCGGGCTCGACGCCGTGGTCGGGACGGGAGCGGCGGACGCGACGGCCGGCACCACTCCGACGGCCACGACCGCGCCCAGCACGGACAGGGCGGCCATGCCCCAGCGGGCGGCGGAAGGGCGTCGAGCAGTCATATCGGGTCACTACCTTCGGGTCGGCGGTTGCTGCGCGCCCAGCATCGCAGTCCTCGATATCCGCTCGATATCCGCGGATCTCCGCCGAGCCCGCACCCCGGGCGCGCGGCCCGCCGAGGCGTGCGGATCCAGCGGCGATCCGGCCGGGGCAGTCTTCGTACACCCACTGCGACCGGCCCCGACCGGCCACCGGAACCGATGGGCCACGCCGGTGACGCCCGGTCAGGGAGGGCCGGGGGAGCGGGGGGCGAGGTACCTGGCGGCCCGACGGCGACCGGCGCGCCTGGTTCGCGTGACGGTCCGTTCGCCGGACCCGGAGCGCGGACCGCCGCTCGGGCAGCTGGGCAGGCACCGACAGAAAGGCCCGTTGTATGCATGATTTCGGCTGGCGCGGCGATCTCGGCCGACGCCCCCGCCCTGCGGAGACCCAGGACCACCGGCGGGTGCCCCGCTCCCCGGACGGGATGGTCGAGCGAGAGAACCAGTACATCGAGCTGAACCGCATCGCCGACGGGGTCAGGGCCCGCGGCCCCGCCGCAGTGGTGATCCACGGGCCGTGGGGGGTGGGGAAGTCCGCGCTGCTGGCGTCCTGGGCGGCCGGGCTGCGGCGGGCGGGCTGGGCCGAACTCCGGGTGGCCGGCTCGGGCTGCCCGACCGGATCGGAGTCCGCCGCCGGTCCGCAGGCCGGGTGGCCCGACCCGACGGTCCGGCACCTGCGGGCCGTCCCCGCGGACCCGCTCGGTGTGCCCGGCACCTCCGCGGCGCCGGCCGCCGGCCGGCCCGCGCCCGGCGAACTGCTGGCCCGGGCCGCCGGGGTGGCCCGGACCGCGCCGGCCCTGCTCGCCGTCGACGACATCGGCCCCGACGACGCCTGCTGGCTGGCCCGCCTGGTCCGCCGGCTGGACGGCGCCGGCGGGCCGCTGCTGCTGGCCGTCCTGCTGGAGTCCGGTGCCCCGGGCCCGGCCGGGCGCCTCGACCACACCCTGGAGGACCTCCTCGACGCGGGCGCGCACTCGGTGCCCGTCCGCCCGCTGAGCCTGCGCGGCACCACCCAGCTGCTCACCTCCTACCCGTCCGTCGCGGCGATCCCGCTCGCCGAGGTGGCCGGCGCGGTGCACTCGGCCACCGGCGGGACCCCGCTGCTGGTCCGCCGGCTGGCGCGCCGGCTCGGCCGGGAGGACGGCTCCCACCGGCCCGGGGCCGACCGCATCCACACGCTCGCGGCGACGGAGCGCCGGCGCGCGGTGGTCGCCCGGCTCGAACAGCGGGGCGGCACACTCCTCGACACCGCCGTGGCGGCGGCCGTGCTCGGCCGGCGGTCGAGCTGCGAGGACATCACGGCGCTGGCGGGCGCGGACCCCGCCACCACCCGGGAGCAGATCGCGGCCCTGACCGCGGCCGGCGTCCTGGAACGCGGCCGGGACGGCGCCGTGCTGTGCCGCGAGGCGACCGGTGAGGCGCTGCTGCGGACCCTGCCGACCGCCGCGCGCACGGAGCTGCACGCCCGGGCGGCAACCGTGCTGTTCGAGGCGGGAGCAGCCGCCGAAGCGATCGCGGAGCAACTCTGCGCGACCCCGCCCGGCGGCCCGCCGTGGGCGATCCGCGTCCTGCTGGACGCGGCCGACCGGGCCGGGCTGCGCGCGGTGGACGGCGCGGTGGACGGCTCGGTGGACGAGGAGGCGAACGAGGAGGTGCTGCGGCTGTTGCGGCGCGCCCTCGCCGAGGCGGGCGAGACCCCCGCGCGGGCCGCCGTGCTGCGCCGCCTCGCCGAGTTCGAAACGCCGACCTCCCCCACTTCGGCCGTCCGCCGGCTGCGGGAGGTCGTCCGGCTGACGGGCACCGCCCGGCCCGACGGGGCTGACCGGACCGCGGAGCTGCTCTCCCGGGCGCTGCGCAGGTCCGGCCGTCCCCTGGAGGCGGCCGGTACGGCGCTGAGCGCGCTGGGTGCGCTGCGGGGGGCGGGGGCCGAGAGGGACGGGCGGGAGGCAACGGCCGCTGCCCGGAGCGAGGTGGCGGATGTCCTGGAGGAGCAGTGGACCTTGGCGGCCCTGGCGGACACCGGCGCCCTGTCCGGGGCGCCCGACGAGCGGCAGGGCGGCGCCGTGGTCGACCCGGTCACGCTGGTGCGCTCGGCACCCTCCCGCGCCCTCTGGTCCGCGCTCGGAGCGCACCCCGGCAGGCCCGCGGACGAGCTCGGATCGCCGGGCTGTGCCGCGTACGGGCGCCGGGAGAGCCCGGCCGGGCGGGACGCCCGTGGCCCGGAGCACGTCCAGGTACGGGCCTGGGCCGCGCTCCTCGGCGACCGCCTGCAGCCGTGCGGCGCGCTCACCTGCGACTGCTCGGAGCGGTGGCCGGGGCCGGGGTCGGGGTCGGCCGGAGCTGCCCGGGGTGACCGGGAGCAGCGGGTGTTCCGGTACGGCTGGCGGGCCCACGCGGCGCTCTGGCACGGGGCGCTGGACGAGGCCGGGGCGCTGGCCCAGCGTGCCCTGGAGCTCCAGGACGGCCGGGCACCGGCCGCGCCCTGGCCCTCGCCGATCGCCGCGGCGGCCGCGGTGGAACTGGAGCGCGGGCGCCCGGCGGCGGCCGCGCTGCTCCTGGAGCGGGCCGAACCGGCGCCGCGCAGCCTGGACGGCGCGGTGCTGATGGTGCTGACGGGCCGCCTGCACCTGGCCACCGGTGACCACTGCGCGGCGCTGGAGATCCTGCTGCGGTGCGGGCGCGAGCTGGGCCGGGCCGGCATCCACCACCCGGTGCTGGTGCCCTGGCGGCGGACCGCGGCGCTGGCCTGGGCGGCGCTCGGCCGGGCCGAGCCGGCGCGGGAACTGCTGCGGGAGGAGGCCCGGTCGGCGTACCGGCTGGGGACCCCTCGGGCGCTCGGCCTGAACCGGCGGGCATGGGGCGCGGTGACCGACGGGGAGGAGCGCCGGTGGCACCTCCGGATGGCGGTGACCCACCTGGGGCGTTCCCCGGCACGGTTGGACCTCGCGCGGGCCTTGGCGGACCTGGCCGAGGCGGAGGCCCTCCTCGGCGATCCGGCCGCCGCGGCCGCCGCGGCCCGCCGCGCGCGGGAGCTGGGCCTCGCCTGCGGGGCCGAGCAGGTGGTGGCACGGGCAGGGGCGGCGATCACCGCCGGGCCGCTCGGCCCACAGCCGTCGGCGCGGCTGACCAAGGCCCAGCAGCGGGTCGTCGAGCTGGCGGCCGCCGGGCTGAGCAACCGCCAGATCGCCGGGCGGCTCTATGTGACCCTGCGGACGGTGGAGATCCACCTGACCCAGGCGTACCGACGGCTGGGCATCCGCGGCCGGGCCGAACTCCCGAGCGCCCTGGCCGGGGTGGCTCAGCCGCCGGCCGGCCCGGGCTCCGCCGCGTCGGGCTCCGCCGCATCGGGGTCTGCTGCGCCCGGCTCCGCCCCGGTCACCGGGACGTCGGCCGCCGAGGCGACCAGGTGACACAGGGTGAACCGGTCCACCGGCCGCAGCCCCAGCCGGGTCATCAGCAGGTAGAGATGGTTGATCACCAGCCGGTACGCCTGGTAGTCGACGCTGTCCAGCAGCTGCCGGTAGGCGGCCGGGTCCAGACCGCGGTGGAACGGGCTGCGCTCCAGGAACGCGGTGGTCATCGCCGCCTCGTCGATGTCCTCCCGCTGGGTCTCGCTGTTCTTGAGGGAGATCTCGCCCGCCGCGATCAGCTCCTTGGCGCGGCTGTGCAGGGCCCGTTCCAGGCCGGCCCATTCGGCCAGGTGCGGGATGCTGTCGTCACCGGCGTCGACCGCGTCGACCACGGCCCGCAGCCGGGCCCGCAGGGACTGCGCCCTGCTCCCGTACTGCCGGTCGAGGTGGGCGCGGACCTGCTCGGGCGCGCTGCTCGTGGCGATGAACGCCTCCGAGTGGGAGCGGAAGGAGGAGGCGGTCCTGGGGACGGAGTGGACCAGGTGGGCCGTCGCGACCATCAGGTCGAAGGCGGCGGCGAGCCGTCCGGCGTGGCCGCCCGCGCGTTCGAGGACGGCGAAGGCGAGCGGCGTGGTGTCCGCGTGGAAGGAACCCAGCAGCTCGGCCGCGGCCGCACTGCCCACCACGTGCCCCCGGCCGTCGAACGGCTCGTACTGGAGCGAGTTGTCGGGGTGGAACGGCGTGAGCGGACCGAGCTCCCACTCGACGAAGGCCAGCCGTCGGTGCAGCCGCAGCTCGCTCTCCTCATCGACGCGCTCGGTGGAGGGATGCTCCGCCAGATAGCTGCCGAGGACCGCCTCGGCGGTGGGGCGCACCGTCCGCTCGAACACCTCGGGCGTCGTCCTGAACTGCAGCCTGAGGTGTGATCCCCGGCGCCAGTGCGGCATGAAGTACTGTGCCTCGACGGCTCCTTCGAGCTCGGCGAAGAGCGGGCGCACGGCCCGCAGCAGCAGGTCGGTGCGGTCCGGGGTCCGGTGGTGCAGCTGGATGCTGTGCCAACTCGTCGCCGGCGCGGCCCGGGTGAGGACGGGGGTCGGGGCCGGGGTGGGGGCGAGGTCCGAGGGGTGCACGGTCAGGCTCCTTGGGTGAGGCCGTCGAGGGTCAGGGCGGCGATGTGGCGCAGCCGGGCCTCCTGCGCCACGGTGACGCCGAGCCGGTTGAGGTGGAGGTGCAGGCAGCGGAACAGGGCGCGGTCGACCGGGAATCGGCCGGCCGGGGTGCTCGCGGTCGGGGTGCTCGCGGTCGGGGTGCTCGCGGCCGGGGCGCCGGTGCCGGGCGCCGGTGCGAACCGCCCGTCGGCCATCAGCTCGGTGAGTCCGGTGCGCAGGAAGCGGACGCCGTCGTGCCAGAGCGCCAGCGGCGCCGCCGCCGGATCGTGCGACGCGCGGGGGGCGACCGGGCCCGGGTCGCCGGCCGCGCCGCCCGCGCCCAATCCGATGGCCGTGGCCTCCAGTTCCGGGCGCAGCCGCCGGTGGGTCGCCTCGGCCTCCGCCCGGTCGAACGCGGCGGGACCGCCGCCCCCGGGGACACCGCGCACCAGACGCCCGGCGGTGCCCTCGGCCAGGGCGGCCAGCAGCGAGATCGTCATGGCCAGCGCGGCGCCCTGTCGCCCGGAGCCCGGCCGGGCCAGCGTCGCCAGCGCCACCCGGGTGGAGAGATCGAAGTGGCTCTCCACCAGGGTCAGCGCCGCGCCGACGCCGAACGAGGCGTGCTCGGGCGGGTACGGTACGAACCGGATGGTGTCCGCCGGGTGGATCCGGCTGTCGTACGCGTGGTGGCCCTCGAACTCGGCGATGGTGCGCGCCACCTGCCGGTAGGCGTCGGGATCGATCCGCCGGGTGGACGGCCGCTCGCGGAGGTAGCCGCCGAGCGCGTCGACGAGCCGGTCGCGGACCTGGTCGGCCCGGCCGGGTGCGCTGAGCAGCCGCACCCGCAGGTGCGGGCCGCCCTCCCAGTAGCGCAGGTAGAAGAAGCCGCGGACCAGCCCCTCGGCGCGCAGCGAGTCGGCCAGCGGTGCGACGGCCTCCAGCAGGATCCGGTCGTGGTCGTCGTGCCGGTGGACGTGCGCGCTCACCCACTGACGGTGTGTCGTCACCGTGTCCCGCCTTCCTCGCACCGTTCGGTCAGCTCCAGCACGATCTCGGTGACCCGCGCGGACGCCGGGTCCGCGGCGCCGAGCAGGGCGGGGGAGGGCCAGGCCTCCTCCAGCACCACCAGGTCGTCGGCGGCGCCGAGCGCGCGGTCGAAGGAGTCGAGCAGCAGCGGGCTGGAGAAGTCCAGGTAGAACGGCTTGCGGCTCTTCTGCATGGGGTTGGCCCGGTCGGCGCCCAGGTTGCGCGGCAGGACCCGGGCGAAGCACTGCCGCGGCAGCCCGTGCTCGGCCCGCCAGCGGGCGATCCGCAGCAGGTGGGCGGCGGGCGGGTCGGCGGGCGCGGGCCTGGGCACGTCCTCGCCGCTGAAGAGCCAGCAGGCGCGCTGCACGGTGACGTGCGGCAGGGCCAGCCGCGGCAGGTGGATCCCGTGCGGCCGGGCGGCGTCGGGGTGTGCGGGTGCCAGCGGGTTCTGCTTGGCGAAGGAGACCAGCGCGCTCTCGCCGAACGCCAGCAGCAGCCGCATCACCGGTGGCAGCAGCGTCGGCGCCATCAGGCCGAGGTGCACGGGAAGCACCGCGAAGCCGCGGGCCGCACTGCGCATGACCACGCTGTCCGGGCTGCCGTCGTGGCGTACCAGGAGGTCGGCGAGCGGGATGCTCGCCTCCGGCGGGCGGTCGCCGGCGGTCGCCGGATAGTCGATCGCGAAGGACGTGGCGGGGTGGCGCAGGCTGCCGCTGTGGCCGAAGGCCGCGCGGACCTCGACGGGTACCGCCGCCCCGTCCCCGGCGGGCGGCGCGGTGGCCCCGGGGCCGGCGCCGCGGCCCGCGTCGGCGAGCTGGCGGTGGACCCGGTTGGCGGCCCTGCCCCACCCGGTGGCCAGCATGTTGACCACCAGGTGCGGCGCGCCCCCGATCTCGCCGGGCTGCCCGTAGACCGACACGGACCGCGGCGCCCGGACGAACGCGGGCCACCCGGCGATCATCCGCTCCAACCGGGCCGGGTCCGGCCGCACCACGCCGTCGTCCCCGGGCGGGGCCTCGTGGAGCTCGGCCAGGGTGCGCCGCCGGACCTGCTCCAGCTCGCGCACCTGGGCCACCGGGCTGTCGGCCAGGCCGCTCGGGCCGGGGTCGGCGAGCAGCGCGACCGCGTGCCGTGCGAGCAGGCGCAGGCGCAGGTGCTCCGGCGCGGGCGATCCGCGGTCCGCCTCGGGGCTGCCCGCCTCGGGGCCGCCCGGCTCGGTGTCCCCGGGCCGGGCGGCGTCGGCGAACAGGTCGCGGCAGAGCAGGACGAACGGAACGGACTCGCCCGCCGGGTAGCGCGCGGTCAGGTAGGCCCGTACGGCCAGCCGGGCCGCCAGCCCCAGGTCGAACAGGGCCATGAAGCGGCGCAGCAGGTCGAGTTCGTCCAGGACCGGACCCCACTGCCGGACGTCGGCGGTCGCCGCCCGGCCTGCCGACAGGACGTTGTGGAAGAAGGCGTCCGTCAGCGGGACCGGCACCGCGGCCGGGGCCAGCGAGTCGGCCAGGTCCTTCAACTGCCGGTAGGCACCGGCCCGCAGCGCCGTCTGGACGGCGGGCCGCCGGGCTTCGCCGTACTCGGCCAGCGTGTCGGACAGCCCGCTCAGCGCCCGCCAGGTCCGCTCGTCCGCGTCGGGGCACTGCCGGGCCCAGGAGGTCAACGCGCCCAGGTGGTCGGGGTGTTGATCGGTGAGCGGGGTGGGGGTCTGCAGGACGCCGGCTTCCAGGAGGCGTTCCAGGAACGCCCGCACGCTGGCCGGGTCGCCGTCGCCGTCGCCGGGCCCCGCGCCGAGCGCGGTCAGCCGCTCCCGCAGGCCGGCCAGGGTGAGCGGCTCCTGGCGGACCAGGTCGAGGCACCTGCGGACGGCGGGGGTGAGCGGCAGCTCGACGACGCTCTCCTGACGCAGCCCGCGGCCGACGGCGAGTACGGTGCGCCCGATCGCCAGCGCGCTCGGGTTGACCCGTACCGGCAGCAGGTCCCGGTTGGCCGGGCGCCCGAGCAGGACGCCCGCGACCGCGGACAGCGTCCACAGGTTCAGCTCGGCGACCTCGACCCGCGGGCTCCCGCCGGCGCTCTCGAAGGCGGGGCCGCCGGGCACGAGGCGGCCCAGACCGCAGCCGGTGAAGGTGCTGTACGGGCTGGTCTTGGCGGCAGCGCGGGTCAGGTACCTGGTGAGCGCGCCGGTCAGCTTCCGCGGCGGCACGCTGCTCCCGGGGCCGGCCAGCCAGGCTTCCAGGGCCCGTGCCACCGACGGGCTCGCGTGCGCGACGCCGCGCCGGAAGTCGGTGTCCGCGCAGGCGGTGAGCATCCGCCGGACCTCCTCCCCGGCCTCGGCGGCCACCAGGGCGTCGAGTGCCGCCAGTTGCTCGCGGCCGCGCCGCGCCAGCGCGCTCCAGGCCGTGACGAGCCCGGCCACCGCCGGGGGGATCCGGTCGCCGAGCCGGCCGAGGAGGGTGGCCGCGGCGGTCGCGTCGCCGCGGTGGACGGCGCGGCGCAGCGCGACGGCGAGCGGCTTGGCAGGCGTCCCGGCCAGTGCGCCGATCACGGTGTGGAGGGCGTCACCGGCCGCGTCGGCCGCGGCCTCGGCCTCGGCCCCGCACGTCAGGTGGTCGCGGAGGGCGCCCGGGGTGGTGCGGAGGCCGAAGGTGTTCAGGACGGCGGCGGGCAGCCCCGCGATCCGTACGGCGAAGTCCTCGGTGACGCGGTGTCCGGGGAGCGCGGTGCCCGGCCGGGGCGCCGCCGCCGTGGCGGTGGTCGCGGTGGCGGTGGTGGTCGTCATCAGAAGCTGACCCTCATGCGGTAGGTGCGGCCGGGCGGGCAGGGGGCCACGGCGATCTGGAACACCGGATCGCGTCGGGGCCCGTCCAGCCGGAGGAAGGAGCGGATCGCGTCCGGGTCGAAGGCGTTCACGATCCGGACCGCGAGCCCGGCAGCGGCTCCGGCCGTGCTCAACCGGTGGGCCACCAGGCCCGCCTCGTGGCTGAGCAGGCGCAGGCCGTTCTCGCCGTGCTGCCGGAGCATCGCCGACAGGTCACCGACCAGGTAGCAGAGCAGCGCCGACGAGGCGAAGTTGACCTGCTGCCCGGTGGCGAGCGGCCCGCGCAGGGCCGGCCCCACCGGCTGGTGGTGGATCCGACTCAGCGCGTGTTCCCGCGGGAGCAGGCGAAAGGCGCCGGTCGGCAGTCCGGCGACCCGGTTGGCCAGCACGTAGCAGTCCAGGTCGGGGCGGGCGAGGCCGGGGCGCAGATCGCTCCGGTAGGGCGCGAGCAGGTGGGCCAGCAGCCGCCCGACGACCTCGGCCGACACGGGGGCTCCGGTCGGGCTGAAGGCGTACGGTCCGGAGGTCCGGCGGGCGAGCACGTCGACCAGATCGGGCCAGGGGGTGTCGTCGGCCGGCAGCGGCACGGTGGCCTCCTGACGGGGGGCGGTGGCCGGTGCCGGGACGGGGGCCGGGAGCGGGGCCGGGGCCCGGAGGTCGGCCGCCACCGCCGCCCGGTCCATCTCGACCAGACGCGCGCACAGGGTCCGGTCCAGGCGTGGCGCGGCCCCGGGGGCGGAGCCGGAACCGGTGCGCGGGCCGAGCTCGGGGAGCGGCTCGGCCACCGGCGGTACGAGCGCGGGGCCGGGCCGCCCGCCCAGCACGACGGCCGCCATCGGCGTCTCCTCGTCCGGTGCCAGGCGCAGGGCGGTGCGCAGCCGGTCCGCGGCGATCCGGTAGCGCACCTCGGCCCGCAGGCCGAGGACGGCGGCGGTCTGCAGCAGGCTGCCCGCGGTGATGCCGACCTCCTGGGTGCACAGGCGGTAGGCGTAGTCGCGGTAGTGGAAGGCGGTGCGCCACCAGTGGGCGGTCAGCAGCAGGACCGCGTCCGCGCCGTCGACGGCGATCCCGGCGGCGGCGGACAGTTCGGCCGCGGTGAGGCCGGGGCGGACCTCCGCCAGCACGTGGTGCGCCGGGTCGTAGTGGTACAGGCCGGTCGGGAGGCCGTCCGTGCCCGGCGTCCACAGGTAGAGCTCGACCGGGTAGAAGCACCGGGCGGAGGCCACCGCCCGGTGGTGCGGCCAGCGCACGTCGGGCCCCAGGTCGTGCCGGACCAGCCCGTAGCCGTACCGCAGCAGCTCGGACAGCTCGCGGCTGCCGATCCCGGTCGCGGAGTCGGTACCGGCCCCGTCGCCCGGACCGTGATCCGGTGGACCGTGATCCGGTGGGGCGAGGGCTGTGCGGGCGTCCCCCACCGCGGAGCGGACCCCGCCCGGCAGCGGCCTGCGCACCGCGCCGGGCCTGAGGGTGAACGGCGCGGGCTGGTCCCGCTGCCCCTCCGTCCCCTGCCCGTGCGGCCAGACGGCGGCGGGGTCTCCCGGGAGGATCTCGACCGTCAGCTCCCAGTACCGCTCGGCGACCAGGGACGGCGTCGCTCGGCTCGGGTCGCGGTCCGTGGCGCAGCCGGCCGCGGGGCCCGTGCTCCAGGGGACGGGATCGGACATCGGACGGCCTTTCGACGAGGGGAGCCGGCCACCGGGGCGGCCTGGACCGGTGCCTGGACCGGTGCCGGTACCGGTGCCGGCACCGGCACCGGTCAGGGGAACGGGTGGGGGTGCGGGTTGAGGTCGGTGTCCGCCAGCGGCTGCGACGCGTACCCCAGCAGTGCCGGCACCGACCGGACCCGGGGCAGGCCGTGGACGCGCCGGTTCGCGTGTCCGAAGGTCATCGGCAGCAGGCCGGGCACGATCACCTTCGCGCAGTGGAACCCGCCCAGGCGCTGCTCGGGGGTGGTCTGGTCGACCGCGATCACGTCGAGCCCGGTGCCGAGGTAGCGCCCGGCCCAGTGGTCCAGCTCCGCGCGCAGGTCCGAGCCGGGGGTGCGGCGGGCCGCGCCGCCGAAGGCCTCCGCGATCGGGCGTGCCTCCTGGTCCCCGTCCAGGAACGCGAAGCGGGACCAGGCGTCGGGGTGGGTGGCCTGCAGCGCGTGGTCGGGCATCGCCCGGACCAGCGAGGGGTCGGCGACCATCGCCGCGGCCCGTTCGCGGTCCTGCGCGAAGCCCGCGCTCTGCCAGGCCACCCCCGGTGCGAGTTCCAGCAGCGCGGCGGCCAGGGCGCGTTCGGGGTCGGGGTGCGCCCCGGCCGCGCACATCACCCTGGCCCGCTCGGGCGAGGGGGTGGCGTCGACGGCCATCACCCACACCGAGGGCAGGCCGTGCTCCAGCGTCGTGTCGAAAGCCCGTACCCGGTAGCCGAGTTGGTGTTCGATGCGCTCGGCGAGCAGGGGCAGCGTACGGTCCCGCGCGCCGGCGAGGTCGACCCGGGGGACGGCCATCCTGGCGTACCAGGTCATCAGGAAGGCGTCCCGCTCGGCGAGTTCGAACAGGCCGTGCAGGATGGCCTCCTCCAGGCTGCCGCCGAGCGCGCACCCGTTGGACACCTCGTGCACGAAGGGCCGGCGCGCCGGATCGCCGTGGTGCACGCCGTAGTAGGCGTACGACTCGGGCACCAGGACGGGGGCGGCACGGGCGAAGGAGTAGCCCCACACCCAGTCGAGTTCGAGGTCGTCGTGGTAGCGGCGGTACGGCCGCTCCGGGCCGCCGGCCACGGGGTCCGGGTGCAGGCCGAAGGACGGCGGGTGCACGGCGGTGGCCGCGAGCTCCCGGTGGCTGCCGCGGACGACGGTGCGGCGGCTGCTCGGCCGGAATCCCGCGTAGCGCTCCAGGGCTTCGAGGACGGCGGTGGTGCGCGCCGAGCGGTAGTCCAGGGTACGGCCGTAGCCGTTCTCGGCGTGCGCGCCGGCCCTCGGCCCCATCGGTGCGGCGACCAGCGGCACGGGTTGCTCCCGCATCCGCAGCATGCCGCTGACCAGCCCGGCGGTGTCGTCGACGTAGCGCCGCGCGATCTCCTCCTCGCTGCCGTCCAGGGACCGGGTGCGGTAGCTGCCGGGGCGGTGGGCGCTCACCGGCCGGACGGGCAGGACCGCCGCGTCGGCGGTGTCGGCGGGCAGCTCCCCGCAGTGCGGGCACAGCGGCTCGGGCAGGAAGCGGTGGCGGCGGACGGCCAGGTCCCGCAGCCGCACCGTGGTGAGTTCCGCCGCCCCGGCCCGGTCGGTGTCCACCGGTCGGCCGGCGGGCAGCAGCGCTTCGGCCACCACCGCCGCGACCTGATCGGCCCCCAGGCTGCTCAGCCGGACGGCGGCCGCGGCGCCCTGCGAGCCGGCCGGCCCCGGCTGCGCCGCGCCGCGCCGGAGCGTGGCGCAGGTGTCGCAGCCGGCGATGCCCGCCCGTACCAGCGGGCCGACGACGATCCGGTCCCACTCGACGGTGACCGGCAGCCAGGCCGGACCGGCGCCGAGCGCGGCCGCCTGCTGCTGGGCGCGGGAGCCGTCGTCACCGGCGCTGTAGATCCGTACGACGGTGCCGCGGTGTTCGGCCTCGGCCGCCGCCGGGGCCGGCGTGGCTCCGTCCGGCGTGGCTCCGTCCGACTGCCGGACCGTGGCCCCGGCGGCGACCAGGGCGGCGGCGACCGCCTCGGCGAGCACGCCGCGGCCGACGACGGTGACCGGGGCCGGCGGCCGGGCGGCTGCGGGACGCGCTGCGGCAGGCCCGGTCCCGGTGCGGGTGGCGAGGTCAGACATCGGCGATCACCACCCGGACGGTGCAGGGCAGGACGGCGGCGGCGACCGGGTCGTGGTCCAGCGGAACGGCCAGCGGCACGCGTCCCGCGGCGGCGAGCGCCGTCGTGAGGTCCCACCGGGCCGAGAGGTCGAGGACGCCGATCGGGGCACCCGGCGCGGGCGTGGCGACCTCCGGCTCCGGCCCGTACTCGGCGCCCGAGGAGCGGAGTTGGTGCGTGCGGAGGACCTGTTCGAGCACCGTCCGCAGGGCCCGCGCCGGGCGCGCGGCGGCCGCGGCCGCGACGACGGGGCCGTGCTCCGACAGCGCGCCCAGATACACGGGGGCGGCGAGCGGCCCCGAGACCTCCCAGACGCACACCGGCACCTGTGCCAGGCGCAGCAGCCGCAGCAGTCGTCGCCCCTGCGGGTCCGGGGTGACCTGCTCCAGGTCGACCCTGGTGGGGACGGCTCCGGCAGCGCGGGCCCGCTCCAGGGCCTCGGGGACGTAGGCGTCCGCGACGCCCGCCTCCAGCGCGCCGATCCAGCTCCGCCCCGAGGCGAGTCCGCGCGGTCTGCGGTAGGCGGAGCCGGGCGGCGGCCACTGCCACGGCGTCTCGTCCGCGCTCAGCAGGCGCGGTTCGCCCCGCAGGACGTCCCAGGCCCAGACGCCCGCGCGGGCGGGCCGGGCGCGCCCGGCCCGTGACCCCCCTGCGCCACGCGGGCTCGCCGACACGGCGCAGGCCATCAGGTCCGCGTACACCTCCAGGGCGGCGCGGGCCGCGCCGGCGCGGGCCGTCGGCAGGTCGAAGCCGCTGCCCACGACCGTCGGCCTGGTCCGGGTGGTGCCCAGCAGTGGGGCGACCGGATCGGCCACGACGGCGGTGCAGAGGTGGAGCGGGAGTTGGAGCAGTGCCTGCTCGTCGAGGTCGGCGGCGATGCCGGTCCTCGGGTCGAAGAGTGCGGCGGCGCCCTGCGAGAACTCCTCGGGGTCGAGCTCGGGGCCGAGGGCCAGCGCCCGGACCCGGTCGGCCAGCGCGGCCCGGCTCCTCGTCGCGCCGGTCGCCCCGGTCGTCCTGGTCGCGCCGGTCGCCCGCCGCCCCGTCCTGGGCCCGGCCGGTGAGGTCGCGCGGGACCGTAGCGGGTGGGGGTCGAAGGTGTGGGTGCGGGTCTGCAGCGTCTTCAGGTCGAGCACGGTCAACTCGCCCTTGCCGGTGTCCTGGTGCACCCCGGTGAGGGCGGCGAAGGAGGCGAAGACCAGGTGGTTCGCGGCCACCGGGACGGCCGGCCCGGTGAGCCATTCGGACTCGGCCGGTGCGCTCGCCGATCCGGTGGCCGGGAGGGTGGCGCGCCCGGTGGCCGGGGCCCGCCGGACCCGGGCGGTGCTCCGGCCGTCCTGGTCGCCCAGCCGCAGCCAGCCGTCCTCCCAGCGGGCCGGGGAGGAGGAGGGCGCGGAGATCCAGGCCTCGTCGTCGAGCAGGCACAGGTGCCCGACCGCCGTCCCGCCCGCGTGGCAGGCGCGGTCCACCGCCCGGATCACCGCGTCCCGGGTGTGGTCGCCGACCGTCAGCACCAGCTGGTGGCCCTCGATGAGTCCGGTGGGGTCGGCGGGAGCGGAGACCACGGACAGCGGTCCGTCGACGTCGTGCCCGACGATCTCCGCGTACCGCCGGGCCAACGCCTCGCGGTCCGTCGGCGGTTCGGCGGTGACGGCGAGGTCCACCGCGCGCAGCCCGGTCCGCCAGGCCGCCACGGCGGCCGCCTCCAGCAGCGGGCCCGCGCCGAGCAGCAGCGTCCGCAGCCCGCGGTAGGACTCGAAGCGCGCGGCGGCGGAGTCGCGGTAGGCGTCGATGAAGGAGATCTCCGGTGCGAAGCGCCGCAGCTCCTCGTCGGTGAGCCCGTGCGGGCGGTCGGCCGCGCAGTCCTTGATGAATCCCGTCCGTTCGAGACTGCCGATCAGGTCGCGCAGGAACCGGCCGCGGTCCTCGCTCACCCCGGCGGTGAGTTCGGCCAGGGTGCGGCTCCCGTCGAGCAGGCGCGACAACCGCTCGACCCAGTCGTACAGGGCCGGGCCGCGCAGATCGAGCGGGCCGCGCTCGTTGCGCAGGTGTACGCCGTCCGCTGTCGGGGCGATGAACACATCGTCTCGGAACTTGGGTTTCACTGTGATCCCATCGGCTAGCACGCGGTGACAGGTCTCCTGGCGGCCCGTCACCTGAATTCGCGGATGGCACGGCCGGCCCCTTCGAGGACCGGCCGCGGCACCCGTTCACGCGATCACTGCATCGACGCCCGGTGGGCGGTGGACCACGCCGGCCGGCGCCCTCCGCCCACCGGGCAGATCCGTCGAGGGATCAGATCGAGGAGCAGTGGCAGGAGCAGCAGGAGCAGGTGCAGGAGCTGCACGCGCAGCTGTGCGACGCGCTGCCCTCGATCATGCCGTGGCCGGTGGTGACGCCCTCCAGGCCGCCGAACCCGGCGCTGTCGGCACCGAGGTCCACGTTGCCGATCGGCAGGTCTTCCAGGTCGAACGACAGGGTCTCGTTCATGACGCCTCCAAAGGCGTGAGGGGATGGGTTGACGTCCTGATCAGGGATCTGACCGGCACCGGGCCCCGGATCGGGCGACCGGATGCCGTCGGCTCAGTCTCAAGGCGCCCGATCACCGGCGGCAACGGCCCGCGACCGAGAGGGCACCGCAAGAAACCCCGGCCGCCCACCGAGAGGACCCGCCCGTGCGGGCCACCTCACGGTCGGTCATCACCGCTGGTCGGGGCGGTCTCGGCGGCCGCCTCGCGGCCGGGGCGACCGAGAGTCTCGGTACGGATTCCTCGCCCGCGCCCACCGCCGCCTGGCATCGTGACGGCTGCCGCCGCGCGGCACCACCGGCCACCCGCCCACCACATGCCCGAGGGAGAAGACGATGGCCCTGGAAGAGCTCCACCGCTGGGTGGGCGACGGTGACGAGTTCACCGCCCGCCACTGGCGGCAGGCCCCGGCCGTGCTCCGGCCCGAGCCCGCACCCGTCAGCCCGATGACCCTCGCGGACGTCGACGCGGCGCTGGCCGGCGGGCTGCTGCGGACGCCCCACGTGGAGATGGCCCGCGCCGAGCAGCCGATCCCGGTCGAGGCCTACACCGCCGTCCGCACCGTCAACGGCCTCACCACCCCCGGCTTCGCCGACCCGGGGAAGATCCGCGCACTGCTCGACCAGGGCGCGACGCTGCTGCTCCGCAACACCGAGCAGTGGCACCGCGCCACGGCCGAACTGGTGGGGCGGATCGCGCGGGACACCGAGCGGCAGGTCGAGGCCTTCGTCTTCGTCACGCCGCCCGGCGCCCAGGGGCTGCCGCTGCACCGCGACGACGCCGACGTGCTGCTGCTGCAGATCGCCGGCAGCAAGCGGTGGAGCGTGCACGGCGGCCCGGACGGCGGCGGTTGGGCGCCCGGCCCTGCGGCGCAGAGCGGGCCGGCCCTGCTGGAGACCACGCTGAGGCAGGGCCAGGTGCTGTACATCCCACGAGGGTTCGCCCACGCGGCGGTCGGCGACGAAGGGCTCTCCTGTCATCTCTCCCTGACCATCCGCGAGGTCGGCTCCCAGCAGCTCTACCGCACGCTCCAGCACCTGCTCCTGGACGGGCTCACCCTGCCGGCCCGCCCGCTGACCGAGGCTGATCTGCTCGACAACTCCGCCCGGCTGCTCGCACACTTCGCCACCCGCCTGGACGCCATCGACCCCCGGCACCTGCTCACCGCCGCCCGCCGGCACCAGCACCGGCCCGCCGATCCGACGACCGCCCCGGGCCTGGTCGCCCTGGCCGCCGCCCTGGAGTGAGGCCCTGGGGCGAGGCCTTGTCGTTGCGGCCCGGACGGAAATGCTCGGCGGGCCGCGGCGGCCCGGGCTATGCTCCCCGCGATGACCACTCAATCCGTCGACAGATCGGGGGTCCCGTCCGCGCAAGGTGAGTGCTGATGCTCACTTCCACCGCGAACGGGGATTCCCGCCATTCCTTCTGGCTGCGCGTGCGCGAGTTCGCCGTGCCGCCCTCCGTGATCGAGACCGCGTCCGCCCGTCGCCGTACGGGGGACTGGGCCGGGGCCTGCGCCGCTGCGGGGTTCGACGTCGATCTCGACCTGCGTGCCGCGGCGCGGACCCATGGCCGGGATCTCGCCGCACAGGTCCGGGCCGATCTACGGCACCTGGCTCCCGA
The DNA here is from genome assembly GCF_040678895.1 of Kitasatospora sp. NPDC049258. Lineage (NCBI taxonomy): Bacteria > Bacillati > Actinomycetota > Actinomycetes > Kitasatosporales > Streptomycetaceae > Kitasatospora > Kitasatospora sp. NPDC049258. Next base: position 142,337 of record NZ_JBFAQT010000012.1, read on the forward strand.
CCTGCTGCGCTGGCACTTCCCGAGGATCGCCCCCGACGGCCTGCTGCGGCCGGGGCTGACCCTCACGCTGGCGCGCTACGACGGCGCCGGGCGCGACGGGGTGAGCCCCGTGCACCTGGTGGTGCGGACCGCGCCCGCCTGGGCGGACGCCGGTCAGCGGATCGGCCTCGCACTGTGGGACGCGTCCCGGGGCGAGCCCGGCGGCCGCCGGCAACCCCATCCCCGGCCCCGCCCCGACCGGCGGTTCCGCCTCGACCTGCACCGCCACCTGTGGGATGCGCGCAGGGCCGATGAGCTGAGGAGCCGGACCGGAGCCGACCGGCCGCCGCCCGACGGACGACCCACGACGCACCCGGGTCCATCGGGAGCGCTCCCGTCCGGACGCTGCTGCGCCGTCGACCGGTGGGCGGCCGAGGCGGAGATCCTGCTGCACGCCGAGGGGCGGGCCGCCGGGGTGGTCGGCGTACGGCTCGGTGGGCGGCGCCGGCTGCTGCTGGAGCTCGCCGCGGGCCCGGACGGCCCCGGACGGCCAGCACTGCGGTTCGCGCAGGCGCCCGCCGATGGCGCTGCCCGCGCGCTGCCGGTGCTGCCCGATGCGGCGACCTGGGTGCTGCCGGACCTGGAACTGCTCCGCGCCGGTGCGATCGAGGTCGACCGGCTGCATCCGCTGGTGGCCGCGGCGCTGGTACCGGGTCGCCCGGCCGCCCGGCCGTTCCGACCTCCCGACCGGGCGGGGCAGCCGCGCTCGGTGGAGTGCCGGGGGGCGCAGCACCGGATCGGCCTGGTCGACGGCGTCCTGGCACCGCTCGACCACGACCCGGCCGAGATCCGGCGGGAGGAACTGCTGGTCGCGCTGACCGGCACACCGCTCCCGTGCCTGCAGGCCATCGACGAGGCGCACCGCCGCCCGGACTGCCTCGCCGGTGTCCGCGAGCGCCTGGACCACGGTGACACCGCCGGTGCGCTGGCCGTGGTGGAGGGGCTGCTCGGCCCCGACGCCGTGCTGCGCAGCGGCGCGCTGCGGGACGAGTTGGAGGCGGCCGCTCGGCAGCGGATCACCTACGGACTGTTCCGGGCAGGCCTGGTCGGTCCCGGACCGGCCCGAAGCCGAGCGGACCGCCGCGGCCGCGGTGAGCTCCGCTCCCACCCGCGTCACGCGACGCCCCGCTGACCCTTCCGGGCGCCGTCGCGCCCGGACCCCGTCTCCTCGACCCCACAGGTGATGAACCATGCCCGTACCCGTCCGCCCCGTTCCGACCTCCTCCACCCAACTCGCCGTGGCTGCCGACCTGTTGGCCCTGTTGCGCGACTCCACCACCGAACCCCGCCCCGACATCCGACTGGAGGCCCTCACTCTGGCGGTGGCGGCCGATCTGCCCGTGCTGCTGTGGGGGGAGCCGGGGATCGGCAAGACCGCGGCCCTGACCCAGCTCGCCACCGCCCTGGACCTCCCGCTGACCACGGTGATCGCCAGCGTGCACGAGCCGTCCGACTTCTCCGGACTCCCCGTCATCGGCGACGATCCCGCGGAGCAGGGAGTGCCGATGGCCCCGCCGGACTGGGCTGTGCGGCTGGTCCGGGCGGGCCGCGGGCTGCTGTTCCTCGACGAGCTGTCCACCGCCCCGCCGGCGGTGCAGGCCGCGTTGCTCCGCCTGGTGCTCGAGCGGCGCATCGGCTCCCTGCAACTGCCGCCCGGGGTAAGGATCGTGGCCGCCGCCAACCCGCGCTCCTCGGCGGCCGACGGCTGGGAGCTGAGCCCGCCGCTCGCCAACCGGTTCGTCCACCTCCGGTGGACCCACGACCACGAGGTGGTGGTCCGCGGTCTGGGTGGGATCTGGCCCCGGGCGACGCTTCCCAGGCTCGACCCGGAGCGGCTGCCGGCGGCCGTGGCCCTCGCCCGCCGTGCGGTGTGCGGGCTGCTCACCGTCCGGCCCGGGCTCGTCCACCGGCTGCCGTCCGGGGAGGCGCCCAGGGGCGGAGCCTGGCCGTCACCGCGCAGCTGGGAGATGACCCTGTGCCTGATCGCGTTCGCGACCGCGGTGGGCTCCTCCCGGGAGGTGCTCTCCCTGCTGGTCCGGGGCACCGTCGGGGACGGCCCCGGGCTGGAACTGCTCGCGAGCCTGGACCGGATGGACCTCCCCGATCCGGAGCTGCTGCTCGCCGACCCGGCGGCCGCCGAGCTGCCCGAGCGCGGGGACCTCCGGCAGGCCGTGCTGGACGGTGTGGTGGCCGCGGTCCGCAAGCGCCCGGAGAAGTCCCGCTGGGACGCGGCGTGGCGGCTGCTGGTCCGGGCGACGGAGACCGGAGCCCCGGATCTGGTGGTCGTGCCGGCGACCACCCTCGCCACGCTCCGCCGACCGGACTGGGACGTGCCGGTCGCGATCGAGCGGCTCGCCGGTGCGGTGGCGCTGTCCCGGCGGGCGGACCGGGCCGCGGACCGGGCGGCCGACCGGTCCGCGGGCGCGGCGAAGGCCGGCCGGTGATCCCGGAGCCGCCGAGGGCACTCGACCTCGACAAGCTGTTCGCCGCCCGGCTGTACGCCGCGCGGGTCCGGCCCTACCTGGCGACCGCGCTGTTCGCCCTGCACACCGTGGAGTCGCGGCTGGTCCCGACGATGGCCGTCGACCGGCACTGGAGGTGCTACGTCGCGCCGGCGTTCGTGGACCGTACACCGGTGGAGGAACTGGCCGGGGTCTGGGTGCACGAGGTGTCGCACCTGCTGCGCGACCACCACGGGCGCAGTGACCGGGTCGCCCGGGAGCGCGGGCTCACCGGGCCGGGGGAGCGGCTCCGGATGAACATCGCCGCGGACTGCGAGATCAACGACGATGCGTTCGGCGACGGGCTGGTCCGGCCCGAGGGCGCCGTCCAACCGCCGGCCCTGGGGCTGCCCGAGGGCGAGCTGATGGAGGACTACCTGCGCCGGTTCACGCTCGGGCCGCTCACCCAGGGCCTGGTCTGGCTGGACTGCGGCAGCGGCGCCGACGGACTGGACCGGGCGTGGGAGCTGGGACCGGACGGGGCGCACGGGCTCAGCGCGCAGGAACGGGACGCGGTCCGGTACCGGGTGGCGCAGGGCATCTCGGGCCGTCCGGGCACCGCCCCGGCGGGTTGGCGGCGGTGGGCCGAGCAGGCCTTCCACCCGCCGCAGCCGTGGCGGGAGTTGCTGGGGGCGGCGGTCCGCTCGGCGGCCTCCGGCGCCGGCGCGGGCGAGGACTACAGCTACGGCCGGCCGTCGCGGCGCTCGGCCGGGGTGCCCGGCGCCGTCCTGCCGAGTCTGCGCCGCAGACCGCCGCGGGTCGCGGTGGTGATCGACACCTCCGGGTCGGTCAGTGACGCCGAACTCGGCAGCGCGCTGCTCGAGGTCGCCGCCATCTCCCGCGCCGTCGGCGGCCGCCGGGACCAGGTGACCGTGCTGCCCTGCGACGCGGCGGCCCGGGTCGTGCACCCGCTCTGCCGCGCCGAGGGAATCCCGCTGCTGGGCGGCGGCGGTACGGATCTGCGGACGGGCTTCGCGAAGGCGCTCGCGACGCAGCCCCGACCGGACGTCATCGTGGTGCTGACCGACGGCCAAACACCCTGGCCGGCCCGGCGCCCGCCCTGCCGGACGGTGGTCGGGCTGTTCCCGCGGCAGCGGTCGGCGGCGTCGTGGGACGAGGACGACCCCGACCACGTGCCGGACTCCCCGCCCGGGTGGGCGCGCGTGGTCGACATCGGACCGGCCTGAACGCCTTCGCCGGCCCCGGCCGGGGGCTGGTCGCCCCCGGCCGGGCGCGGTCAGCCGCCGAGCACGAACTGCTGGTCGGTGGCTGCCACGTGCGGCTTCTGGACCAGGATCGCCTGCCGCCCGGCGCCGTTGACCTGCAGGTAGAGCCCGGTGCGGGCATTGCGCAGGTACACGGCCCCGGTGCCGTCGGCCTCGATCTGCAGGTTCTGCCGGGTGGCGCGGTTCTGCAGGCGGTAGTCGAGCTTGGCCGTGCCGAGCGCGGACGGCATCCACCACTGCTGGTGCGGGTCGCCCTCCCGGCACTCGCCCAGCGCCGCGGCGGTGGTCGCGACCTTGGCGGGCGTCGGCACGGTGGGCGGGGCGGCCTGCCCGGGCATGGTCAGGCAGCTGCCGGTGCCGAGCAGTCGGAGGGTGAAGTAGCCGCCGCTGTCGATGGTCCGCCGCCAGGTCTGCGCGGCGCCCGGGGCACACGGCCGCTGCACGACGGAGCCGCCGTCGCCGCTGGTCAGACAGAGCCCGCCCGTCCGACCAGAGCGGTGTCGACCGGCGCGGCGGGCCGGTCCTTGCGCAGCCCCAGGAGACCTCGGCCCGCCCGACGACGCCGACCGCGTCACCGGACCGCCCCCGACCGACGCGGAGCTCGCGGCCGGCGCCTGCGACCCGAGACCTGGGAGATGAGTCGTCGGGCGGCGCTCAGCGGAACGAGAAGGTCCCCGCCTCCAGGCAGAGCCCGGCGCCTGGACAGCGGGCGCTCAGGTAGACGGTGTGCACGCCGCTGGTGGGCCGGAGACCGACCTCCTGACCGCCGGGGCCGGCCTCGGCGACCGGGGCTGAGCCCGGATCGTCCAGCCTGAGCAGCACCTTCGGGGCCGCTGTGCCGCGCGCGTCGAAACGGACCGTGGCCCGGGTCTTGGAAGCGGCGCCGAAGTCGACGTTGTCGAACCGGAGCCAGCCGACGGCGCCCAGCGCGCGGGTGTCCGCCTCGGCGGCCTCGGTCGCGTGCTCCGCCGTGTAGTCGGCCGCCCGGATCGGCTCGGTGGCCGGGGTCAGTGCCACCCGGGTCGCGGCGGCCGCAGGCGCCGCGCCGTCACCGGGACGGCCGGCGGCCGCGTGGTCCGGGACCGGCGCCCCGACCGTCCCGGACGCGCGGCCAGCGCTACCGCTCGACGGGCCGCCGAGCCCGTACGCCGCCGCGGACACCAGGACGGCGGCCGAGCCGACGGCGAGGCCGGTGCGGAGCAGTTGGGCGGCCGACGAGCCGTCGGTGGCACGACGGGAGCCCATGTCGCGCAGGAGGAAGGCGGGTGGGGCCGTCGGGCGCGGGAGGTTCGCCCGCCGCCGGTGGCCGTGCCCGTCCCACCAGCCGAGCAGCATCGCCGGCAGCTGGCCGCGCAGCCGGCCCCGGAGGTCGGCCAGGTCCGCCTCGGCGTCCCGGCAGAACCCGCACCGCGCGAGGTGGCTCACCGCGACCCGGGGCAGGGACCCCGGCCCGGTGTGCTCGGCCAGGACGTGCGCGGTCGCCGCGCAGGCGGGGTGGGGCTCCACGGCCCGCCGGTGGAGTTCGGTGTAGCCGGTGCGCAGCCCGGCGAGGGCGCGGGCGACCAGCCGTCTGGTGTCCTTGCGCCGCAGTCCGACGATCCGCGCGAGGTGATCGGTCTCCTCCTGCTCCACCACCGCGTGCCACAGGGCGGTCTGCCACTGTCCGGGGAGGAGCCGGCAGGCTTCGGTCAGTCGCGCGTGCCCGTCCAGTGGCCAGGCGCCGCCGGTGGTCGCCCACTGCCGGAAGCCGTCGGTGAGCACGGCGGCGCCGCGCGGCTCCCGCAGGAGCCGGACGGCGGACGTCCGGGCGGTGGTGAACAGGTGGACCCGCCAGACCGGTTGCCCCGGCGGGTCGTGGCGGGCGAGGCGGTACTGCTCGGCGAAGGTCTGCTCGGTCAGCCGGTCGGCGACCGCGTCGTCGGCGACGCAGGTGCCGAGGTAGGCCCGGACGGACTGCCAGTGCCGGTCCATCAGCGGGCGGAACGCGGCCGGGTGGCCGTCCCGGACCTCGCGCAGCAGCCTGAGGTCGGGGGCGGCGGGCAGGAGCCGGGGCATCGGGAACGGGAACGGGTCGTGGCGCATCACAGTGGAGTCCCTCGGGCGGCGGGGGCTGACGGGATTTCGGGCGGCGGGCCCGGTGGGCGGCCGCCGGGCCGCTCTCGGATGGAGAGGGCCGGTTCGCGCCGACATCCCGCGGCTTTGCCGAGACTTTGCCCGGCGGCCCCGACCGGTGCGGGTGCGGCGCGCCCGGCAGGGCCGGGCGTGGGGGCAGCCACGGTCGGTAGCGGATGAGGGTGGGCGGCTTCGGTGCGAGGATGGAGGATGCCAGGTCGACCGGGTGTGACGCAGGAGGAGACATGGCGACGCATGATGGTGTGCAGCGGATTCCCGAGGACCTGCACGGGGCGATGGCGGAGGTCCAGGCGGCGTACGACCGGCTGATGGCCGCGGAGCACCCGGACCCTCAGCTGCTGCTCGATCTCCAGCGGCGGAACGTCGAACTTCATGCCGCGGCCGAGCGGGCCCGGGTGGCGGAGCCGCACGGGCGGGCCGAGCGCATCCACAGCCGGTGCGAGGGCGCCACCCGCGGCGCCCGGTGGATCATCCAGCACGCGGGCTGACCGCGGGCGGTGCCGGGGGCCGTTCCGGTGTTTCGCCGCCGATCCGGGCGCTGCGGTGGGCAGGGTGGTGGCAGGCCCCCGTACCCCAGCCAGAGAGCCACCGGCATGAAGCACGAGAGCGAATCCGACTGCTGCGCGCCCGGCCGCCCGGCCGGGGAGGCCCGTACCCCACCGCCGGGCGCCGCAGCGCCCCCGGCCGCCCCCGGACCGGGGCCGGGCGTCCGGCTTGCGGGCGGGGAGTTCAGCATGGGCAGCGCCGATGCGCTCGCCTACCCCGCCGACGGGGAGGGCCCGGTGCGGCGGGTGGAGGTCGGCCCGTTCACGATCGACGCGCACTGCGTGAGCAACGCCCGCTTCCGCGCCTTCGTCGAGGCGACCGGCCACCTCACCGACGCCGAACGCTACGGGGCCTCCTTCGTGTTCGGCGGGCTGCTGCCCGAGGACTTCCCGCCGACCCGCGCGGTGGCCGCGGCCCCGTGGTGGCGTGAGGTGCTCGGCGCCGACTGGCGGCACCCCGAGGGGCCGCGGTCCGGCCTGGCGGGGCGGGAGGACCACCCGGTGGTGCACGTCTCCTGGCGGGACGCGGCCGCGTACTGCGCCTGGGCCGGGCGCCGGCTGCCCACCGAGGCGCAGTGGGAGTACGCGGCCCGCGGCGGACTGGAGCAGCAGCCCTTCCCCTGGGGCACGGAGCTGCGACCCGGCGGCCGCCACCGGATGAACGTGTGGAACGGGACGTTCCCCGACCGCAACACCCGCGAGGACGGCTACCTGGGCACCTGCCCGGTGGACGCCTTCGAGCCCAACGGCTACGGCCTGTACAACATGACCGGCAACGTGTGGGAGTGGACGGCCGACCCGTTCGAGCCCGGCCCGCCTGCCGCCGGTGCCGCGCGGGCCCTGCGCGGCGGTTCCTACCTCTGCCACGCCTCGTACTGCCGCCGCTACCGGGTCTCCGCGCGGATGGCCAACACCCCCGAATCCTCCACCGGCAACATCGGGTTCCGCGTGGTCGCGGCGGCCCCGTGACGGCGGCCCCGTGACGGCACGGGGCCGCCGCGCGCGGTCACTCGCGGGACAGCATCGCCGCGGCCTCGCGCTCGAGGTCGATGTACGGCTCGCCGCTGACGTCGACGGCCACCCGGCGCAGGGTGCCGCCGGTGAAGGTCCAGGGGGAGGTACCCGGGTAGTCCTCGGTGACGGCCTCACCGAGGTCGCGCCCGGCGTTCAGGCCCTCGCCGCCGACCCCGAACTTGCCGGGCTGGGTCCTGATCCGGCCCTCGCCGACCTTCCGGTCGCCGTGGTAGAGGCTCAGGGTGCCGCGGGCGGTGCCGGGCGGGTCCTCGCCGTCCTTGTCGAAGGAGGCGGCCAGCAGCAGCTTGGTGCCGGTCGGCAGGTCCTCGGTCGCGCTGACCAACTGCAGGTCGCTGCCCAGGTAGTTGTAGACGTAGTGCAGCCGGTTGTCCTTGACGTACAGGGCGTGTCCGCCGAACCGGCCGCCGTGCGCGAACAGCACGCCGGAGGCGCCGGGCCCCGGCAGGTCGACCACGGCCCCGATCGAGTAGGAGCGGTTGCGGATGCTGACCGCCACCGACTCCGGCACCTCCGCTCCGCCCGGGCGGTACAGGTAGCGGTTGCGCGGCGGGGAGAGCTGGGGGCGCGGGGTGGTGAGGATCTCCACGGCGGACCGGTCGTCGAGCGGGAACGCCTGGTTGGCGCCCGCCTCGTGGAACCACAGCCCGACCAGCTCCGCCAGCCTGACCGGCTCCTGCTCGGCGAGGTCGTTCAGTTCGGCCCGGTCGGTCTCGGTGTGGTAGAGCTCCCAGGTGTCCTCCGGGTAGCGGCCCCAGCCGCTGATCGCCGGGTGGGTGGTGACCGCCTTCCAGCCGTCGTGCCAGATGCCGCGGGTGCCGAGCATCGAGTAGAACTGGGTGTGCTTGGCGGTGGGGATGGTCGCGGCGTCGAAGCTGTAGCGCATGCTGACGCCCTGGAGCGGGTGCTGGGTGTAGCCCTTGACCGTCTCCGGGAGCTCGATGCCGAGGCAGTCCAGCAGGGTGGGGACCACGTCGATCGCGTGGTGGTACTGGTCGCGGACCTCGCCCCGGGCCGCGATGCCGGCCGGCCAGGAGATGACGCACGGGTCGCAGGTGCCGCCGTTGAAGGAGTACCGCTTCCACATCTTGAACGGGGCGTTGAAGGCCATCGCCCACCCGTTCGGGTAGTGGTTGTAGGTCTTCGTCCCGCCCAGCTCGTCCAGCATCGCCAGGTTCTCGGCCAGGTCGTCGGCCACGCCGTTGAAGAGCTTGTTCTCGTTCACCGAGCCGTTCGGCCCGCCCTCGCCGCTGGCGCCGTTGTCGGAGACCACGACGATGATCGTGTTGTCGAGCTGCTCGATCTCCTCCAGGTACTCCAGCAGCCGGCCGATCTGGTCGTCGCAGTGCGACACGAACCCGGCGTAGACCTCGGCCATCCGGCAGAACAGGCGCTGCTCGTCGGCGGAGAGGCTCGCCCAGGGCCGGGTGTAGTCCAGCGGCGGGAACGGCTCGCCGTTCGGCCCGGTGCGCGTCTCGGGCGTGCCGATCGGGTTCACCGGCGGCAGCTCGGTGTCCCGCGGCACCAGCCCGAGTTCCTTCTGCCGGGCCAGGGTCCGCTCCCGCATCACCTCGTAGCCCTCGTCGAACCGGCCCCGGTAGCGGTCGCTCCACTCCCGGGGCACCTGGTGCGGGGCGTGCGCGCAGCCCGGCGCGTAGTACAGGAACACCGGCCGTTCCGGGGCGATCGCCTTCACGTCGTCGAGGAAGGTGAGCGCCTTGTCGGTGATGTCCACGCCGAAGTGGTAGCCCTCCTCGGGCGTGGCCGGCTGCTGCACCGGATGGTTGTCGTGCACCAGGTCCGGGTACCACTGGCTGGTCTCCGCCCCCAGGAAGCCGTAGAACCGCTCGAAGCCGCGGGCGACCGGCCAGTTGTGCTTGGTCGACGCCAGGTTCATCTCGTCCTCGGCGCACAGGTGCCACTTGCCGACCAGGCCGGTGCTGAAGCCCCGCTCCACCAGGATCTCGGCCAGCGTCGCGCACTGCGGCGGGATGTGGCCGTTCGCCCCCGGGAAGCCGACCGCGGCCTCGCTGATGCAGGCCATGCCGTTGGTGGTGTGGTTGCGGCCGGTGAGCAGGCAGGATCGGGTCGGGGAGCACAGCGCGGTGGTGTGCCACTGGCCGTAGCGCAGCCCCGTCGCGGCGATCCGGTCGATGTTGGGCGTGTCGATCGGGCCGCCGTAGCAGCCCAGCGCACCGAAGCCCACGTCGTCGAGCACGATGTACAGCACGTTCGGGGAGCCCGGCGGCGCCTTCGGCTGCTCGTACGGCCCCCAGTCCGGGACGGAGTCCCGGATGTCCAGATTGACCACACCTCGGAACGGCTGCGCCATGATCCGTCTCCCTGTACGAGCTGCACGAGCAGGACAGTCCTCCCTCCAGCTGACCACCACCGGACGAGGTGCGCGACGCGAGAGCGGGCGGGGCTCCGGGGCGTCAGGACGTCCGGCTCAGCGAGAGCGGCAGGTCCAGGTCGGCGGTCAGCACCTCCACCGGCAGCAGGTCCCCGTGGTTGCCGGAGCAGGGCGCGCAGGAGCGGACGTGCCGGGCGGTGCGCTTGCGCCACAGCGGGGTGAGGGCGCCGTCCCAGCCGGCGGTGGTGGCCGCGAGGCCGGTGCAGCCGGGGGAGGCGGCCAGCGCGCGGACCACGGCGCGGCTGGCGGTGAGCCGGGTCTTCAGCCGCTGGATCCGTACCCCGACGTGGCAGGGCGAGATCTGCATCAGCTGGGCGAGCTCGGGCCGGCGCAGCTCGCCCTGGCTCTCCAGCCGCCACAGGGTCAGCAGCCTGCGGTCGTCCTCGTCCAACCACCGGCTGGCCTCGGTCAGTTCGCGATGGGCGTCGAGCAGCCCGAGGCGCAGGATGGTGAGGTCGACGAAGTCGGCGGCCGGATCCGGCAGATGGTCGTCGGGCTCCACCGGGGCCACCGCCTGCTGCTGGCTGCTCCAGCGGCGGCGGACCTCGTTCAGGGCCACCGCGACCAGCCACGAGCGGAAGGAGCGCGGCTCGCGGAGGGTGCCGAGCCGGGTGACGACCCGGACCATGGTCTCCTGGACCACGTCGTCCACGTCCCCGTGGCCGTCCATCTCCCGGCCGACCACCTTGTAGACCAGCGGGAGGAACGCCGCGGTGATCCGGTCGAGCGCCGCCGGGTCACCGGTCTGAGCGGCCGTGACATCCGCCACCGTGGCTTCCCGTTCGGTTTTCATGCGCAGCTCTTCTCAGTCGTTCCTGCCGCACGCCGGCCCGGCGGCGGGGTGCCCGTTGCTGCGGGCCGTGCCCGGGTGGTGCCGGGTACGGCCCGCGGGGTGGGGGTCAGCTGCAGGTGAGTTGGGGGTTGGCCCAGTCGGCGTGGTCGTAGTCGATGTTGTCGCCGCCGTTGGTGACGACGAGGCGCAGTTGCTTGCCGCCGGTGAGGTCGGCGGTGAGCTGCTTGGCGGGGGAGGCGCCGGTGAGGGTGCCGCTGTCGGCGACCTTGGTGGTGTCGCGGTAGATCTCGAAGCCGACGGAGCCGTTGCCGTGGGTCTCGTCGTCGAGGCCGACGTCGACCGTGAGCCTGGTGCAGGCGCCGGCGAGGTCGTAGGTGATGGTGCTGGGGGCGTGGGCGCCGATGCCCTTGGGGTAGGTGGTGCCGCGGATGGTGAGCGGGTGGCCGTCGCCGGTGGCCTGTTCGCCGTTGCTGCTGTTCTTCTCGGCGGGGCCCCAGCCGCTGGTGGCGGCGCTCCAGGTGCGGTCGGTGAGCGGGGTGGTGCGGCCGGGCGGGGTGGTGGGGGGCACCGGCTTGGTGGGCGTGGGGGTCGGGGTCGGGGTCGGGGTGGGCGGGACGGGGGTGGGATCGGCGGTGTCGGTGGTGGGCAGGGTCCACTTCTGGTCGGCGCCGCCGGTGCAGTCCTTGGTGGCGGTGGTGCCGTCGGCGATGGCGGTGAGGCACAGGCCGCTCTGGTTGTTCTTGAAGGTCTTGGCGGTGGGGTCGTAGGTCCAGCGCTTGGCGGGGTCGCTGACCTTGCCCTGGCTGTTGCTGTCGCCCTGGCAGGCGGCGACGGCGGTGCTGGGGCCGCCTGCGGTGAGGCAGTTGTCGGACCGCAGGCGCAGGGTCTGGTCGGTGGCGTACACCCAGGCGCGGTCGGCGGCGGTGGTGTTGCAGTCGGACAGGGCGGCCTTGCCGCCGCCGGGTGCGCGCAGGCACTTCTGGTCGTTGCGGACCGCGCCGCGGGCGCTGTTGCCGATCGCGGTGCGCTGGACGGAACCCTGGGCGGTGGTGTCGACCTTGGCGGCCGCGCCGCAGGTGGTGTTGACGTGGGAGCCGGAGGTCTTGGCGGTGACGGTGCCGCCGTTGCCGGTGGGGGCTGCGAAGGCGACGGTGGCGGCGGGCTGGTTGTAGCAGTTGGACGCGGACTGGCTCCACTCGAAGTACTCGGTCCAGTCGATCATGCCGCCGGGGCTGATGCCGGTGGCCGTCCGGCCGCCCTTGGCCGCCTTGATGGTGCCGACCTCGGTGCTGGTGGAGGTGGTGGCGTCGGTGACGGTGGCGGTGAACCAGCCGTCGCCCTTGGGGGCGAGGGCGAACTTGTAGCTGTGGCCGGCGGTCCAGTCCACGTGGGCCTGGCAGTGCTGGCCCTCGCCCTCGCCGCCGAACGGTTCACAGGTGCTCTCGGGGCCCTTCTTGGCGTCGTCGGTGTCCCAGACCGAGAAGAGCAGGGTGCGCTTGCCGCCCCCGTTGCTCTGCATGCCGAAGTAGGCGCCCTGGCCGTTGTCGAAGCTGAACTGGTGGCTCCAGAAGATGTTCGCGGTGTAGCCCGGATCGGACTGCGGGGTGGTCGTCCAGACCACGTCCTTGAGGGAGCCGGTGCCGGCGGGGAAGGAGTAGTAGGTGTACGTGCCGGGTGTGGGGCCGGCCGCCGCCGAGGAGGCGAGCAGCGCGGCTCCACCGCCGGCCACCGCGAGGGCGGAGACCAGGCCGACGACGACGCGCCGGCGCTTCTTCAGACGGTGATGGGCCATGGAGCACACTCGATTTCTTCGTAGGGGACACCCGCGGTGTCCTGGGGGTCGGGCGGACCCTCGGGAGGCAGGCCCGAGGGTCCGCCCGGGAGGCGTACGGAGGCTGTCGGGGCCCCTCGTACGCCGACCGGGGAGCGGGACCTCCGGCGGCCTGTCACGACCGCGGCACTCCCCGAACCGGACCGGTGGCCATGGCCGTTGAACTCGGCCGATGGGCCGGGCCGGTGGACCGGTGCGACCGATCGTACGAGCGGCTCGGGGCCCCGTCCGTGGTGTTCAGAGCGGGCTAACAGTGCCCTAATGTTCCGCTTATTTCCGGCCCCGCCACCCCGGCCGGGCCCCGGCCACCGAGGTGTTCGCGCACTTCGCGGAGGCTGGGGGCCGGGCGGACGGTGGGCTACGGTGTCCGCCATGACGTCCGTGCTCGTCGTCGAAGACGACCCGATCATCCGCACCTACCTGATCGACGAACTGACCGCGCACGGCCTCGTGGTGCGCAGCTCGCCCGACGCGCTGGGCGCGCTGCGGGAGGTCACGCAGTGGCAGCCGGACGCGGTGGTGCTCGACCTCGGACTCCCCGACCTGGACGGCGCCGACGCGCTGCGGATGATCCGCGGACTGTCTCAGGTCCCGGTCCTGGTGGCGACCGCGCGCTCGGACGACCGGGAGATCATCAAGCTGCTCAACGCGGGCGCCGACGACTACCTGGTCAAGCCGTTCTCCGCCGGCCAGCTGGTGGCCCGGCTGGCCGCCGTGCTGCGCCGCAGTGCGGTGCACACCGTGAACGCCGGGGCGGCCGCGGCGATCGGGGCGCCCGGGGCCGTCGGCGGCCCGGACGGCGGAGCCGCGGTCGGCACGGCCCCGCTGGTCGTCGGCGAGCTGTGGATCGACCCCACGGCCCGCGCCGCGCAACTGGCCGGCCGGGAACTGGCGCTGACCAGACGCGAGTTCGATCTGCTGGAGTTCCTGGCCCGGAACGCCGGGCGGGTGGTCTCCAAGCGGCAGCTGCTCGCCGAGGTGTGGCGCCTGCCGTACGTGGACGAGCAGACCGTCGACGTGCACCTGTCGTGCCTGCGCCGCAAGCTCGGCGAGCGCGCGTCGATGCCCCGCTACCTGCACACCGTCCGAGGTGTCGGCGTGAAGCTGGTGTCTCCGCGGTGAGAGCGACGCTCGCCATGGTCGCGCTGGTGGTCACCTCGATGGTGGCGGTGTCCTTCCTGATCCCGTTCGGCCTGCTGGTGCGCACCCAGGTGGAGACCCAGGCGACCACCATCGCCGAACGGCGGGCGGTGGCCGTCGTGCCCGCGCTGGTGCTCTCCCCGCAACCCGGTGAGCTGGCGGTGGCCGTGGCCGGGATGCGACCGGCCGACCGGCCGTGCGTCCACCTGCCGGAGGGCCAGGTGGTCGGCGAGACGCACGCACCGGCGGAGCTGCTGGAACGGGTGGTGCGGGACCGGCAGTCCGTCTCCGGCGACGTGCCCGGCGGGTGGGTCTACCTGCAGCCCGTGCTGCTGGACGGCGCCCGGGTGGCGGTCGTGGAGGAGTTCGTGCCGCAGGCCGAGCTGACCCGGGGGGTGGCCAGGGCGTGGACGGTGATGGTGCTGCTCGCCGTCTGCCTGGTGATCTCCTCGGTGCTGGTGGCCGACCGGCTCGGCTCCCGGATGGTGCGGGCCTCCCGTGGCCTGTCCCGGGCCTCGGCCGCGCTCGGCGCCGGCGACCTGGAGGTACGGGTGGAGCCGGCCGGCCCCGCGGAACTGCACGAGGCAGGCCTGGCGTTCAACGCGATGGCCGACCGGGTGACCCAGCTGCTCGCCAGCGAACGGGAGCTGGTCGCCGACCTCTCGCACCGGCTGCGGACACCGCTGATGGCGCTGACCGTGGCCTCCGAGCGGATCGGGCCGGTGCCGGGCTCGCCGCAACTGGGATCGGCGGTGCGCCAGCTGGAGTCCGAGCTCGACTCGATCATCCGCGCGGCCCAGACCCCGCGGTCCACCCGGCCGGCGCCGTCCGGGGCCGGTGCCGACGGCCGGGACGCGACCGGGGCCGGCCCGGCGGCCTCCTGCCGGGTGGCCGAGGTGGCCGGGCGCCGGGTCGGCTTCTGGTCGATGCTCGCCGAGCAGCAGGGCCGGGCGTGCACCTTCCTCGCCACCGACGAGCCGACCCGCGTCCAGCTCCCGGAGGACGACCTGGCCGCGGTGGTGGACGCCTTGGTGGGGAACGTCTTCCGGCACACCCCGCAGGGCACGGCCTTCGGGGTGAGCGTGCTGCGGACCGCGCAGAGCGTCGTCCTGGTGGTCGAGGACGCCGGGCCCGGCATCGCGGACCCGGACGGTGCGCTGTCCCGCGGCGCCAGCACCGGCGGATCGACCGGCCTCGGGCTGGACATCGCGCACAGCGCCGCCAACGCCACCCGCGGCCGGGTCCGCCTGCTCCGCAGCCGGCTGGGCGGCGCGCACGTCGAGGTGGTGCTCGGGCTCGCGCCGGATCCGGAGCGCGGTCTCGCCGCGTCCTGGGGCCACCGGCGCCGCCGCGTGGTGGAGCGCCGGCGCCTGCGGCGGCAGGCCTGAACCGGGGCCGTGGCGTCGGCCAGGAGATTTCTGTTATTCCGGTCCGGCCCCTGCATCTCCTGAACGGGTGACCAGGGTGACCAGGGTGACCAGGGTGACCAGGGCGGGCGGTGGCCGCCGGGACCGGCGGCTGAGGACAGGAGTTCTGCCATGGGAGCAGCACCGCGGTGCGCGGCGTGCGAGCGGACCGGGCCGACGTACGGATGCCGGTGCGGCTGGCAGCACGCGGCGCGGGCGGCCCCCGGAGCGGCCCCGGGAGCGGCTCTCCAGGAGGCGCGGACCCAGTGGCTGCCCGCGGCCCGGGTGCCCGTCGGGCCGGCCGGCCCACCGACCGGGCCCGGCTCGCAGCCGACCTCCGACCCGCTGACCGGCCCCGGCCTGCCGACGGCCCTGGGCCCGGCCGGCCGCGGCCGGGTCGACCGGCGCAGGGTCTACCCGGCGATCGAGGCCCGGCTGCGAGCACCCCAGGTCGTCGGCATGCTGGCTGCCGGGATGGTGGCCACCACCGCGGCCGTCACCGTCCTGGCCGTCGTCACGACCCCCGACGGGCTGAGCACCTCGGTCGCGGCGCCCCAGCTGCCGTCCAACCGGCCGCCGGCCGCCTCTCCCACGCCGTCACCTTCGCCGTCGCCCTCACCGTCACCCTCGCCCTCACCGTCGCCCTCGACCGACTCGCCCTCGCCCACCGCCTCGCCGTCGTCCGCGGCCGCCGTGCCGACCCTGAAGATCCTGGTCAGCGCGGCCTCGGGGCGGTGCCTGACCGCCAGCGGGGCCACCCGGGTCGACATCCGGGACTGCGACGGCGGCCACGGCCAGCAGTGGACCCTCACCAGCTCCGGCGAGGTCCGCGACCGGGACGGCGACTGCCTCGACCCGTGGAACGCCTCCGTGCAGCCCGGCACACCGGTGCTGGTCCGGCCCTGCACCAAGGACGACAACCAGAAGTGGCGGACCGGGGTGAGCGGCGCCCTGGTCGGGGTGCGCTCCGGCCTGTGCCTGGACGTCTACAACGGCCGTACCGGCAACGGGACCACGGTGCAGCTGTGGTACTGCGGCGTGCACCAGACCAACCAGACCTGGACCGTCACCTGAGCGGGAGCCTTAGCCGAACCTGAGCGCAACCCTAGGGGTCCGTGAGGGATCCCCCGAAGCCCGCGCACCGCTCCTACCATCGGGTACGCGGGCCCCCGGCGCCGCCCGACTCCGGATGCTCGCGGCCGCGGCCACCCGCTGCGGCGCACCGCGACCACCAACCGAGGAGAGCGATCTGTGAGCCGGTTCTCGCGACGTCCCGCCACGCGGTCGAGCCACGAGCAAGGGGTCGTGCTCCGGGCCAGAGCGATCAGGTGCCTGGAGCAGAAGGCGGCCGAACTCTGGTCCCAGGTACCGGCGGTGTTCCCCGACGGCACCCCGTTCCGGGCCAGGACGGCCTTCGAGGAAGTGGTGGCGCTCGGCCGGCTGCTCATCCTCTCCTCCCCGCCCAACGGGGCGGAGCTGATGGGGCACTGCCTCAACGCCCTGGCCGGCCTCGCCACGGTGGCCGACCCCGCCTCGTACACCGTCCACGCGAGCATCCAGGCCACCACGGCCCGCCGGCTGCTGCTGCGGGACGGCCTGGCGGCATGGGACCAGACCCTGACCCGGGCCCTGCTCCTGACGGTCCGCTACCACCGCAAGGCCGGCCACCGGCCGAGCGCCGCCGACGCCCCCGAGCTGCCCGCCCCGGCCGTCGCCCACGGGCCGCAACCGGGGCTGCGCCAGGGGTGGGGATAACCCCACCGTCGGTCCGCCGGTGGCCTCCATGGTGCGGCGGGTGCGCTCTTCCTAGCCTGGAACTCGTCGCTGACCAGTGATGATTCCGGACGGAAGGCTCCACCATGGCACCCCGCCACGACCGCACCCACGCCGAACAGGCCGGGCCGTACGGGCGCCCCGCCGCCCCTGCCGCGATCGAGCTGCGCGCGGTCCGGCGCAGCTACGGGCGGGGCGGCGAGGCCGTGCAAGCGCTGCGCGGGGTCGACCTGACGCTCGCCCGGGGCAGCTTCACCGCCGTCATGGGCCCCTCCGGATCCGGCAAGAGCACCTTCCTGCAGTGCGCGGCCGGCCTGGACCGTCCGGACGGCGGCGAGGTGTACCTGGGTGGCGAGGAGATCACCCGGCTGAGCGAGAACCGGCTCACCAAGCTGCGCCGCAGCCGGATCGGCTTCGTCTTCCAGTCCTTCAACCTGCTCCCCTCGCTGACGGTGCTGCAGAACGTCCTGCTCCCGCAGCGCCTGGCCGGAGGACGCCAGGACCGGGGCCGGGCGCGGGAGTTGCTGGCCCAGGTCGGTCTCGGCGAGCACGCCGGACGGCGGCCCGGCCAGCTCTCCGGCGGTCAGCAGCAGCGGGTCGCGATCGCCCGCGCGCTGATCACCCGGCCGGACGTGGTCTTCGCCGACGAGCCGACCGGCGCGCTGGACACCCGCACCGCCCACGAGGTGCTCGGTCTGCTGCGGCACGCCGTGGACACCATGGGCGCGACGGTGGTCATGGTCACCCACGACCCGGTGGCGGCCTCGTTCGCCGACCGTGCGCTCTTCCTGGCCGACGGCGCCTTCGCGGGCGACCTCCACCACCCGGACCCGCAGTCCGTCGCCGACCGGATGGTCGCGCTCTCGGCGCGCCCGCTGGGAGCGGCGGCATGAGCAACGGACTCGCGCGCGCCTCGGTGCGCTTCAGGCCCGCCTCCTTCGCGGGCACCTTCATCGCCCTGCTGCTCGGTGCGGCCGTCATCATGGCCTGCGGCACGCTGCTGCAGACCGGCATCACCGCGAGCGTGCCGCCGGTCCGGTACGCGGACACACCCGTGGTGGTCGCGGCCGACCCGACGGTCTCGATCACCGTCAGGACGGGCGAGGAGACCGACACCCGGGAGCAGGCCGTGCCGGAGCGGGCCCGGGTCGACGCGGCCCTGGCCGCCCGGATCGCCGAGCAGCCCGGGGTGGCCGCCGCCCGCCCCGACACCGCGTTCCCGATCCCGGCGGGCGCCGCCGACCAGGCCGGTACGAGTGCCCTGCCGGCCCTGACCGGTCGCGGATTCGCCGCGCTGGGCATCGCCGGCCCGGCCGAGCGACTGGCCGAGGGCCGCGCCCCCGGCGCCGGCGAGGTGGTGCTGGACGCGGACACCGCGCGCGCCGCCCACCTCGCCCCGGGCGCCTCGGTCGCGCTCACCGCGCCCGGTGGCACCGCCACGTACCGGATCTCCGGTCTCGCCACCACGCCGGCCGCCGGCCCGCAGCAGCCGGCGGCCGCCACCGCCTGGTTCGCCGACCAGGTGGCCGACCGCCTCGGCGGCCACCCGGGCCGGGTCGACGCGATCGCCGTGCAGCCGCGTACCGGCGTCGCTCCGCAGGCGCTCGCCGACCAGGTCCGCCGGGCCGTCGGCGGCGCGGCCCGGGTGCTCACCGGCGATGCCCGCGGCACCGCCGAACAGCCCGCGCTCACCGAGAGCCGGACCATGCTGATCGCCCTCGGCGGCTCCTTCGGTGGGGTCGCCACCATGACCGCCGTCTTCGTGGTGATGAGCACCGTCGCCCTGGCCACCGGCCAGCGCGCCCGGGAGTTCGCCCTGCTGCGGGCCATCGGGGCCACCCCGCGCCAGATCCGCCGCACCATCGCCACCGAGGCGATGCTGGTGGGGCCGGTCGCCGGCGCCGTCGGCATCCTCCCCGGACTGGCCCTGGCCCACTGGTGGTTCGGCGAGCTGGCGGACCGCGGCGCGGTGCCCCGGGCGGTCGCGCTGGAGGTCGGACCCGTGCCGATGCTCGCCGCCGTCGGCGGCTGCTCGCTGGCCGCGCTGGCCGCCGGCTTCCTCGCCGCCCGCCGGCCGTCCCGGATGCGGCCCGGCCAGGCCCTCGGCGCCGCCGCCGTGGAGCCCGTCCGCCCCGGCCCGGTGCGGACGGTCACCGGGCTGGTGTTCACCGCCGGCGGGGTGACGCTCGCCGTGCTCGCCGCCAACCTGAACGGGTCGAACGCCGCCAACACCGCGCTCGGCGTGGTGATGTGCTTCCTGATGGCCGTCGCGCTGCTCGGCCCCTGGCTGGCCGGGGCCGCCGCCCGGGTGCTCGGGCTCCCGCTCCGCGCCGGAGCCGGCGCCGCCGGCTCGCTGGCCGCCGACAACAGCCGGGCCAACGCCCGCCGGCTGGCCTCCGCGATCACGCCGATCGTCATGGTCACGGCCTTCTGCGGCACCCTGCTGTTCATGCAGAGCACCGTCAGCCACGTCGCCGGCGAGCAGCTGCAGGCCGGGGTCACCGCCGACCAGGTGCTCGGCAGCGCCGGCCCGGGCCTGCCCGCCGCCACCGCCGACCGGGCCGCCGCGGTGCCCGGGGTGGAGGCCGCCGTCGGCGTGCTGCGCACCGGCGCCGTCTACCGCGACGGCGGGATCCTCGCCACCGCCAACGTGCTGGGCATCAGCGGCGACCCGGCGAAGCTGCCCCGGGTGCTCGACCTCGGGGTGCGCAGCGGCTCGCTCGCCGACCTCGGCCGCTCCGCCGACACCGTCGCGCTGGACACCGGCCTGGCCGACGCGCTCGGCGTCAAGGTCGGCGACCGTGCCCCGCTCTGGCTCGGCGACGGCACCGAGGCCCGCCCGACCGTGGTCGCCACCTACGGACGCGGCCTCGGCTTCGGCCAGGTGCTGCTGCCCCGGGCGGCCGTGGTGCAGCACGTCACCGCCGGCTACGACAGCCAGGTGCTGATCGCGGACGCGCCCGGCGCCGACCGGGCCGCCGTCGCGGCCGCGCTGGCCGCGGTCGCCGGCCCCGCCGGGGGCACGGTCACCGACCGGGCCGGCTACCTGGCCCGGACCGACAAGGACCGGGAGATCGGCGCCTGGGCGAACACCGTGATGGCCGGGGTCCTGGGCGGCTTCGCCGCCGTCACCGCCGCCAACACCCTGGTGATGACGGTCCTGGACCGGCGCCGCGAGGTGGCGCTGCTGCGCCTGGCCGGCACCACCCGGCGCCAGGTGCGCGGCATGATGCGCTGGGAGGCGCTGCTGGTGGCCGCGACCGGGCTGTCGATCGGCGGGGTGATCGCCTGGGTCACGCTCGTCCCGATCACCCGGGCGATCACCGGCTCGGCCCCGCACGTCCCGGCCGGCACCGCGCTGCCACTGTCCGCCGGCGCCGTGCTGCTGTGCCTCGGTGCGACCGGCCTGCCGGCCCGCGCGCTGCTCCGGCTGCGGCCGGTCGCGGCGGGCGGCGGGCGGCAGTGACCGCGCCCGCTGGGCCGCGCCCGGGCCGGCAGGGGCGGCCTGACCTGGGCGGCTGGGCGGCGGTGGCGGGCCGCTCCGGGTGGCCCGCTGCCTTGATCGAAAAGTCCCAAAGCTAGCATGTAGGCATCGCCTAGCTCGAAAGATGGACCTGTGACTGTCAACGAAGACGTGTTCACGAACTGGATGAACCGTGAGGAGATCGCGGAGTCGATGATCCCGATCATCGGGAGGCTGCACCGTGAGCGGGACGTCACCGTCCTGCTGCACAGCCGCTCCCTGGTGAACAAGTCGGTGGTCAGCATCCTCAAGACCCACCGGTTCGCCCGCCAGATAGCCGGCGAGGAGCTCTCGGTCACCGAGACGCTGCCGTTCCTGGAGGCTCTCACCACCCTCGATCTCGGTCCCTCCCAGATCGACATCGGCATGCTCGCGGCGACCTACCGCGCCGACGACCGCGGCCTCACCGTCGAGGCGTTCACCGCGGAGGCCGTGGCCGGCGCCACCGGGGCCAACAAGCTGGAGCGCCGCGACTCGCGCGACGTCGTGCTGTACGGCTTCGGCCGGATCGGCCGCCTCCTCGCCCGCCTGCTGGTCGAGAAGACCGGCTCGGGCAACGGCCTGCGGCTGCGCGCCATCGTGGTCCGCAAGGGCCGCGGCGACGACCTGGTCAAGCGGGCGTCGCTGCTGCGGCGTGACTCCATCCACGGCCAGTTCCACGGCACGATCACCGTCGACGAGGCGAACAACAAGATCATCGCCAATGGCAACGAGATCACCGTGATCTACTCGGACGACCCGACCACGGTCGACTACACCGAGTACGGCATCAACGACGCCATCCTGATCGACAACACCGGCCGGTGGCGCGACCGCGAGGGGCTCTCCAAGCACCTGCGCCCCGGTATCGCCAAGGTGGTGCTGACCGCGCCCGGCAAGGGCGACGTGCCCAACATCGTGCACGGCGTCAACCACGACACGATCAAGCCGGACGAGCAGATCCTGTCCTGCGCGTCCTGCACCACCAACGCGATCGTCCCGCCGCTGAAGGCGATGGCGGACAAGTACGGTGTGCTGCGCGGCCACGTGGAGACCGTCCACTCGTTCACCAACGACCAGAACCTGCTGGACAACTACCACGACTCCGACCGTCGTGGCCGTTCGGCGGCGCTCAACATGGTGATCACCGAGACTGGTGCCGCCTCGGCCGTCGCCAAGGCGCTGCCCGACCTCAAGGCGAAGATCAGCGGCAGCTCGATCCGGGTCCCGGTGCCGGACGTCTCGATCGCGATCCTCAACCTGCAGCTCGCCCGCGAGACCACCCGCGAGGACGTCCTCGACTACCTCCGCAACGTGTCGCTGACCTCGCCGCTGAAGCGCCAGATCGACTTCATCAGCGCCCCGGACGCGGTCTCCAGCGACTTCATCGGCTCGCGCCACGCCTCGATCGTCGATGCCGGTGCCATGAAGGTCGAGGGCGACAACGCGATCCTCTACCTGTGGTACGACAACGAGTTCGGCTACTCCTGCCAGGTCGTCCGGGTCGTCCAGCACGTCTCCGGGGTCGAGTACCCGACCTACCCGGCGCCGGCGGCCTGATCCTCACCGATCCCGCCCGATCCGGCCCGCTTCCCGGCCCCCGGATCGCGCCCGCGCAGGGCCGAAGGCCGTTCCCGCCACCGGCGGGGGCGGCCTTCGCCGTTGCGCGGAGGCGGCCGGGGTTGACAGCCAAAAGTGTGAGTGGTTGAGTACTCACATGCAAACGGAACGCCAACGCCAACTCTCCACCGCCGAGGAGCGCCGCGACACGGTGCTGCGCACGGCGATCGGAGCCTTCGCCTCGCGGGGGTACTTCGGCACCACGACCACGGAGGTCGCCAAGGCCGCCGGGATCTCGCAGGCGTACGTCTACCGGCTCTTCCCGAGCAAGGAGGCGCTGTTCGTCGCGGTGGTGGAGTACTGCTTCGTCCGGGTGCGGGCCAGCCTGGAGGCCGGCGCGGCTGCCGCGCCGGGGAGCTCCCCGGAGGCCGTGCTCGACGCGATGGGCGATGCGTACGCCCGTCTGATCAGCGACAGCGACCTGCTGCTGGTGCAGATGCACGCCCAGGCGGCCGCGGTCTCCGAGCCGGCGATCCGCGAGGCCGTGCGCGCCGGGTACGCCCGGATGGTCGAGTACGTCCGCGGGGCCTCCGGGGGTGATGACCGGCAGGTCCAGGAGTTCTTCGCCGTCGGCATGCTGTGCCACCTGGTGGCCGCGATGGACGCCGACAAGGTGGACGCGCCCTGGACGCGCACCCTCACGGCGGGCATCCGGCACTACTGAGGATCCGCCCGTGGGGCGGCGGCCCACCCGCAGGGGGCCGCCGTTTCTTCGGGCCGATAAGTGAGTGGTTAACCACACATAAGAGCCAGACCGATCGAAGGAAGAGAGCCCGACATGAGCACCGACCGCACCGCCACCGACGCCGCCACCAAGGCCGCCATCGCCACCGCCATCGAGGCCGCCGTCGACATCGACACCGCCGCCCTCACCGGGCCCGACGTCACGATCGACGAGAACGCCCCCGTCGTCGTCCGGTTGTCGACCACGGTGGACGCCCCGCTCGCCTCGGTCTGGCGCCTGCACACCGACATCGACTCCTGGGTCGACTGGAACCGCGACATCACCCGGGCGTCGATCGAGGGCCCGCTCGCCCCCGGTGCCACCTTCCGCTGGCGCACCCACGGTCTGGACATCACCTCCACCGTCCAGCAGCTGGTGCCCGGCGAGCGGATCGTCTGGGGCGGCCCGGTGCAGGGCATCGAGGGCATCCACGTGTGGACCTTCGAGGAGGCCGACGGGGTCGTGACGGTGAGCACCGAGGAGTCCTGGGCCGGGGCTCCGGTCGAGGCCGAGCCCGAGCTGCTCGGGGACGCGCTCCGGCAGTCCCTGGAGGACTGGCTCGGCCAGCTGAAGGCCCGCGCCGAGCGCCGCTGACGGCACCGCACCGCACGGCACCGCACCGCACTTCACTCCACCGCACCGCAGCCCTCACCGCACCCGCCGGCACCCGAGAGACGAGACCCCACGATGACCAGCAAGCCCTACCTGACCGGCCACTACACCCCCGTCGCCGACGAGGTCACCGCCACCGACCTGACCGTCGAAGGCACCCTGCCGCCGGAGCTGACCGGCCGGCTGATCCGCAACAGCCACAACCCGAAGCCCGGTGTCACGCCCACCCACTGGTTCAAGGGCAGCGGCATGGTGCACGGCATCCGGCTGCGGGAGGGCCGCGCCGAGTGGTACCGCAACCGCTGGGTGCACACCCCCGCGCTGGACGGCGCCCCCTACCTGACCGAGCACGGCCCGGACCTGACCGCGAGCACCGCCGGCACCCACGTCATCGAGCACGGCGGCCGCCTGCTGGCCCTGTGCGAGGCGAACCTCCCGTTCGAGCTGACGGCCGACCTGGAGACGGTGGGCGCCTACGACTTCGGCGGCCGGCTGACCTCGGCGATGACCGCGCACCCCAAGGAGGACCCGGCCACCGGCGAGCTGCACTTCTTCGCCTCCTCGCCCTTCCCGCCCTACCTGATCCACCACGTGGCCTCGGCCGACGGCCAGGTCCTGGAGAGCCAGGAGGTGCCGGGCGCCAGCGCCGCGCTGAAGCACGACTTCGCCATCACGGAGCACCACGTGGTCTTCCTGGAGGGCTCGGTCACCTTCGATTCGGCCGAGCACTCCGGCATCCCGTACGGCTGGAGCGACGCGCAGTCCTCGCGGATCGGGGTGATGCCGCGCGGTGCGGGCGGCGCGGGCAAGGTCCGCTGGTTCGAGATCGGCCAGGGCTACGCGATGCACCTCGCCAACGCCTACGAGGACGGCCGCGGGCGGATCGTCGTCGAGGGCCCCTCCGTCGGGCGCACCGGCTGGCAGCGCTCGTGGAACTGGTGGGTCGGCGCCCCGGATCGCGGCGCCGAGCCCAACTCCGGTTCGCGCAGCCGCCGCTGGACCATCGACCTGGCGACCGGCCGGGTCGGCGAGGAGGAGACCGACGACCTCACCGTGGAGTTCCCGACCATCAACGACGCCTTCATCGGCCGCGAGCACCGCTACCAGTACGCGCTGGCCTTCCCGAACGACCTCGGCATCGGCAACCACACCCTGGTCAAGTACGACCGCGCCACCGGCGCCCGCCAGCTCCGGCCGGTCGGCACCGGCCAACTCCCCAGCGAGGCCGTGTTCGTGGCTGCCGCCGACGGCGCGGACGAGGATGCCGGCTACCTGCTGACCGTGGTCAGCGACCTGAACGCCGACGCCTCCAGGCTGCTCGTCCTGGACGCCTCCGACCTGAGCCTGCCGCCGGTCGCCACCGTCCACCTGCCCCGGCGGGTGCCCGCCATGATCCACGGCTCCTGGATCCCGGACGCCGACCTCGCCTGACCCGGCGCTCCGACCCACCGCTCACCGCACCGCATACGCAAACAACCCCCGAGGAGTACCCGATGTTCGAGAACCGCGACGAACTGCCGCAGCCGTTCGAGAAGCAGGACGCGCCGCAGGAGGCGCAGCAGGACGGCAAGCTGGAGCGGAAGGCCGACAAGAAGGCGGCGAAGAAGCGCCGCCGCACCCGCCGCCGGGCCGCCGAGGCCGCCGTCTACACCGGCCTGGGCGTGGTCACCCTCGCCGAGCCCTGGCTGCTGCTGCTCATCGTGCCGGCCCTGCTGCTCGCCCTGCGCGACTGATCCGCCTGCCGGATCCGCCCGACCGATCCGCCCGCCGGATCCGCCCCTGGGAGCCCGTCACCCGCACCGCGGGGTGGCGGGCTCCAGGCCTGCCGGCGGCGGGGCGCCGGCGATAATCGGAGGTGCTCCGTCCGGCCGCCCTCTAGGGTCTGCGGCATGACTCTTGATCATGATGTGACCGGGGACGGCCCCGCGCTGGTCCTGCTGCACTCCGCCGTGTGCGACCGCAGGATGTGGGATCCGCAGTGGACGGCGCTGGCCGAGGCCGGGTACCGGGTGGTGCGCTGCGACTTCAGGGGCTTCGGCCGCAGCCCCTTGCCGGCCCGGCGCCACAACGACGCGGCGGACGTACTGGAACTGCTGGACGCGCTCGGCATCGAGCGGGCGGCGCTGGTCGGCTCCTCGTACGGCGGGCAGGTCGCCCTGGAGGTCGCCGCCCGCCGGCCGGACCGGGTGACCGCCCTGGCCCTGCTGTGTGCCGGGCTGCCGGGGCACGAACCGTCCGCCGAACTGCGCGAGTTCGGCGGACGGGAGGACACCCTGCTCGAGGCGGGCGACGTGGCGGCGGCGGTGGAACTCAACGTCGCCACCTGGCTGGGCCCGGAGGCCGACGAGGCGGCCCGCGAGCTGGTCCGCCGGATGCAGCGGGACGCCTTCGAGGTGCAACTGGCCGCTCCTGAAGGAGCCGGGCGGCTCAAGGTCGAGGTCGACCTGGCGGAGATCAAGGCTCCCGCGCTGGCCGTCTCGGGCGCCCACGACGTCGCGGACTTCCGGCAGATCGCGGCCCGGCTGCCCGAGCTGCTCCCCGACGCCCGGCACCTCGAACTGCCCTGGGCCGGCCACCTCCCCGGCCTGGAGCGGCCGGCCGAGGTGACGGAACTACTGGCCGGCTTCCTGCGCGAGGCGGCCCCGGCCGGCTGAGCGCCCCGGCCGGCTGAGCGCCCCGCCCGGCTGGGCGCCCCGCCCGGCCTGCGGCTCAGGCCGGCCGCGCCCGGTTGCCGAGGGCGAGGGCGAGGGCGGCGGCGATCAGGACCGCCGCCACGGCGAAGGTGACCCGCATCCCGGTGGCGACGGCCGCCGGGCCCGCGGTGCCGACGTCGGTCGTCGCCGAGGCCAGGGCGAACACCGCACCCATCACGGAGGCCCCGGTGACGAGCCCGAGGTTGCGCGACAGGTTGAGGAGACCGGAGGTGACGCCTCGCCGCTCCGGCCGGACCTCCGCCATGACCGCGGTGTTGTTGGCCGTCTGGAACACCGCGTAGCCGGCTGTGATCACCACGAGCGGGCCGAGGTAGCCGGCCACGCCGAGCGAGGACGGGAGCACGGCCAGCGCCACGGAACCGGCGGCCGCCCCGACCAGCCCGACGGCGGTCGTCCGCGCCGCGCCGAAGCGGTCGGCGACCCGACCGGCCGGCACCCCGGTCAGCGCGGCGACCACCGGCCCGACCGACAGGGCCAGCCCGACCAGGGCCGTGCCGAGCCCGAGCGTCCTGGAGAGGTAGAACGGCCCCACCACCAGCGTGGCCATCATCACCGTCGAGACCAGCGTGCTCATCGCGAGGCTCGCGCTCAGCCGCCGGTCCCGGAACATCGCCGGCCGGACCAGCGGCGAGGCGGCCCGCGCCTCGGTGCGTACGAAGACGCCGACCCCGACGGCGGCGGCCAGCAGCAGTGCCAGGTTGAGCACCCCGAAGCGGCCGTGCCCGATCGTCATGGCGAGCGCGTAGGCCGCGAGGGTCAGCGCCAGCAGCAGCGTGCCGAGCCCGTCGAAGCGGATCCGGTCGGTCCTGGCCTCCCGCCGGTCGGCGGGCAGGTGGCGGTACGCGAGGAGCAGGGTGATCAGGCCCAGCGGCGCGTTGACGAGGAAGACCGCCCGCCAGCCCGGCCCGGAGAGCAGCGCGCCGCCCAGCGAGGGGCCGAGCGCGGTGCCGATCGCGGACATCGTCCCCAGCAGCCCCATCGCGCTGCCGGTCCGCTCCTTCGGCACGGTCTCACCGACGAACGCCAGGGTCAGCGCCATCATCACGGCGGCGCCGAGCCCCTGCGCCGCCCGGGCGGCGATCAGCAGCCAGAGGGTGGGCGCGAGGGCGCACAGCACCGAGGCCGCCGTGAACAGCAGGATCCCGGCGAGCAGCAGCCGCCGGCGGCCGGTGAGGTCCCCGAGGCGTCCGACGCTGACGATCAGGGTGGTGATGCCCAGCAGGTAGGCCAGGACGATCCACTGGACCTGCTGGAACGAGGCGTCGAAGGCCTGTGCCAGCGTCGGCAGCGCGACGTTGGCGATGCTGGTGCCGAGCGAGGACAGCAGCATGGAGAGCGAGAGGCCCGCCAGCGCCCACCGGACCGCCGGTGTTCCCTTCGCCCGTGCGGCCGTGGCCTCGTCAGGTCCTGCGGTGAGCGACTTCAAGGTGGGCTCCGATCTACCGGGTGACTCCCGAGGGCCGGCCGTCGGACGACGGCGGGCGAGGTGGCGGGCGCCGCGGGCCTGCCGGCGCACGGCGCCCGGCGCGGTCAACGGGCCGGGCGGGTGCCGGTGAAGACCGTGGTGGCGGAGAGCAGGAAGGCGTCGGGCCGGCGCAGGATGCCCTCCGGCGCCTGCGGATCGACCAGCAGGTCGAGCGTCTCGCGGTCCGTGGCGTCCAAGGCCTCGCCCATCTCCCGCAGGCGGGTGAGCTGGGCGTGCAGGAAGGCCCGGGCCGTGTCGTCCAGCGGCGCCGGCAGGTCGAGGACGAGGGTGAAGCTGCCGGTGTCGGTCAGCCCGGCGCGGCCGAGCATCGCGGGCCAGTCCTCCACCACCGGGGTGCTGCCCGGCAGTTCGGCCCGCATGGTGGCGAACCAGTCCTCCTGGAGGGCGTCCAGCCGGGCCTGCAGACCGGGCCGGCCGATGCCGATGTCGCGGGGGAGGAAGCGGACCGGCAGGCCGCCCTCCGCCATGGCGAGCAGGCCGCCCGGCCGCAGCAGCCCGGCCAGCCCGGTCAGCGCCGCCTGCTGGTCGCCGAGGTGGTGCACGGCCTTGCTGCTCCAGATCAGGTCGGCCGGGCCCAGACCGCCCCCGCCGGGCCCGTCCGCGGTGGGCAGTCCCTCGGGCAGCTCGGCGTGCCGGACGCCGACCCGGCCGCGGAGGCCGAGCCGCTCGGCGCGGGCGAGGGTGTGCTCCAGCAGCCCGGGCGCGCCGTCCACGGCGACCGCCTCGGCGTCCGCGAAGGTCTCGGCGAGGACGCAGGTCATCACGCCGGGACCGCTGCCGACGTCGAGGATCCGGCGGACCTCGCGGTCCGGGCCGAGCAGCTCGCGGAGGCGGGCCGCGGTCCCGCGCAGGGCCGGGAGCTGCACCTCGCCGTTGCGCTCCAGGTGGGCCGCCATCGCCGCCCAGTCGATCTCGGTGCTGCCGTGCCCGTGCCCGTGGCCCTGCTGGTGCTCGTGGCCGTTGCCGTGGTGGTGGTGTGCGCTCATGCCGAGGAGCGTGCACCTCGCCGGATCGGGTGGCAATTTCTGTTGCCGATTCCGGGACAGCGGGATGGAATGGCCGGCATGGACGAAGTACCGACCTACCAGGCGGTCCTCGAGGAGGTCGCGCCGCGGCTCAGGCGGCTGCGCGACAAGCGCGGTCTCACCCTGGCGGCGCTCTCCGAGCTGACCGGCATCTCCAAGAGCACCCTCTCCCGGCTGGAGTCCGGACAGCGCCGCCCCAGCCTGGAGCTGCTGCTGCCGCTCGCCGGTGCCTACCGGGTGCCGCTGGACGACCTGGTCGGCGCTCCCGAGGTCGGAGATCCCCGGGTCAGGCTGACCCCGCGCGCCCTGGCCAACGGCGGCACCTTCGTGCCGCTGACCCGGAGCCCCGGGCCGCTCCAGGCCTACAAGATGATCATCCCTGACCGGGGCTCCGAGCCGGAGCTCCGCGCGCACGAGGGCTACGAGTGGCTGTACGTGCTGGACGGGCGGCTGCGGATCGTCCTCGCCGAGCACGATCTGGTCCTCGGCGCCGGGGAGGCGGCCGAGTTCGACACCCGCGTGCCGCACTGGTTCAGCAGCGCGGACGGGCGGCCCGTCGAGGTCCTCAGCCTGTTCGGACGGCAGGGCGAGCGGATCCACGTCCGCGCCAAGTCCCGGACCTGACGGCGGCCCGGCCCGGCGGGGTCGGCCGGCGGCGCGGTCCGTCAGCCGGCCGCGCTGTCCGTCGGCCGGGCGGCGTCGGCGGCGCGCAGGCGGTCGGCGACCTGGCGTTCGACCAGGATCGGGATGAACGAGCGGATCGGACTGGTGTCGAAGCTGTGCCGGGCGGTGTCCACGGCCCGCTCGACGGCGTCCGCGCCGTAGGTGTCGTCGAAGCGCAGGTGCAGACGCACTCCGACCGCGCGCAGCGCCGCCTCCTCCGGTGCGCCGGGATCCTGGTCCACGGTGGCCTCCTCGATCCGGTGCCTCAGACGATTCTCCGCGCGGGCGCGGCGAAGCGCCTTTCCGCCTCGGTGATGCGGGCGGTGGCGTGACCGATGGTGCGGCGGGCGGCGCCGTCAGCGGGGGCGTGGGCGGGCGGCGAGCAGGGCGGTGTCGTCGTCGGCGGGCCGGCCGGCCAGGTGGTGCAGGACGGTGTCGAGCAGGTCGTCCAGGTCGCCGGAGGCGGGCAGCGGGAGGTCGGCGAGCCTGGCCAGCGAGACGTCGATGTCCTCGCCGCGGCGCTCCACCAGGCCGTCGGTGTAGAGCAGCAGCGTCTGCCCCGGGGTGAGCGGGCGGATGGTCTGCTCGTAGTCGGCGAGGCCGGTGCCCAGCGGTGGGCCGGTGGGCAGTTGGAGGAGTTCGGTGGGCCGGCCCGGGGTGATCAGGGCGGGCGGGAGGTGGCCCGCGCTGGCGAGCGTCCAGCGGTTGCGGGCCGGGTCGGCGAGGGCGAGCAGACAGGTGGCGGGGCGGGAGGACTCGTTCTCGGTGATCAGGGTGTCGAGCTGGCGCAGGATCCGGTGCGGGGGCAGGTCCATGCTCGCGGTGTAGCGCAGCATGGAGCGGTAGGTGCTCATGTCGACGGCGGCCTCGACCCCGTGGCCCATCACGTCGCCGATCACCAGCAGGGTGCGGCCGAAGGGCAGCCGGACCGTCTCGTACCAGTCGCCGCCGACCACCGAGCTGCTGCCCGAGGGCAGGTAGCGAGTGGCGAGTTCGAGGTTGGGGTGGGGGTTGGCCGGCTTGGCGAGCAGGGCGCGCTGCAGGTCGAGGGCGACGTGCTGGGAGCCGGTGTAGCGCTGGGCGTTGTCGATGGCGAGCGCGGCGTGACCGGCGAGGTCACCGATCAGGGCGAGGTCGTGGTCGGTGAAGCCGGGGCGCGCGCCGGGCAGCCGGCCCAGCTGCAGGACGCCGAGGATGTGGCCGCGGGCGGCGAGCGGCACCACCAGCAGGTGCCGGGCCCCGGCTGCCCGGTAGCCGGCCGGGTCGGCGCCGGCCGCACCGCCGCCGGCGGCCGGCGGGGTGCTGCCCAGGTCGATGCTGACGGTCCGGCCGGTGTCGAGGGCTTCGGCGGTGGGGGAGTCGTGGTGGTGGCGGACGCTCCCGCCGGGCCGGGCGAGCGCCGAGGTGTCGGCGCCGCCGAGCGGCCCGGTGGCCAGCGCGGCGCGGTGCAGGCGCACCCGGTCGCCGATGTGCGGGGTCCGGCCGATCGGCAGCAGGTCCACCGCCGCGATGTCGGCGAGCCCCTCGGCGGTCGCGAACCGGGCGAGTTCGGCACAGGTCCGGTCGGGGTCCAGGGTGGTCCCGATCTCTCCGGAGGCGGCCTTGACCGTGGCCAGCCGGGCCGCGGCGCGGTCCGCTCCGGTGTCCGGCTCACCGCCTGCGGCGCCGTCCGCGGCGCGGTCCTCGGCGGCGGCCGCCAGCACGGCGACCACGCCGACCGTCCGGCCGTGGACGGTGACCCGCCGGCAGCTCAGCCGTAAGCCCGGCGCGCCGCCCTCGGGTGGGAGCCGGCCGGTCGTCCCGTCGTCGTGGGGGTCGGCCAGCGCCCGTGCGAGCAGCGGCGCGGCGGCGGCGAGCGCGGAGTCGGCCGCGGGGCGGCCCACCAGCTCCCCCGGTTGTACCCCGGTGGCGCGCTCGAAGGCGGGGTTGGCGTAGCGCCAGCGCAGGTGGGCGTCGGCGACCGCGATGCCGGTCGGCGCGCAGTCGAGCGCGCCGCGCAGCAGCTCCGGGTCACCGCCGCCCGCCGGGGCGGGGGCGCGGGCCCGGTCGTCGCCCTCGGGTGCCTCGCTGTGCACCGTTGCCGCTCTCCCTCGTCACGCACATCACCGGCGTCTGTCCATGATCACGCCGCGCTGCCCGGCCCGCATCCGCCCGGGGCGGGGCGCCCGGGTGCGGCGGTGCGGTCCGGTGAGCATACGGGGAGCGGGTGGCGCGTGGCGGCCCGGTTCAGCCTTCGTGGACCCAGGCGGGGAGCGGCTCGCGCCGCTCGGTCCAGGCACTCGGGACCTCGGCCAGGCCGGTCCGCGCGGCCACCGTGCCGCCGGTGATCGCGCACGTGGTGTCCACGTCGCCGAGCCCTTCCGCGGTCGTCCACAGCGCGTCGGTGAGGCTGTCCAGGTGGTGCGCGGCGGACCACAGCGCGAACGGCACCGTGTCGCTCGCGCGGATCCGCTGCCCGTTGCCGAGCAGGTCGGCGGCGTGCCACGGCTCGGTGTCGGCCGGCAGCTCGGCGGCCCGGCGCAGCCCGTCGCGGATCGCCCCGGCGGGCGTGCGCCCGGCCACCTCGCGCAGCAGCTCCGGGCCGTGCGGCGCGGGGCCGCTCCGGCTGCGGGCCGCCAGGGCGGCGGCCAGCGCCACGGCCACCGCGCCCGCGACGCCCTCGGGGTGCGCGTGGGTGACCTCGGCGGAGAAGGCGGCCTGCTCGGCCACCTCCTCCAGGTCCGCGCAGAACCACGCGCCGAGCGGCGCGACCCGCATCGCCGCCCCGTTGCCGAGGCTGCCCTCGCCGCCGAACAGCCTGCGCGTCTCGGTGCGCCAACCGGACGGCTCCGCGGCGAGCCTGGGCAGCAGCTGGTGCATCCCGTGGCCGTAGCCGCGGTAGGCGTCGGCCAGGTAGGTCGCGGCGAAGGCCTCGGCCAGCTGCTCCTGGTGGACGGCGTCGTGCAGGGTCACGACGCGGTGCACCGACAGCGCCATCGCGGTGTCGTCCGTCCAGTGCCACGGCGACTCCTCCGGCATCCGGCGCTCCCGGATCTCGTCGAAGGCCTGCCGGGCCGGCCGGAACAGCGGGAACCAGCGCTCCCCGAAGGCGTCACCCAGCGCCAGGCCTTCCAGAGCATCGAGCGCGGCATCGGCGGAGGTGGCGGCGGTGGGTTGCATGGCGGCATGCTGCCAGCCCGCCCCCGCGCGTGCACCCGGTTTCCGCCGCCTCGCCGGGCCCCGCCCAGGCGGGCTTCAGCTGCGGACGCTCTCCCGCTGCGGAGCCGCCGCGGCGACCGTGATCGAGGCGGTGCGCCGGGTCGGGACCAGGAGCGCGGCCAGGGCGGCGGCCAGGCAGAACACGGCCAGCATGGTGAAGCCGTGGGTGTAGCCGGAGCCGTAGGGCCGGCCCGACGGCTGGAGGTGGCCGGTCACCAGGCCGGACATCAGGGCGGCGCCGATCGAGCCGCCGATGGTGCGGATGTTGGCGTTCATCCCGGTGGCCGCGCCGGTCTGCGCGGCCGGCACGCTCTGCACGATGAGGTTGCTCATCGAGGCGAAGGCCAGGCCGATGCCGAGGCCGAAGACGCCGGCCGCCAGCGCGACCTGCCACTGCTGCCCGTGCCGGGCGGCGAGCAGCGCGCAGGCGATCGAGCCGAGGACGGCGCCCGTGGTCAGCTGTGCCTTGGCCGGGAAGCGTCCGGCGAGGCGCCCGCCGAGGATGCCGGCCACGAACATCGCGACCAGCATCGGCAGCATCAGCAGGCCGGCGCCGGTGACGCTCGACCCGAAGCCGTACCCCGCGGACGACGGGGTCTGCGCGAAGCCGGGGAGGAAGGCCCAGACCGCGTACATGCCGCCGCCGAAGAGCAGCGCGGCGGTGTTGGTGGTCCGGACCGCCGGCAGGCGCATGATCCGCAGGTCGATCAGCGGGTTGCGGGAGCGGGCCTCGACCCGCGCCCAGAGGGCGAACAGCAGCACGGCCGCGGCGAGCAGCCCGATCACCGTCGCGGAGCCCCAACCCCACCGGGAGGCCTGGCTGATCGGCAGCAGCAGAGCCACCAGCCAGGCGGAGAGCAGCAGCGAGGCGAGCCAGTTGACGCTCCCTTCGGTGCGGGTCGGCGATTCGGGGACGTAGCGGTGGGCGATCAGCGCGGTGATCGCGACGATGATCACGGGGAACCAGAACAGCCAGCGGTAGTCGAGCGCGCCGACGATCGGTCCGGCCAGCACCATGCCGAGACCGCTGCCCACGGCGATCACCGCGGACAGGTTGCTGATGCCGACGGGCACCCGAGCGGCCGGGAACTCGTCGCGGATGATGCCGAAGGACAGCGGGAACAGCGCTCCGGCGATGCCCTGGAGGACCCGGGCGACGATCAGCACGGTGATGTTCGGGGCGAGCGCGGCCACCAGGCAGCCCACCAGCAGGGCGACCAGCGCGGCGACCAGCGTGCGCTTCTTGCCGACCAGGTCGCCGACCCGGCCGAGGATCGGCGTGAAGATCGAGGCGGACAGCAGATAGGCGGTCATCACCCAGGTGACCGTGGACTGCGAGGTGTGCATCGCCGCCTGGACGGTCGGCAGGGCGGGCGTGATCAGCGACTGGAGCAGGGCGAACACGCCCGCGCCGGTCGCGAGGACGCCGAAGGTGAGGCGGTTGGACTGGCGGTTCATCGAGACCCTCTCGGGACGCGGGACGGAGCCGGCCGGCCCGAGGAGGGCGGCCGGGGGGAGCGCGAGGACGGGACGGGACGGGGCGGGACGGGGCGGGCGGCGGTGAGGCCGGTGCCGGCTCGGGAGGGGGCGCGGTGCCGTACGACGGCAGGGCGACCGGGACGCCTCACTGGTAAAGTCGAGGCATGCCTCCAGATTAGCGGAGGCACACCTCCGGTTCAACCCCGGTGTCCGAGATGAGGTCCCCCGTGCCGGAACAGGTCATCGTCAGCGAGTTCCTCGCCGCCCAGCGCCCGCGCCGCGCCGACGCCGCGCGCAACTTCGACGCGCTGCTCGCCGCCGCCCGCGAGGCGTTCGCCGAGCAGGGGGCGGAGGCCTCGTTGGAGGACATCGCCCGCCGCGCCGGCGTCGGCATCGGCACGCTCTACCGCAACTTCCCCGCCCGCCGGCACCTCTTCGAGGCGGTCTACGCCAACGAGATCGACGAACTCGGCCTGCTTGCCGCGGAGTTGTCCGCCGAGCCGCCGTGGGAGGCGCTGACCGGCTGGCTGCGCCGGTTCGTCGCCTACACCCTCACCAAGCGCGCGATCCGCGAGGCGCTGGAGGCGGAGGAGTCGGACATCTTCCTGGCGTGCCGCCAGTCGATGTACGACGCGGCCACCCCGCTGCTCGAACGCGCCCAGGCCTCCGGCGACGTCCGACCGGACATGAGCATCGACGACCTGCTGCGCCTGGTCTCCGGCATCAGCTCGGTGGCCTTCCCCGACGAGGGCCAGCGCGACCGGGTCCTGGCCATCGCCCTGGACGGCGTGCGCGCGAGGGCGTGAGCGACGGGGGCTCAGCGCGGGCACTCGGCCCAGACGGTCTTGCCCGGCGCCGCCGGGCGCGGCGCGGTGCCCCAGCGGGCGGCGAGGTGACCGACCAGGAGCAGGCCCCGACCCGACTCGGCCTCCGGGGCGGGGAATTCCGCGACGGCGGGCGGGGTCCGCTCGGTGCGGGTGTCGGAGACCTCGACGCGCAGCACGTCCGGTGACTCCGTCAGCCGCACCTCGAAGTCCCGCCCGGGGACGTGGCCGTGGCGCACGGCGTTGGCGGCGAGCTCGGCGGCGATCAGGGTGAGGGTCTCGTTGAGCGGGGAGGCGTAGCCGTACCCCCAGTCGTCGAGCCGGTGCGAGACCAGCCGGCGGGCGAGGCGCGCGCCGCGCGGGGTGGAGCTGAAACGCATGGCGAACTCCCGTGCGGGCGGGGCGATGTGCGGCGCGCCCGGCGAGGGGCGGTGCAGGGCTTCCATGGCGTCGAGCGTGCCGCTGCCGCAGGCGGCCGACCAGGGGCGACGCGCGTACTGCCGGGGTCTGTACGGCCGATCCGGTGGCGTGTACGGCGGTGGCGGGCGGGATTGCGGGATGGGGAAGCGACGGTCCGTCACGCCGTGCTACCGTCCGCTCACGGATCACCTGGCCGACCCCGGCGGTGCGGTCGGCACCCCCCAGCCCGGGGCCACGGCGAAGGCGTACCGGGCCGTGCTGTACGGATCGTTTCCGGCGAGGTGGCGAAGGTGACGGAACAGGACGACGGAGCGGGCTTCCTGCGGTGCTTCGGACGGCAGTTGAGGATCCTGCGGGAGCGCGAGGGGCTGACCCGGAGTGAGCTGGGGGCCCGGCTGGGGTACGGCGACGACCAGATCGCCTCGGTCGAGCTCGGCCGGCGGATCCCCAAGCCCGAGCTGATCGACAAGGCCGACGAGGTGCTGAACGCGGGCGGGGTCCTGCGGGCGATGAAGGAGGAGGTCGCACGGGCCCGGTACCCGGCGTTCTTCCGCGACGCGGCCCGGCTGGAGGCGGAAGCCGTCGAGCTGCATGTGTACGACGCCCTCGTGGTGAACGGCCTGTTGCAGACGGAGGAGTATGCGCGGGCGGTCTTCTCGATGATGCGGCCGCCGCTCGACGACGACGTCATCGACCAGCGGGTGTCGGCCCGGCTCGCGCGGCAAGGTCTGTTCACCCGGCGGCCCACGCCGATGATGAGCTTCGTCATGGACGAGTCCGTCCTGCGCAGACCGATCGGTGGGGGAGGCGTGTTGCGTGGTCAGCTGGAGCAGATCCTGCTCGTCGGCCAGCAACGGAGCGTCGAGGTCCAGGTCATGCCCCTGCATCGCGACCAGCACGCGGGGCTCGCGGGGCCGTTCACCTTGATCGAGACGAAGGACGGCCGCAGGGTCGCCTACGTCGAGGTGCAGAATGTGAGCCACGTACACACGGAGCGGCATCTGGTCCGGGGGCTGGAGGCCAAATACGGCATCCTCCGTGCTCAGGCGCTCACGCCTCAGGAGTCGCTGGGGCTCGTCGAGGAGTTGCTGGGAGAGCTATGAACGTGGACCGGACGGCATCCAGGAGCTGGATCAAGAGCAGTTACAGCAGCGAGGAGGGTGGCCAGTGCGTCGAGGTGGCCGCCTGTGCCGGCGCCGTCCAGGTCCGTGACTCGAAGGACCAGGCCGGGCCGGTGCTGGCGTTCGATCGCGCCGCCTGGCAGGCCTTCGTCCGGTTCGCCGCCGGGCATGGCGCCTGACGGCCCCGCCCGTGGGTGGGCGGGGCCGTCAGGTGCCGGTTACCGCGGGGCCGGGGTGTGGCCGGCGGGGCGGGTGGTGAAGGTGCCGCGGCCCTGGGTGCGGCTGCGCAGGCGGGTCGCGTAGCCGAACAGCTCGGCCAGCGGCACGGTGGCCGTCAGCACCGCCGTGCCGGCCCGCGAGGTCGAGCCGCAGACCCGGCCGCGCCGTGCCGCGAGGTCACCGAGCACCCCGCCGACCGCCTCCTGCGGCACCATGGCGGTGACTTCGGCCACCTGCTCCAGCAGCACCATGGTGCAGGCCCGCAGCGCCTCCCGGAGCGCGAGCCGGCCGGCCGTGCGGAAGGCCGGCTCGGAGGAGTCCTTCACATGGGTCGCCCCGTCCGTCAGGGTGACCCGCAGCCCGGTCACCGGGTGACCGGCGAGCGGCCCCCTCGGCCAGCGCGTCCCGGCAGCCGGCCTCGACCGCCCGGACGTACTCCTGCGGCACCCGCCCGCCGACCACGGTCGACCGGAAGGCGAACTCGCCGTCCAGCGGCTCCACATCGAGCACGACCTGGGCGAACTGGCCCGCGCCGCAGTCCTGTTTGACGTGCCGGTGCACCAGCCCCCGCACCCCGGCGACGACCGTCTCCCGGTACGAGACCTGCGGCCGGCCGGCGCCGATCTCCAGCCCGTGCGCCCGGCGGATCTTCTCCACCGGCACCTCCAGGTGCAGTTCGCCCATCCCGGGCAGCACGGTCTGCCCGGTCTCCGGGTCGGTCCGCACCACCAGCGAAGGGTCCTCCTCCACCAGCCGCGCCAGCGCCGACACCAGCCGATCGGTGTCCGTGCCGCGACGGGCCTCGACCGCCACCGTGACCACCGGGGCGGCCGCGGCCTTCGGCCCGACGACCGCGACGATGTCCCCGGCCACCGCCTGCTCCACCTCGGCGTGCCGATCGGCCTGCACCCGCAGGATCCGGGCGACCCGCTCGCCGCGCCCGGCGCCCGCGTCCAGCACCGTGTCCCCCTTGCGGACCGTGCCGGAGTACACCCGCAGGAAGGTCAGCCGGCCGGTGGTGGTGGAGTTCACCTTGAACACCAGCCCGGCGAACGGCGCCGTCGGGTCGGCGGCCCGTTCCTGCTCGGCGCCGTCCAGGGTGCCGCGCACCGCGGGCACGTCCAGCGGCGAGGGCAGGTACGCCACCACGGCGTCCAGCAGCGGTTCGATCCCGCGGTTGCGGTAGGCCGAGCCGCACAGCACGACCACGCCCTCACCGGTGCGGGTGAGGTCGCGCAGCGCGGCGGTCAGGGTCGGCGCGGAGAGTGTCGACCGCGCGCAGAACTCCTCCAGCGCCGCCGGGTGGAGTTCGCCCACCGCCTCCGCCAGCAGGCCGCGCCGCCGCTGCGCCTCGGCCAGCAGGGCGTCCGGCACCGGGCCCTCCTGGAGGCCGCCCTCGCCGCCGTCCGCCCGGACCAGCGAGCGCAGCCGGACCAGGTCGACCACGCCGGTGAGGCCGTCCTCCCGACCGATCGGCAGCCGGACCACCAACGGCGCCGGGTGCAGCCGCCGGCGGATCGACTCGACCGCGGCGTCGAGGTCGGCGCCGGCGCGGTCCAGCTTGTTGACGAAGGCGATCCGCGGCACCCCGTGCCGGTCGGCCTGCCGCCACACCGACTCGCTCTGCGGTTCGACCCCGGCGACGGCGTCGAAGACCGCGACCGCGCCGTCGAGCACCCGCAGCGAGCGCTCCACCTCGTCGGCGAAGTCGACGTGGCCGGGGGTGTCGATCAGGTTGATCCGGTGGCCGTCCCCGGCGCAGCTCACCGCCGCGGCGAAGATGGTGATCCCGCGGTCGCGCTCCTGGGGGTCGAAGTCGGTGACGGTGGTGCCCTCGTGCACCTCGCCGCACAACCTCGTACCGCGACGAGGGGACGACGACAGCGGTGCGGTAGCGCACGGCCGGTCTGCCCCCACTCGTCACGGAGCGCGCCGCAAGGTGGTTGCGGCGCGCGGATCGTGAGGAGTCCAGGGAGTGGGCGGCGGCCCGGGGAAGTGGTTTTCCGCCCCCCTGCCGGCCGTGGCCGGGGGGTTCGGTCCTGCCGTCCCGGGTCACTGCGCCGCAGGTGGGGCGTAGTACCGCGGTACCACCGGCCGGGCGAGGTTCCCGCCCCGGGTACCACGGTTCCCGGGGCGGGCGGGTCTAGCGTGGCCGGTGAGGCGGCCCGGGACGGCCGGCGCCCCGAGCGCGAGGGAGCACCGATGATCGAGGCGCAGCAGCTGACCAAGCGGTACGGCGAGAAGACGGCGGTCGACCGGCTGGACTTCACGGTCAAGCCGGGTTCGGTGACCGGCTTCCTGGGCCCCAACGGGGCGGGCAAGTCCACCACCATGCGGATGATCGTCGGCCTGGACGCCCCGACCGCGGGGACGGTGACGGTCAACGGCCGCCGGTACGCCGAGCACACCTCCCCGTTGCAGGAGGTCGGCGCGCTGCTGGAGGCCAAGTCGATCCACCCGGGCCGCTCGGCCTTCGACCACCTGATGGCCCAGGCGTACACGCACGGCATCCCGCGCCGCCGGGTCGACGAGGTGATCGAGCTGACCGGTCTGCGCACGGTGGCCAAGAAGCGCGCCGGGGCGTTCTCGCTCGGCATGGGCCAGCGGCTGGGCATCGCCGCCGCACTGCTCGGCGACCCGGCCACGGTCATGCTGGACGAGCCGGTCAACGGACTGGACCCGGAGGGCGTGCTCTGGATCCGCAACCTGCTCACCGGCCTCGCCGCCGAGGGCCGCACGGTCTTCGTCTCCTCGCACCTGATGAGCGAGATGGCGCTGGTCGCCGAGCACCTGATCATCGTCGGCCGCGGCCGGCTGCTCGCCGACACCACCGTGCAGGACCTGGTCCGGCAGGCCGGCGGCGACACCGTCAAGGTGGCCACCGCCGACCCGGCCCGGCTGCGCGAGGTGCTGGCCGGCCCCGCCGTCGAGATCACCGGCCGGGCCGGGTCCGAGGAGCTCCAGGTGACCGGCCTGACCCCGCGCGAGATCGGGCTGAAGGCCGCCGAGCACGGCATCGCGCTGTTCGAGCTGACCGCCAGGGCGGTGTCCCTGGAGGAGGCGTTCATGGACCTGACCAGGGACGCCGTCGAGTACCACGGGACCACCACCGGCATCGAGACCCCTGGGAGGGTGGCATGACCACCATCGCCCCGATCCACCCCGCGGAGCCGTCCGAGGTCCGGCCCGCCCGCCCGGCCTACCGGGTCACCGGCCGCCGGGTGCTGCGCGCCGAGTGGGCCAAGCTGTGGTCGCTGCGCTCCACCTGGATCACGCTGGGTCTGGCGCTGCTCTTCGTGATCGCCTTCGGTGTGATCGCCTCCGCCCAGTACAAGCACCGGATCACCTCCGGCGGGCACATGGACCGGGACTTCGCGGGTGCCACCGCCGTCCGCCTGTCGCTGTTCGGCACCAACTTCGGCCAGCTCGCGCTGGGCGTGCTGGGCGTGCTGGTCACCGCCGGTGAGTACTCCACCGGGATGATCCGCTCGACCCTGGCCGCCGTGCCGCGCCGGCTGCCGGTGCTCTGGTCCAAGGCCGCCGTCTACTGGGCGGTCGCCCTGGTGGTGGGGACGGCGGGTGCGTTCACCTCCTTCCTGATCGGCAGCGGGATCGTCGCCGGTACCCCGGCCGCGCTCACCTTCTCCGACCCCGGCGTGGTGCGCAGCCTGCTCGGTGCGGGGCTCTACCTGGCACTGGTCGGGGTGATCGGCGCCGCCCTGGGCGCGCTGCTGCGCTCGGTGGCGGGCGGGATCTCGGTGCTGGTCGCCGCGCTGATGCTGATCCCCGGCCTGGTCAGCCTGCTGCCCACCTCCTGGCAGGACCACATCAGCCCGTACCTGCCCAGCAACGCGGGGGAGGCGATGTTCACCCTGCACCACGACAGCACCACGCTGAGCCCGACCACCGGGTTGCTGGTCTTCCTCGCCTGGGCCGCCCTGGCGCTGGGTGCGGCGGCCTGGCGGCTGGTGCGCACCGACGCCTGACGCGCCGTGACGCCCCCGGTGCGCCGACGCCCGGCTCCGGGGTGACGGCCGGCGGCCCGCCTCGGCGGCGGGCCGCCGGCCATCACCCACTATGGACAGGTGACCTCCGTGACCACTGACGACTCCGGCACCCGGGCCGGCCCCGCCACCGCTCCGGCGCCCCCGCCGCAGGGGCTCGAACCGCTGTGGGGGCACCCCGTGGTGGTCCGGCTGGCCCGGGTCGGCCAGCGGCTGCGCGGGCTGGACCAGGCCCACCCGTGGCTGCTGGACACGGCGACGGTGGCCGCCTGCTTCCTGCTGTTCTGCGTCCCGGACCTGGTGCACGACGGCGGGCCGCACGAGCTGCGGGTCCGGATCGCCCACCTGTCGACCCCCGCCACCCTGGCCTGGCAGCTCGCGCTGGTGCTGCCGCTGTGGTGGCGCCGCCGGGCGCCGTCGGCGACCTTCGCGGTGATCGTGGCGGTGTTCACGGCGCAGTGGGCCGCGATGGTCTGGCTGCGCGCCGACGTGGCGCTGCTGATCTCGCTGTACAGCCTGGCGCTGCACGGTCGGCTGCGGCACCTGCCCTGGGCCTGCGCGGTGATGGCCGCGGCGCTCGGGGTGGCCGCCGTGCGGCTGTCGAGCGCGGTGTTCTTCGGGGACGCCCTGTTCTTCCTCGCCAGCGCGGCCACCGCGTCCGTCGCGCTGGGGCTGGTGCTGCGGATCCGCCGGGCGCACCTGGCCGCCCTGCGCGAGCGCGCGGTCCGGCTGGAGATCGAGCGTGACCAGCGCACCGAGCTGGCGGCCGCGACCGAGCGGGCCCGGGTGGCCCGCGAGATGCACGACATCATCGGTCACAACCTGTCGGTGATCATCGGCCTCGCCGACGGCGGGGCGTACGCGGCGGAGCTCAGCCCCGGGCGCGCCAAGGAGGCGCTGCAGCTGATCGCCGGTACCGGACGGCAGGCGCTCGGCGAGATGCGCCGGATGCTCGGCGTGCTGCGCGAGCAGCGGGAGGGGCCCGAGCTCAGCCCGCAGCCGGGCGTCGCCGACCTCGACGAGCTCTGCGAGCGGGTGCGGGCCGCCGGACCTCAGGTCCGCTACCGCACCGGCGGCGACCTGGAGGCGCTGGACCGGGCGGCCCAGCTGACGGTCTACCGGATCGTGCAGGAGGCCCTCACCAACACCCTCAAGCACGCGGGCACCCGCACCCGG
The DNA here is from genome assembly GCF_040678895.1 of Kitasatospora sp. NPDC049258. Lineage (NCBI taxonomy): Bacteria > Bacillati > Actinomycetota > Actinomycetes > Kitasatosporales > Streptomycetaceae > Kitasatospora > Kitasatospora sp. NPDC049258. The sequence goes on from NZ_JBFAQT010000012.1 coordinate 183,956, forward strand.
GCCGAGCTCCAGGTCGCGGTCGAGGCCGACACGGTGCTGATCCGGGTGCAGGACACCGGCCCGCCGGACGGCCCGAGCGCCGCGCCGCCCAACGAGGAGGGTCACGGCCTGGCGGGCATGCGCGAGCGCGCCGCCCTCTACGGCGGCACCGTGGTCGCCGGCCCCGCGCCGGGCGGCGGCTGGACGGTCGAAGCGCTCCTCAGCCTCACCCCGCCCGCCGACCCCGGAGGCTCCGCGCCGTGACCACCGTGCTGATCGTCGACGACCAGCCGCTCCAGCGGCTGGGCTTCCGGATGCTGCTGGAGAGCAACCCCGAGACCGAGGTGGTCGGCGAGGCCGGGCACGGCGCCGAGGCGGTACGGCGGGCCGCCGAACTGCGGCCCGACGTGGTGCTGATGGACGTCCGGATGCCGGGCATGGACGGGATCGAGGCCACCCGCCGGATCGTGGCCGCCGGCGGCCGCTGCCGGGTGCTGGTGCTGACCACCTTCGACATGGACGAGTACGCCCATGCCGCGCTGCGGGCCGGGGCCAGCGGCTTCCTGCTCAAGGACGCCCTGCCGGAGGAACTGCTGGCCGGCATCCGCGCGGTCGCCTCGGGCGACGCGGTGATCGCCCCCGGGCTGACCCGGCGGCTGCTCGACGCCTACGCCCACCACCTGCCGCTGCGCGGGCCCGGCGAGGACCCGGCCGGCGACCCGCGGCTGGCCGCGCTGACCGAGCGCGAGCGGGAGATCCTGGTCGCCATCGCCCGGGGCTGGACCAACGGGGAGATCGCCCAGCGCCTGGTGCTCGCCGAATCCACCGTCAAGACCCACGTCGGGCGGGTGCTGGCGAAGATCGGTGCCCGGGACCGGGTGCAGGCCGTGATCTTCGCCTACGACCTGGGGCTGACCCGGCCGGGGTGACCCGTCTAGAGTGACGACATTGATGTAGACGGTCGCTGTCGCGGCCGCTCCCGACGACGAGAGGTGCTCGCCGGTGCCCCGGTCCGACGGCGTGTCCCACGGCGTGTCCGACGGTGCGTCCGACGGCGACCCGAACCCCGTCCGGACCGTCGTGCGGGCCGCGGTCGGACCGCTGCTGCTCTTCGGCCTGCTGACCGCGCTGCTGGCCCGGCACGGCTGGCGGCCCTTCCCGGGAGAGCTGTCGCTGCACTCCTGGGCCGTCACCCACCGCCCCGCCGCGGCCGCGCAGGCGGTGGGCGTCCTGACCGACCTGGGCACCGGCGTCCCGCCCTACCTCGCCGCCGTGCTGGCCGGGGTGCTCGCGGCCCGGCACCCGCTCGTCCCGCGGCGCCGCTTCGTCCGGCTGCTCGCACCGGTCGCCGTGCTGGCGCTCGGCCAACTGCTCCGCCGGGGCCTCGCGGAGGCCTTCGCCCGGCCCCGCCCGCCGGCCGCCGACTGGGTCGCCGCCTCGCCCAGCGGCTACGCCTACCCCTCCGGCCACGCCTTCACCGCGGCCGTCGCCGCGGGCCTGCTGGCCTGGGCGGTCGCGCACTGTGTCCGCCGCCGCCTCGCCGCGCCCGTGCTGGCGCTGCTCGCCGTCACCGCCGCGGCGGTCGGCCTCAGCCGGGTCTACCTCGGCGTGCACTGGCCGCTGGACGTCCTCGGCAGCTGGCTGCTCGCGGCCGGCTGGCTCGGGCTGACCCTGCCCCTGCTCACCGCCCTCCTGCCCACCGCCCGCCCGACGGACACCCCGGCCGTCGGACCCTGACGGCACCACCGGGTCGACGGGGTCGGCGGTCAGGGCCGTGGCCAACCGGCGAGGCGAGCAACTGCGCCGCGGCAGCGTCCGGTTCAGGGCCGGCCGGTTCGTGCGGAGATGCACCGCCGCCGCCGGGGTTGCCGCGGCCGCGCCGGTGAGTGATCACACGGCGGCCGGCGGCGCGCGCCAGGGCGAGCTCAGCCGTGCAGCTCCTCACGGGTGCGACGGAGCGGCGCGCGCTTCTGCTGGATCTCTCGCGTGCCTACCGGGCCGTGCCCGGCCTCGGCGGCGTCGATCGGCTCATGGAGGCCGTCCCGCTCGACCCGCCGGGCGACCGCCGCCGCGACGTAGGCCGACAGCCCCGACGGGCCGCTCCGGGCGCGGCTGGCCTCGGCGAGGTCCCGCGGCAAGGTGATCGAGCACTTCCGGGTGGGCGCGCTCATGGTGCTCATCCTCCCTCCACGACCCGGCCGAGCGCCCGCCCTCTCCCCGCAGGGGCGTCCAGGGTGAGCAGGAGGGCGGTGGAGCTGGTCCGGGCGCCGCTCAGCCGGAGGGTGAACTCGGCCGGGAGGTACAGGACTTCGCCCTGCCGCAGGCGCAGCGAGGAGTCGGCGCGGGCCGGGTGGCGCAGGTCGCAGTCGAAGGCGCCCCGGACCGACTGCACCAGATCCAGGCCGACTTCGCGGCCCTGCGCGAGTACTACCGGGACCGCAGCGGCGCGGCCGCCCACGAGGTCGAGCTGATCCCCGGGCTGCCGGAGGTCCGGGCGGCGCTCAACCGCGCCTCGGCCGAGTGCCGCGAGGAGATGCCGACCAGCCAACCCGGCGGCAACCGCGCACCGGAGGTGCTCGAGGACGCGCTGGAGCGGGACGCCGCCACGCTGGCGCGCGGGGTCCGGATGCGGACGCTCTACCACCACACCGCCAGGTTCAACGCACCCAGTCAGGCCTACGTGGCGGTGGCCTCGGCGCTGGGCGCCGAGTACCGCACCGCCCACGACCTGTTCGGCCGGCTCATCGTCTTCGACCGCGAGCTGGCGTTCATCCCCGAGCGCCGCGGCACCTGGGGCGCCGTGGTGATCCGCGAGCCCTCGATCGTGCACTACCTGTGCGCTGTCTTCGAGAACGCCTGGACCTACGCCCAGCCCTTCTCCGACGCCGCGGTGGACGGGCTCGAACGGGTGGCCAAGGACCTCGACCGCACCATCATGCGGCTGCTGGCGGCCGGCCTGAAGGACGAGACGATCGCCCGCCGGCTGGGCATGTCGCTGCGCACCACCCGCAAGCACATCGCCGACATCACCGACATGCTCGGCGCCGAGAGCCGCTTCCAGGCGGGTGTGCTGTGCGCCCGCTCCGGCCTGCTGGACCCCGAGCCGGCGGAGCCCGAGGAGTTCTGACCGGGGCCCGAGGTGGACCGCGGAGGGCAGGTTCCGCGGTCCACCGGGCGCCGGTGCCGGCGCCGGTACGAGGGGAGAGGTCCTCGACGGCTGTCGCCGGACCGCCCTCCCAAGCGGCCCGGTGGACTCGGCGATCGGGCCGAGCCGGCCACCGACGAGCACGATCGTAGGAGCAACCCGAGCCCGGCCACCGGCCGGACAGGACCCGCTAACGGTGCCCTAAGGTCCCGCTCACCCGGCCGCGGTCAGCGGGTGCGCCCCCGGGCCTTGAGCGGCAGGGCGGGGAGCCGGGGAGCGGGCAGCCGGTCGCCGGCGTAGCCGTGCACCTGGCCGAAGCGGGGGCCGTCCTCCCAGTCGGCCCGGGCCCGGGCGATCTCCTCGCCGGTGCGGCCGATGAAGTTCCACCACATCACGATCTTCTCCTCGAACGGTTCGCCGCCGAGCAGCAGCAGCGAGCCGTCGGTGAGCGCGCGCAGCGGCAGCTCGGTGCGCCCGCTGCCGAGGTACAGCATCGAGCCGGGCGCCAACCGGACCTCGTCGACCTCGGTCGACCCCGACATGGTCAGCACCGCGTACTCGAAGTCCCGTTCCAGCGGCACCCGTACCTCGGTGCCCTCGGCGAGCGTCAGGTCGGCGCCGACCAGCGGTGAGTGGGTGGTGCCCGGGGAGCGGGCGCCGTCCAGTTCGCCGAGGATGACGGTGGCGCTCAGGCCGCCGGC